>JBCCQJ010000051.1:0-18652 GCA_039024395.1 Bacteroidota bacterium | reverse complement strand
CCATCACCTCGCGGGCGCGGCGCTGCGCCTCCCACGGCCGGTCGGTCCAGGCGTAGAGGTAGAGCGCGTGGTGGATGGGCTGGTTGCACTGCGCGTACTGGCCCATCTGCCCGCGCACCATCTCGGCCATCTCGTGGATCACGAACCCGTAGCTGCCGACGCGGAACTCGCCCGGCGTCTCGAACACGGCGTCGAGCTTGGCGCCCATCGCCGCGCGGCCCCCGAGGAGGTCGGCCAGCCCGGCCGGGTCGTGGGGCACCGACCACAGGACGTGCCACGCCGAGCCCTCGGTGAACGGGCCGCCCCACTCGGTCGAGTCGAAGTCGGGGCGCCACGAGCCGTCCCCGAGGCGGCCGCGCATGAAGCCCACCTCGGGGTCGAAGACGTTGCGGTAGCGCTGGGCGCGCGCGTCGAAGCGGGCCGCGTCCGCGTCGTGGCCGAGGGCCTCGGCGAGGCGGGCGACGCACCCGTCGCCGTAGGCGAACTCGAGCGTGCGCGAGGTCGCCTCGGAGACCTCGTCGCAGGGGACGTAGCCCAGCGCGTCGTAGCGCGCGATGCCGCGCCGCCCGACGCCCGGCCGGTCGCCAGGCACGGTCGCGTCCTTGACGACGGCTGCGTAGGCCGCCTCGGTGTCGAAGTCGTCGATGCCCTTGACGACGGCGTCGGCGATCACGGCCGCGGCGTGCGTCCCGATCATGCAGTCACGGTAGCCGGGGCTCATCCACTTCGGCAGCCACCCGCCCTCGCGATATGCGTTGAGGAGGCCGCGGACGATGGACGCGACGCGCTCGGGGAAGAGGAGCGTCAGGAGCGGGTAGACCGTCCGGTAGGTGTCCCAGAACCCGTTGTCGGTGTACATCTCGCCCTCGTGGACGCCGCCGGCGAACGGGCTCCAGTGACGGAGGACGCCGGACGCGTCGGGCTCGTGGAGGGCGCGCGGGAAGAGGAGCGAGCGCCAGAGCGCCGTCGTGAACGTCGTGCGCTGGGCGTCGGTCGCGCCCTCGATCTCGATCCGCGCGAGGTGCTCGTCCCACGTCCGCTTCGCCAGGTCGCGGACGGCCGCGTAGCCGAGCGTGCCCACCTCGCGGCGGAGGGTGAGCGCCGCCTGGTCGGCCGAGATGAACGACGTCCCGACGCGCACTTCGACCGTCCGCTGCTCACTCGTGTCGAGGCGGACGGCGGCGCAGACGCGGTCGTCTTCGATGGCCGCCTGGCCCCACGCCGTTCCCGCCTCGGTGCAGGCGCCGAGGTCCGTGATCGGCACGTTCGCCTCGATGACGACGTGGTGCGCGAAGTCGTCCGTCACGCCGCCCGAGTTGGACCGCGTGAAGCCCACGAGGCGGCCGTCCTCCCCGAGGCGGAGGGCGGCCCCGCCTCGGTGCAGGTCGATCAGCAGGACGGCGTCGGCGCCGGCGGGGTAGGTGATCCGGAAGACGCCGCACCGCTCGGTCGGCGCGATCTCGACGCGGACGCCGTGCCGCTCCAGCTCCACCTCGTAGGCGTAGGGGCGGGCGCGCTCGCGGCGGCGCGAGAAGCCGGAGGCGCGCGCCTCGGGGTCGGCCTCGACCGAGCCGACGGCCGGCAGGAAGGTGACGCGGCCGTAGTCGCCGATCCACGGGCTCGGCTGGTGCGTCAGGCGGATGCCCTGGAGGGCGTCGTCGCGGTAGCGGTACGTCCACCCGTCGTCCTGCGTCTGCGGCGTGAACGCCGCCATGCCCCACGGCATCGCCACCACGGGGTACGTGTTGCCGTTCGAGAACGCGAACGACGAGTCGGTCCCGATCAGCGGGTCGACCCAGTCGGCGGGCGAGGTGCGGGTCCAGCGCGTGCTCACGCGGGGCGGACGCGGAACGTCCGGATCTGGTAGGGGCGGAGGTCGAAGGCGAGCGTGCCGTCGTCGACCGTCACGGGTCCGTCGTCGGCATAGGGCCGCTCCAGCAGGTCGACCGTTTCCGCCTCGCCGACGGTGAACGGGAGCCGCACCGAGGCGGGGCCGCGCCCGCCGTGCGCCTCGTAGACGCGCAGGACGAACCCGTCGCCGTCCTCGGCGGGCTTGAGCACCTCGACCACGGCGCCGTCGCCGGTCACCGCGCCCGCCACCGAGGCGGCGCCTTCGGTCACGCGCAGCGGGCTGTTGAGGGCGTAGGCCTGGCAGACGGTCCCGTTCCGCCAGTCGCCGGCGTGCGGGAAGACGGCGTAGCGGACGCGGTGCTCGCCGTCGTCGGTGTGGCGCACCTCCGCCTCGCGGCCCGGCAGCGAGTACTCCTGCCACGGGTTGCGGGGGTCCGGGAAGACGGGGTTGCGGAGGAGCGTGATCCGCATCGTGCCGCCGTGGATGTCGTGCCCGTACTTGCCGTCGTTGAGGAGGCTCACGCCGCCGCCCGCCTCGGAGAGGTCGGTCCACTTGTGGCCGGCGACCTCGAAGCGGGCCTGCTCCCACGACGTGTTGCGGTGTGTGGGCCGCTCGATGGTGCCGTACTGGATCTCGTAGGCCGCGTGCGCGGCGTGGACGGCGACCGGGAAGGCCACCTTCAGGAGCACGCGGCGCTCGCGCCAGTCCATGCGCGTGTCGACGTCGACGCGGGGGACGCTCCGGTAGACGATCACGTCCTGCTCGACCCGGCTGCCGGCCGGCGTCGTGTAGACCTGCCGGACGACCGCCCGCACCGGCCCCGCCTCGATGACGTCGGCGGAGTCGAGCGAGAGGAGGTCGAGCGGCTTCTCGGCGTACCAGTCGTTGACGTCCCACGCCTCCCACTGGTTGGGCCGGTCGTCGAACGTCTGGAGCACGTTGCCCGGTGCGGTCAGCCACTCGCGGCCGTGGGCCTTGTCGAAGAGCGACGTCATACGGCCGTCGCCGTCGAAGGTCACGCGGAAGCGGTCGGACTCCAGCGCGTCCGCCTCGGCGCCGAGCGCCGGCGCGTCGGGGGCCGCCCCGAGGCGGACCTCGTAGGTCGCCGCGCCGAGCGGAGGGACGGTCGCCTCGAAGCCGAGCGTGCCGTCGTGCGTGACTTGGTGCGGGACGGTTATCCCCCGGTTGTCCACGACGTGGACATCTTCGGCAAAATCGCCCTCGACGGTCACGAAATCGGTGATCTCCCAGCCCAGGCTGTTCCACACGGTGTACGCCGTGCCCGTCTCCGGCCCCGAGGCGGAGAGCGTGCCGAGGGCCGCCTCGGTGGTGTCGCGCGCCGTCGCGAGCGTCTCGGCGTAGCGCGCGTGGACGCCCGCGTAGACCGGCTCGATGGAGGTGCCCGGCAGGATGTCGTGGAACTGGTTGAGGAGCACGTTCTTCCAGGCCGCGTCGAGCTTGTCTGCGGGCGGCGCGAAGCCCGCGCGCGCCGCCGCCACAGACGACCACACCTCGGCCTCGCGGAGCCGCATCTCGCTCTCGCGGTTCCCCTTCTTGACGCGCGCGTGGGTCGTCAGCGTGCCGCGGTGCGACTCGAGGTACAGCTCGCCGTTCCACACCGGGACCGCGTGGCCCGTGTGCTCGGCGATCCGGTCCGCCTCGTCGCTGAGCTTCTCGATCGCCTCGCGCGCCGTCGTGAACTGGCAGCGCGGGAAGCCGGGCACGTCCCCGAGGCGGGTGCCGAGCTGGACGTCCTCGCGCATCGGCCCGCCGCCGCCGTCGCCGTAGCCGTAGAGGAACAGCAGCGACTCGAGCGTCTGCCGCTCGGGCACGCGCGCGTGCATGTCGGTGATCGTCTCCGGGTCGACGCGCGCGACGTACGTCTGCGGGAACGTGCAGCGCACGCGCGTCCCGTCGACGCCTTCCCAGTCGAAGTGGCTGTAGGGGAAGGTGTTCTCGTTGTTCCAGGTCAGCTTCTGCGTCAGGAACGTGTCGATGCCGCTCTTGGCGAGGATCTGCGGCAGCGCCCACGCATAGCCGAACGTGTCGGGCAGCCACATCACGTCGGTCATCCGCCCGAAGTGCTCCTGCCAGAAGCGCTGGCCGTGGAGGATCTGGCGGACCAGCGACTCGCCGCCGGTCACGTTGCAGTCGGGCTCGACCCACGCGCCGCCGATGATCTCCCAGCGGCCCTCGGCCACACGCTCCTGCACGCGCTTGAACAGGTCGGGGAAGTCCTCGCGGAGGAACGCGTAGAGCTGCGGCTGGCTCTGCGCGAAGCGGTAGTCCGGCAGCTCGTCCATGTAGCGGAGCGCCGTCGCGGTCGTGCGGCCCATCTTGGCGCGCGTCTCGGGCAGCGTCCACAGCCACGTCACGTCGATGTGCGAGTTGCCGACGAGGTAGACGTCGAGGTCCTTCGGCGGAATCCGCTCGCGGACGGCCGCGACCTCCTCGCGCAGGACGCGCGCCGCCTCGGTGACGTCGACGGCCCCGTACGTGCTGTGGAAGTCGATGGCGTTGGTCGACGCGACGAGTGCGTGCCGGAGCCTCGACACCACGAGGTCGCCGTCGCCGCCGGCCAGCTTGCCCTGCGACGGGTTCCCCGAGGCGGGGCTGCTGAGGGCGCGCACGACGCCCAGGACCGCGCGGAGGTCGAGCCGGTACGCCTCGATGGCCGCGTCGACGCGCGCGAACGCGGCCGTGAGGCCCTTCGGGTTGCGGTCGCGCGCCGAGAACAGCATCACGTCGAGGCGGACCTCGCGGCCGGCCTCGCCCGCCTCGGCGAGGACGAGGTGGTTGCGGTTCTCGTCGAGCGCCTGCCACGGCGCGCCGTCGACGTAGACCATCGACTCGGCCTTGGTGCCGAACCGGAGCGTGACGCGCTCGCCCCCGAGGCGGTCGGGGATGGTCGCCGTCGTGCTCAGCCAGTAGGTCTGCGCGTCCTTCGACGGCGCCGAGAAGGCGTCGCCCGCCGTCGCCTCGACGTCGGTGTTGAAGCCCTCCAGGTCGTCGGCGAACGTCGGCCGCGCGATGTGGCCGGGCCAGTCCCGCGAGAGCGTCCAGCCGCCAATGGGCCAGGTGTCGGGATAGAGGTGGTACTCGAGCTCGCTCAGCCGCCGCTGGATGCGGTTGGCGGTCATGGTGGGGTCCAGCGGCATGAGCGACGGGGGCGGGACGGAGAGGCCAGGGCAGAGGTGTGGAGAGGGAACATAAAAACGTTTGCATTCCCATTGCAGCCGCGCCTCGGCGTTTCATGTCATCGCAACACCGCCTCCGCCTCGGGGCGGGGTCTCCGCCTACCGGGTGTCATCCTGAACCGCGAGGTCGGCGCAGCCAGCGAGCACCGCGAGTCGAAGGATCTCTCGCACCGCCACGCCCCGAGGCGGACGCACGGCGCGGCCCGAGAGCCGTACCGCCTCGGGACAAACGCTCTTGGAAGCGAACAGCAGCCGCGTCGCACCAGAAATCCTCCGACGCCGACCGGAGTCTTCCCCGAGGCGGCGCCTACGCTCGGGGCCGCACGTACGCCGTGAGCAGGCCGAGCGGGTCCGCCCCCGAGGCGGCTGGGCGGACGGTGTAGGCGCCCACGCTCGCGGGCACGATCGCCACCTCGGCGTAGCCGACCTCGAACGGGGCGAACGCCGCCTCGGGGCTCTCGACCAGCGCCGCCTCGCCCTCGACGAGGCACAGCACGTGGACCGTCCCCTCGGTATCGCGCGGGACCGGCGCGGTGAACCAGTGCCGCCGCGTCTCGATGAACTGGGAGGTGTCGAGGCCCGTCCGCTCTTCGCGCCAGCCGTCGCCCTCGGCCACCGCCTCGGTGCGGCCGACGAGGTTCGCGCGCGTCCACGCCTCGGTGCGGTCCCAGGCGATGGTGGCGAGGCCCCGCTCGATGTGGATGGGGCGCGGCCGTCCGTCGAGCCCGAGGCGGCCCCAGTCCCACAGCTTGAACGTGAAGAGGTACGGCGTCGCGCTGATCTCGAGGACCATGCTGCCGGCGCCGGAGCAGTGGACCGTCCCGGCCGGGATCGAGACGTGGTCGTGCGTCTGGACGGGCCACGTCGCGGCGTAGTGCTCGGCCGGAAACGGCGCGTCGCCGTCCAGCGCCGCCCGCAGGTCGCGCGCCATCGCCTCGGGGTCGATGTCTTCGCGGAGCCCGAGGTAGACGACCGCGCCGGGCGTGGCGTCCATCAGGTAGTAGCTCTCGTCCTGGGTGTAGCCGAGCCCGAAGTGCTCACGGGCGTAGGCCGCGCGGGGGTGGACCTGCAGGCTCAGGTTGCCGCCGCCCATCGTGTCGAGGAAGTCGAACCGGATCGGAAACTCCTCGCCGAACCGCGCGCGCACGTCGGCCCCGAGGAGGGCGTCGGGCTCGGCGAAGACGACGTTGATCGACGGCGTCTCGACCACGACCTCGCCAAACTGGAGGCGCAGCGAGTTCTCCTCGGGGACGGCGTTGAAGCACCAGGCGTAGTTGGGCGGCCGCTCGCGGCCCTCCGCCTCGTCGCGGGCGTCGAGGCCGCAGACCTCGCGCATCCACTGGCCGCCCCACGGGCCGGGGTCAAAGAACGGGACCGGGCTGAACGGCTGCCGCGCCACCTGGCGGATCGCGTCGCGGTACGCCGTGCCGGTCACGAGGCGTGGGTCGCCCGGGCGCGTCGTGTCGAGGACGACGTCCCAGCGGTCCATCCGCGTCCGCTTGTGGCGGTCGAGGACGCGCCAGTCGACGAAGTAGCCGCGCTTGTACTGGAGCGACCACCGCTCGCCCGCGTTGTCGGCGCCGAGATTGGCCGCCTCGTCGCGCCGGTAGCGGAGCTGGTGCTCCCACCGGGGCAGGTCGGCGTAGACGACCATGTCGCCCGGGTGGACGAGTGTCGCGCCTACACCGATCACGAGCACCGGCCCCGAGGCGGCGTCCACCTCGGCGCGCAGCGCCCCGAGGCGGTCGGGGTCGAAGAACTCCGCGAGGTTGAGGTCGCTCAGGCGTCCGAAGACGGAGTCGTCGGTGAGGTCGGGCGCGACGAGTGCGTCGACCTCAGCCGGTGATCTGAGCGCGTCCGCCGTGCGCACCACGCGGGCGCCGAGGGCGTCCCCGAGGCGGTCGGCGACCTCGTCCTCGAACACGCCCGTGTAGCACTCGACGGCGACCACCTGCGCACGCCCGGCCGCCTCGGTGAGGACGCGCGCGACGTCGGGCCAGCCCTGCCACGCCGCCGCGTCGTGGCCGGCGATGCGGACGGTGGGGCGGAGGGCGAACGGCCGGCTCATGCGTCGCGGTGGGAAGCCGCCCAGGCGAGGCCGAGGAGGGCGGCGTCGTCCCCGAGGCGGCCGGGGACGATGGGGAGCGGATCGAGGTCGGCCGCGCGCCAGGCGTGGCTCTGGACGTACGCACGGAGCGGGCCGAGAAGCGCGTCGCCCGCCCGCGCGGCTCCGCCTCCGATCACGACCGCCTCGGGGTCGAGCGCGTGGACGACGCCGACGAGCGCGGCGCCCCAGGCGTCGAGGGCGTGGCGGCGAAGGGCGGCGTCGGCCTCGGTAAACAGCCATTCGAGGTCGGCGTGGTCGCCGTAGCGCTGGCGCAGCATCCACGTCGAGCCCTCCGTCTCGACGCACCCGACGTTGCCGCACAGGCACGTCGCGCCCCCGAGGCGGACCGTCAGGTGCCCGAAGAGCACGCCGCCAGCCCCATTCGCGCCGCGGAACGGCCGGCCGCCGAGGACCGCCGCCGACCCGATGCCGGTGCCGAACGTCAGCATCGCCACGTCGCGGAGGCCGCGCGCCGCGCCGTGCTGCCACTCGCCGAGGAGGGCGGCCACGGCGTCGCCTTCGAGCGTGGCCGGCACGCCCCACGTCGCGCGCGCCCAGGCGTCGAGGTCGAACGTCGTGGCGTCGGGGTACTTGTCGACGGCCGAGAGCACGCGGCGGCGGTCGCGGCTGAGGAGGCACGGCAGCGCGAGCCCGACGCCCGCCACCGCCTCGGAGCCGGGGTCGAGCGCGTCGAGGCGGGCGGCGACCTCGGGCAGGCACGCGGCCAGCGACGCCGCCCCCGAGGCGGGCATCCGGCCGGACGCGACGACGGCGCCGTCGCGCACCACGCCCAGCTTGATCGTCGTCCCCCCGAGGTCGGCGGCATAGACGGTCACCGGCGGATGCCGTATCGTGAGGGTGCAAACGTTGTCACGCTGCCATGATCGCCCGCGCCGTCCGCCTGCGCAACCGCCTCGGGGCGGTCGCCCTCGCCCTCCTCGCCATGCCGGCTCTCGCCCAGGACACGCTGCCCGTCGCCGTCGTCCCGCAGCCCGCCTCGGTGGAGCGCCTCGACGGTGCGTTCGTGCTCGACGCGACCACCACGGTCGCCGTCACGACCGACGACCCGGAGGTCCGCCGCATTGCCGAGACGTGGGCTGCGCGCGTCCGCCTCGCGTCCGCCCTGGCGCTGCCCCTCGCCGAGGTGGACGTCGAGCCGGAGAATCAGGTCGTCTTCCACCTCGACCCCGAGGCGGCGATCGAGGACGAGGGCTACGCGCTGACGGTCACGCGCGAGGGCGTGTTGGTCAAAGCGGCTTCCGAGGCGGGGCTCTTCTACGGCGCGCAGACGCTCCGCCAGCTCCTGCCGCCGGCCGTCGAGCGGGGCGGCGCGCTGCCGGCCGAGACCGAGGTGGCGTGGGCGATCCCGGCCGTCCGCATCGAGGACGCGCCGCGGTTCGGGTGGCGCGGGCTCCACCTCGACGTGGGCCGCCATTTTCAGCCCGTCGCCTTCGTCAAGCGGTACCTCGACCTGATGGCGCTGCACAAGCTCAACCGCTTCCACTGGCACCTGACCGAGGACCAGGGCTGGCGGATCGAGATCGAGCGCTACCCGCGCCTCACCGAGGTGGGCGCGTGGCGCGACGGGACGCTCGTCGGCAGCTACCGCAACGAGCCGCACACCTATGACGGCGTCCGCTACGGCGGCTACTACACCCAGGACGAGATCCGCGAGGTGGTGGCGTACGCGGCCGAGCGCCACATCACGGTCGTCCCCGAGATCGAGATGCCGGGCCACGCCTCGGCGGCGATCGCGGCCTACCCCGAGCTGGGGTGCAGCGGCGAGCCGGTCGAGGTGGTCCAGGGCTGGGGCGTCTTCGAGGACATCTTCTGCCCCACCGAGGCGACGTTCACCTTCCTCGAGAACGTGCTGACGGAGGTCCTCGACCTGTTCCCCGGCGAGCACGTCCACATCGGCGGCGACGAGGCGCCGAAAGGGGCGTGGGAGCGCAGCGCGGCGGCCCAGGAGGTCATCCGCCGCGAAGGGCTGGCCGACGAGCACGAGCTGCAGAGCTACGTCGTCCGCCGCATCGAGCGGTTTCTGAGCGAGCGCGGCCGCCGCCTCGTGGGGTGGGACGAGATCGTCGAGGGCGGCCTGAGCCCGACCGCCACGCTGATGTACTGGCGGAGCTGGGACGAGGCGCCGCTGCGGCAGGCCGCCGCCCAGGGCAACGACATCGTGATGACGCCCAACCACACGCTCTACCTCGACCACTACCAGGCCGACCCCGCCTCGGAGCCGCTCGCCATCGGCGGGCTCACGACGCTCCAGGACGTCTACGCCTACGAGCCCGTCCCGGCGTTCTTCTCCGAGGGGCAGGCCGCCTCGATCCTCGGCGCGCAGGGCAACGTCTGGACCGAGTACCTGCCGGAGCCGCACGACGTCGAGTACATGGTCTGGCCCCGCGCGCTCGCCCTCGCCGAGGCGGTCTGGAGCGAGCCCGCGCGTCGTGACTGGGTGGACTTCCAGGACCGCCTGCCGACCGCCCTCGACCGGCTCCGCATCCTCGGCGTCAACTACCGCCCGCCCGATCTGCCATGATCCGCCTCGCCCCCCTCGTGCTTCTCCTCGCCGCTTGCACCGCCTCGCCCCCCGAGGCGGATCCGGCGGCGCCGTACCGCCTCGTGGCCTACGTCTACGGCGGCAGCCCCGAGGCGATCGCCCGCATCGGCGCCGAGCGGCTGACGCACGTCAACTACGCCTTCGCCAACCTCACGCCCGAGGGCGACGTGGTCCTGGAAGAGGAGCGCGACGCGGCGAACCTCGCGGCGCTCGTCGCGCTCCGCGACCGAAACCCGGACCTCCAGGTGCTCCTCGCGGTCGGCGGGTGGGGCTGGTCGGACCATTTTTCGGACGTGGCCTTCACCGAGGCGGGCCGCGCGCGCTTCGCCGAGACCGCTCTGGCCCTCGTCCGCACGCACCGCCTCGACGGGGTCGACGTCGACTGGGAGTACCCCGGCCAGCCGGGCGCGGGCAACCCGCACCGCCCCGAGGACCGCGAGACGTTCACGCTGCTGCTCGCCGAGACGCGCGCTGCCCTCGACGCCGCCTCGGAGGCCGACGGCCGCCTCGACGATCCCTACCAGCTCACGATTGCGGCCGCGGCCGGCCAGCGGTTCCTCGACCACACCGACATGGCCGCCGTGCAGCGCTCGCTCGACTTCGTCAACCTGATGACGTACGACTTCTACGGGTCGTGGTCGGAGCGGACGGGCCACCACGCGGCGCTCCACGCCTCGGCTCCAGGCGAGCCCTCCGCCTCGGGGGCAGTGGAGTTGATCCTGGCGGCCGGCGTGCCGGCCGAGAAGGTCGTCCTCGGGGCCGCGTTCTACGGCTACCGATGGGAGGGCGTGACCCCCGAGGCGGGCGGCCTCGGCCAGACCTTCACCGGCGACGCCGATGCGCTCGGCCACGGGGAGCTGGTGGCCCTCGACGACGCGTTCGAGCGTCGGTGGGACCCCGAGGCGGGGGCGTCGTGGCTCTGGAACGCCGACACGCGGACGTTCATCAGCTACGAGGACACCGCCTCGGTGCGGCGCAAGGCCGAGTACGTGGCGGCGCGCGGGCTGGGCGGCCTCATGTGGTGGCAGCACCTCCACGACCCCGACGAGGCGCTCCTCGACGTCGCCGCCGGCGTGCTCCGTTCCCCTCCTCGACCGTGATCAACATGTCATGGCGCAACGGTGGTGCAACAGGCGCGTTGGATCTGGTGTCCGATGCTCCTACTTTCAATCTCTCGCTGCCACGACCATGTCAAAGACCCGCCGCACGATCAAGAACTCCGCAAAGGTGGCTTCTGTGAGCCGCGCCGAGGCGATGTCGGCAGCGAAGAGCGTGAAGGCACACCGAACACGTAGGAGTGTGACCCTGGGCACGTACCTCCGCGAGGCGCCGGTCCTGGTCAAGAAGTAGGTGGCTCGGAGCGCGTACGACCAGAGCGTTTTCGTCAACGCGCCGTTCGACCCCGACTACGCACCGGTCTTCGACGCCGTCATCTTTGCCATCCACGACTGCGGGTTCGTCGCGCGGTGCGCCTTGGAGGAAGACGACAGCGCCCGCGTTCGTGTCGAGAAGATCTACGCCATCATCTCGGAGTGCCGCCTCGGGGTCCACGACGTGTCGCGGACGGAGTTGGACCCGGCCCTCGGCTTGCCCCGGTTCAACATGCCGCTCGAGCTCGGCATCTTCCTCGGCGCCCGTCAGTTTGGAAGAGGGCGGCAACGCGAGAAGCGGTGCCTGGTCCTCGACCGAGAGCGGTTCCGCTATCAGGCGTACCTCTCCGACATCTCGGGGCAGGACATCAAGGCCCATGGCGACGAGCCCGCTCGTGCAATCCGCGCGGTGCGGAACTGGCTCAGCTCCTTCGCCGACGCCATGCTGCCCGGCGCCACAAAGATGGCAGAACGCTACGCGCTCTTTCTCTCTGAACTCCCGGACCTCCTCGATGAGGTGGGCATCGAGCGCGACGAGCTGATCTACAACGAGTACACGACGCTCGTGGTCGGGTGGCAGAAAGTGAACCCGTGGGGGTGACCCCTACTCCTCCCAGATCCGCGAGAGGTGGTTGGTGTAGAGCGTCCGCACCGAGCCATCCCCGAGGCGGACCTCAGCGGTGACGACGAACCCGTCTGCCTCGGGGCGGAAGCCGGTGATGCGGGCGGTGCCGTCCCCGAGGCGATGATCCGGTAGGTCCAGGGCGTCGAGCGACGGCGCCCACGCCTCGTTCGCCTCTCGATAGGCCTTCTGCGCGTGGTAGACCTCCATCAGCAGGTCGCGCGCGGCGAGCGTCGGGTCGGGCTGGAACGTGGCCGTGCCGGGCGCGGCGTCGGTGAACTGGAGGAAGCCCCACCGCTCGGGCCGGTGCATGTCGATGATGCCCTGCGGCGACCACACCCAGTTGTTCTCGCGCGTGTCGGGCACCTTCTCGTAGTCGCCCGTGTCGGTCAGTCGGTGCTGCCACTGGACGCGCGAGAAGTTGATGCGCCACGTGTCGCCCGCCTCGGGGCGGCGCCCGCCGTTGTAGCGCGCCAGCTCGGTGAGGGGGATCGCGACCTCGACCGACCACCCGCGGTCGGCGTCGTGCGAGGCGTTGAGCGTGCCGTCGACGTAGACGGCCGACCGGAGGCCAGGGAGGTTGGTGGGCGAGATGGCGGGGCCGCCGTCCTTGTACGGCGTCTCGAGCGTCAGCTCCCAGATCGTGTTGAGCGCGTTGACCTCGAACTCGTAGTAGCCGTGGTTGTCGGCGTCGGGGTCGAGGAAGATCTCGAAGTCGTTGTCGTAGAAGATGACCGAGTTGCGACGCGTCGAGTCGCCCCAGACGTGCGGCTCCTCCATCTGCGCGCCGATGTAGAGGTGGTCATCGTCCCAGAGCATCCGGGCGCGCGTGAGGTAGGTCGGCAGCGGCTTCGCGTCGCCCTCGATGTCGACGAACGGGTCGGTCCAGTCGGCCGCGAGCCACGCCGGGTCGTCGAGGCGCCCGTCGACGACGACCGCCTCGGGGGCGCGGTGCGCGAGGTAGCCGCGCGGCGTGATGTCGCGCATGGCGTCCCACGTCTGCGCCGAGGCGGAGGCCCCGAGGAGGAGGGCGAGACCCACCAGCACCGATGCGACGCCGGGGCGGCCATCCGCGGGTCGGGCACCCGTAGAGACGCCTCGCCGAGGCATCTCCCCCGTGCCTGCTTGCGCCGACCCCGGACACGACCGCCTCGGTGCCCGACGGATCTCCTCCCCCCAGCGGGGGGAGGCTGGGAGGGGGGCGACGAATCGACCGCCACGCTCGACCCCGAGGCGGGTGCCCTCCGAGAAGCGGTTTGGTGACGGGGCGCGATGCCGAGGCCGAGCGAGGCGGACCGCCGCACGGAGCGCGAAGCAGGCAACGCCCCAGCGTCGTCGATGGAGCGCGACACGGCGGAGGGCCGCCGCAGCCGGCCGCAGGCCGCGATCCCCGGTTCGCCAAACCGCTTCTGGGGTAGACGGCCCCCTCACAGCCGGCTCGGGGCGTCGATCAGCTCGGCGCCGCCGGCGTCGTGAACGGCGTAGTTGAAGCCGGGCTGGATGCAGTAGCTCCCCGAGCGGCCCTGCACGTCGAGGGCGAGGAAGCCGACCTGGATCTCGCGGTAGTCCGGGTTCTTGGCGATCACGCGCTCGACGGCCAAGCGGCACGCCTCCTCGGGAGCGTGGCCCTGGCGCATCAGCTCGACCACGAGGTGGCAGCCGCAGGCGCGCACGACGGCCTCGCCCCAGCCGGTCGCCGTCGCGCCGCCGATGTCGCCGTCGACGTAGAGGCCGGCGCCGATGAGCGGGCTGTCGCCCACGCGGCCGTGGCGCTTCCAGGCCGCCCCGCTCGTGGTGCACGCGCCGCAGACCCGTCCGTCGGCGTCGAGGGCCAGCATCCCGATCGTGTCGTGGTTCTCGACGTTGATCTCGGCCCGCGTGTCGGCGTCGTCCGACGCGAGCCAGTCGAGCCAGGCCCGCTCCGCCTCGGGGGTGAGGAGGCTCTGCGTCGGCATGCCCTGCTCGATGGCGAACTGCTTGGCGCCCTCGCCGACGATCATCACGTGGGGCGTCCGCTCCATCACCATCCGCGCGACCGTGATCGGGTGGAGGACGTGCTCGAGGAACGCGACCGCGCCGCAGTCGCCCGCCTCGGTCATGATGCAGGCGTCGAGCGTGACGTGGCCCTCGCGGTCGGGCCACCCGCCGATGCCGACCGACGTGACGGCGGGGTCCGCCTCGGTGACGCGCACGCCCTGCTCGACGGCGTCGAGCGCGTAGCCGCCCTCCGAGAGCACCTCCCAGGCGGCCGCGTTGGCGGCGAGCCCGTGGTTCCACGTCGAGATGACGACCGGCCCCGAGGCGGACGCGGTCGGGGCCGATGCGGCCCGGGCCGACGCGCGGCGGGGGACGAGACCGGCCAGCGCCGAGGCGGCGCCCCCGAGGGCCCCGAGGCGGAGAAACGAGCGGCGGTCGGTCATGGGCGCGTGGCGGCGAGCGATTCGGGTCGGAGGCGGGCGACGACCGCCTCGCCCACCGCCCGCCCCTGGACGACCCCGTTCTCGATGGCCGGACGGTAGTGGATGCCGCCGTAGAGCCGGCTGATGGCCGCCTCGGCGGCAGCGGCACGGAACGAGTCGAACGAGCGGACCGGCAGCCCGTACGGCACCTCCACGTCGTCGTCGAAGGCGAGGTCGCCGTAGATGGCGGTCAGCACCTCGGCGGCGGCCGCCGAGATGACGCTGTGGCCCGACGTGTACTCGGGGAACGGCGGCGTCTGGAGGACCGGCTGCCACATCGGGTCGAGGGTGCGGCGGATGACCGTCTCGGGGCGGATCACGTTGGTGCGGTACTTGTCCATCCACGACACGATGAAGGCGTCGGCGAGGGCGACGGCGGTCTGGCTGAGGGCGGCCCACGCCTCGACCGGCGCGTCGCCCGCCGCCTCGGTGGCGATGGCGGCGATGCCCATCCAGTGGCCGCCCGGCGAGATCTTCTTGGCGGCGTAGCTCAGGTGCCCCTCCTCGTAGAGCACGAACGGGTTGCAGTCCCAGAACGCCGCGATGGCGCGCTGCTCGTCGGTCAGCGCCTGGTCGACCGCGTACACCTCGCGGACGTCCTCGAAGAACGCCGAGCCCGCCTCGGTGGAGAACGGCGGCGGGTCAGGCGCCTGGTAGGCCGCCACGTCGTCGAGGACGAACGGGCGGAGCTGCCCCCAGTGCGGCTCGATGGCCTCGATGTAGGCCGGCGGCGTGGGCTGCCAGGCACCCTCCTCCGAGGCGGGCGTGTAGCGCGGGAGCGAGCGGGTCCGCGCGTAGCCGTCGGCGGCGGCCCACGCGAGAACGTGCGCGGCGACCGCCTCGCCGTGGGCCTCGGAGCGTTCGCGGACCGCCTCGGGGAGGGCGGCGAAGGTGGCCAGGAGCGAGTCGCGGGCCGGGTCCAGCCGCTCGACCGAGAACACCATCGCGTCGGCGACGCGGAAGAAGGCGTGCGTAGCGGCGAGGCGGGCGTCGACCTCGCCCTCCGCCTCGGGGAGCAGGTCGAGGCCGGTGAGGCGTCCGGCGTAGCTGGCGTGTGCGGCGTCGCCGAGGCGGGCAGCCTCGTAGCCGGCGACGGTCGCGTAGGCGTAGACGCGGCTGGCCTGCGGCGGGTTGAAGATGTCCCACACCATGACGTCGGTCAGCGCCTGCACCGAGGCGGTGACCACGGCCCGGCCGTCGGCGTGGTCGGCCAGATCCGCCCCGAGGCGGTCGCCGCCGGCACACCCGGCGAGGGCCAGGACGGCCGAGACGACCACAGCCCTGCACAGAGGGGTAGGGGCAGTGGACTGAGCACGCCGCCTCGGAGCCGAACGTGGCCGTCGACCCGTCGCCCCCCTCCCAGCCTCCCCCCGCTGGGGGGAGGAGATCGATCGGACACCGAGGCGGTCGGCCCCGAGGCGAGAATGGGTCGGTCCGTTGTCTGGGCTCCAGGTCATCGGCTACAAGATGGCGAACACCTCGATGGGCTCGTCGCTCGCGCCCACGATCACGACCGATCCCCGAGGCGTGGTCACGAGGCGCAGCGCGCGCACGTCGCCCGGTGCGAAGAAGCCGCTCTCGGCCGGGTCGACCGCCTCGAAGCGGGGGCCGCTGGCGCGTGTGCCACTGGCCTGCGTGCCGCCGACGCCGCGGAGGAAGAGGCCGCGTCCGGCGTCGAACGGGCCGTCCTGGGCGCGCATCCCGAACGCGTTGCCGGCCAGCAGGAGGTCGAGCGTCCCGTCGCGGTCGAGGTCACTCGTGACGATGGCGTGGACCGGCGCGACCTGCGCCTCGATGGGCAGCGCGCGCATCGCGAACCGCCCGCCCTCGTTCTCGAACACGGTGCTCGCGAACCCGTTCGCCCGCAGCTCCAGCGCGCCCTCGCGCTCCGAGGCGGGGATCAGCGCGTCGGTCGTGACGTCGGCGTAGGAGGCGTAGTCGGTAAACCGGCGGCGGAACTCGGTGATCTGGCCGAGCAGCTCGTCGCGCGACACCACCGGGACGCTCTCGCCGTCGAGGACGTAGCTCAGGATCGGGTCGATGGCGCCGTTGCCGTCGAAGTCGCCGGCCAGCATCGTCGCCGGCGCGTCGGGCGTGGCGCGGACCTGCGCGTTGAGGCCGCGGTTGCCGCCGACGAGGTCGAGGTCGCCGTCGCCGTCGAGGTCGGCCGCCGCGAGGGCGCTCCACCAGCCGTGCGTCTCGCCCAGCCCGAGGCGGTCGGTGATCTCGATGAGCCGCCCCGCTTCGGGGTCGAAGACGCGGACGGGCATCCACTCGCCCGCGACGGCCAGCTCGGGCGTGCCGTCGCCGTCGAGGTCGGCCCAGAGGGCGTCGGCCACCATGCCCGCCTCGGCGAGGGCCGGCGCGACCGTCTCGGTGACGTCGGTGAACGTGCCGCCGTCGTTGCGCAGCACATAGCTCCGAGGCGGCTCCGGGTAGCGGCCTGGCACCACGCGCCCGCCGACGAACAGGTCGAGGTCGCCGTCGCCATCCATGTCGCCGGCCGCGACCGCCGCGCCGCTCGACGTGATCTCGGGGAGCGGCGCGCGCTCGAACGCGCCGAAGCCGCCGTTCAGGTACAGGCGGTCCTGGTAGTCGGCGGCGTCCTCGGACTCGCTGTCGCCCGAGACGACGTAGAGGTCGAGGTCGCCGTCGGCATCGGCGTCGAAGAAGGCGGCGTCGGTGTCCTCGAAGAGCGAGTCAGCCGCGAGGGCGGTCGCCTCAGCGCGTGCGAACCGGCCGTCCGGGGTCTGGAGGAACAGGGCGGCCGGCTGCATCCGCGCGCCGCCCGCGAACACATCGTCCAGCCCGTCGCCGTTGACGTCGCCGGCGGCGAGGGCCGGCCCGTAGCGCGAGAGGAGGTGCGGCAGCAGCGGCTCGCGCTTGAAGTCGACGAACGGGTTCTCGCGGTGCGCGTGGTCGAGCCCGAGCGCGCCCCCGAGGCGGGCGAAGCGAGGCGCCGCCTCGGGGCGGGGCGATGCCGCCTCGGCGGCGTCGGCCTGGCGGAGCGTGACGGGCCCGGCCGGCACGTCCGTAAGCGTCTGGACGCGCCCGTCAGGCCACGTCACCGTGAGGTCTGCGGCCTCGGCCTCGCCCAGGCCGAGGTGCAGCACCGGCTCGACCGACGACTGGTAGCCGCGCGTCGGCTGCTGCTCGGCGCTCCGGCGGCGGCCGTCCGAGGTCACCGCCTCGACGCGCGCGCCGACCCCGAGGCGGTTGCCGCCCGCGCCCTCGAGGCGGACCCGCAGCGACCGCGCGCCGGTCTCGTCGGCCCGGTTGCGGTAGAGGAACGCCGGCGCGTCGATGTTGCTCACGATGAGGTCGAGGTCGCCGTCGCCGTCGAGGTCGGCCGTCGCGGCGCCGTTCGAGAGCGACGGGCGCTCCAGACCCCACGCGGCGGTCGCCTCCTCGAACTGGAGGTCGCCGCCGTTGCGGAAGGCCATGTTCGAGAGGTCCGACGACGGCATCTGGCGGACGAGCGCGAGCAGGTCGGGCTCCTCGCCGCGCGCCTGCGCCGCCCGCCGCGCTTCGGGGGCCACGAACTTCAGGAAGTCCATGTTGGTGTAGTCGCGGACGTAGCCGTTGGTGACGTAGAGGTCGCGCCAGCCGTCGTTGTCGAAGTCCTCCAGGAGCGCGCTCCAGCTCCAGTCCGTGTTCGAGATGCCGGCGAGCTGCCCGACCTCCTGGAAGCCGGCCCGTCCGGCGTTGCGGTGGAGCATGTTCCGCATGTACTGCGGGCCGTAGCCGTAGCTCAGCAGGAGCTGCTGGCGGTCGTAGTTCTCGGGCCCCTTGAGCAGCTTCTGCCGGCGGTTGTCCGGCGGCAGCATGTCGAGCGTGAGCAGGTCCGGCCGCCCGTCGTTGTCGACGTCGGCCAGGTCGGTGCCCATCGAGAAGTACGACGTGTGGGCGATCCGGTCGCGCGTGGCGTCGCGGAACGTGCCGTCGCCGTTGTTGAGGTAGAGGTAGTCGTCCTCGTCGTAGTCGTTGGCGACGTAGAGGTCGGGCCAGCCGTCGCCGTCCATGTCGCCCACCGACGCGCTGAGGCCGAACCCGATGGGCGTCTGGTGGATGCCCGCCGCCTCGGTGACGTCGGTGAAGGTGCCGCCGTCGTTGCGGTAGAGCCGGTCGCCGGCGAGCGAGTCGCGGAGGACCTTCATCACCTGCACGTCGAAGCCCCGCAGCCGCTTGACGTTGTGGTTGACGAGGTAGGCGTCGAGATCCCCGTCGCGGTCGGCGTCGAAGAATGTCGCCTGCGTGGTGTGGCCGGCGTCGGCGAGCCCCACCGAGGCGGCCGCCTCGGTGAAGCGCGGCGTGCCGTCGGCCCCGAGGCGGTCGGGGAGGGGGGGGAGGTTGGGAGGGGGGCGGCGAATCGAACACCTCGGGGTCGTCAGGCCTGCGCGCCCGTCCCCGAGACGGCGGCAGGCAGTCCATCGACCGCGCCTCGGCCTTCCTGGACGGGAGGGGAACGGCGGCGGCCTCGTT
>JBCCQJ010000050.1:0-18659 GCA_039024395.1 Bacteroidota bacterium | reverse complement strand
GTCCCCAAAGGCCGTCTTGAGAGAGCCGAAAGGGATAAGGTGAAACGTGCAATCATCCGACCCTCCTGCCATAGTTCGGGCCTGTAGGACAACGCTCCGCCCGTTACCCTTCGAGCAAGGCGCGCGTCGCGGACGGCCTCGGCCTCGGCGATGTCGGCGTCGCGCTTGACGGCGGCGATGCGCGGGCGACCGAGCGCCTCGAGATACCCGTTCTTGTCGCGGACGTCCTTGATCGTGAAGCTCACGATCTGGAGCCCCATCTTCTTGAGGTCGCGCGCGGCGACCGACTGGACCTCCTGCGCGAACTTGTCGCGGTTGCGGTAGACCTCCTCGACGGTGAGCGTGCCGAGGATCGCCCGGAGGTGGCCCTCCAGGACCTCCCGCGCCTCCGCGCGGAGCGCCTCGTCGGGCTTGCCGAGGAACTGCTCGGCCGCCGTCGCGACGTCCTCGACGGACGACCCGACCTTAATCACCGCCACGCCGTCGGTCATGACCGGCACGCCCTGAGCCGTGTACACCTCCGGCGTCGAGACGTCGAGCTTGTGCGAGAGCAGGCTGAGGTGCTCGCGCTGCTGCACAATCGGCACGATGAACGCGCCGCCGCCGCGGACGATCTTGACGCGTCGGCCGGACTCGTCGGTGAGGACGTTCTTGCCCCCGAGCGCCGCGCCGGTGATGATCATCGCCTCGTCGGGCGAGACCGTCCGGTACCGGCTCGCCACGAGCATGACGAGGGAGACGAAGGCGACCACGAGCATGACGATCACGGTGACGCCTGGGCTGAGAAGCTCTAGCATGGGTCTGGGGGGGTAGTG
The DNA here is from genome assembly GCA_039024395.1 of Bacteroidota bacterium. GTDB lineage: Bacteria > Bacteroidota > Rhodothermia > Rhodothermales > Rubricoccaceae > Rubrivirga. The sequence goes on along the minus strand of JBCCQJ010000050.1, from coordinate 17,844 downwards.
AGTTCAGAGTTCAGGGTTCAGAGTTCGGAGTTCTCCGGTTCAGCGAGTTCAACCCTGAACTCCGAACCGTGAACTCCTCAACCCTGAACTAGCCTGTTTGGAGGCGTGGCGGGATGGAGCGTTGGGCCTCGGACGTGCCGAGGTCGTCGCGGTCGAGCGGGGCCACCTTGAGCACCCCCTCGGGGTCGACCTCGACGACGACGACCGGCGTACCGGTCGGGATCGGGTCGCCCGAGAACGAGGCGGCGGTCTGGAACGTGGTGCTCGCGCCCATCCGCACGACGACCTCGCCGTATCCCGAGGCGGGGACGCCGGTCGTCAGCTCGCCCGTCTTGCCGGCGTACTCGCGCACCGAGAAGGCGGTCGAGTTCTCGCTCGCCTTCATCGGCTTGACGTAGACGAGGTGGAGCCCGACGGCAGCCACGAGGCCCAGCGCAACCGCGATCACCGCCTCGGGGAGCGGCGCGAGGCTCATGTACGTGCTGAGCAGCAGGCCGGCCCCGCCGAACACGGTCACGCCAAAGACGCCCGAGAGCGGGTCAAAGACACCGCCGAGGTCGAGGGCGTCGAGGGCCCCGTCGAGCACGTCGACGGCCGCCTCGAGAACGTCCCCGAGAACGACCAGCAGCAGCGAGAGCGCGAACCCGCCACCGAGGCACCACCAGTAGATCGTCGTCATGGCCGGAGGGAAAACATGGATGGTTGCCGTACGGGCGTTAGTCCGCCCGGTTACAGCGTCATCGCTGAGTCCGGCCAAGATAGCGGTCGCCGCCGCCCGTCCCATCCAAACACACCGACGCCCCGATGCCGAGCGGGCACCGAGGCGGGGCGTGGGAGCCAGGTGGGCCTAGGTGTAGACGCGGTCGAGGATCGACGGCTTCGGCGCCGGAGCGGTCCGGGCGAGGAAGACGGTCGACGCCAGGCACGCGATACCCAGAGCCGCCAAGAGGCTGAGTCGGGGAGTCGTCATGGGCGTGCGGGTGTACGAGATCGGAAGCGGTTCCAAATTTCGCGCCGGTCTCACCGCGCCGCGTTTCCACTTCGCTCACGGGCCTCAGGCATTCCCCCAACGGGTCGAATCGCCCGCTGGACGGTCCGCCTCTCCCCACCTGCCGTCCCCAGCCGAGTACATCTCTACCCGCGTCGGTCGACGTAGAACGGGTTCGTCCCTGGCGTGTCCAGCCCGAGGTACATCCGGCTCATGCGGACGTAGTGGGCCGCGTTGGCCCGGTTGCGCTCGACCTCCGCCTCGGTGAGCGTCCGCGCGACGCGCGCCGGCGCTCCGAGCACGAGCGACCGAGGCGGAACGGCGGTCTCGCCCACGACGAGCGCGCCGGCACCGACGAGGCTCCCCTCCCCGATGACCGCGCCGTCGAGCACGACCGCGCCCATCCCGACGAGCACGTCGTCCTCGACCGTGCAGCCGTGGACGACGGCGTTGTGGCCCACGGTGACGCCGGCCCCGAGGCGGCACGGGTGCGTCCCCCGCGAGACGTGGACGGTCGCGTTGTCCTGCACGTTCGACCCGGCCCCGACCTCGATCCAGTGGACGTCGCCGCGCAGGGAGGCGCCGTGCCAGATGCTGGCGCCGTCGCCCAGCGTCACGTCGCCGATGACGGCCGCGGTGTCCGCCACGAACACGTCGGCCCCGAGGCGGGGCGCGCGGCCGAGAAACGTGTCGATCATGAGGGGGTTGGGAGGTTGGAACGTCGAAAGGTCCGGAAGTTGGGAGGTCCGGAGGTGGAGCGGTGATGTCGTTCGCCGTTCAGACCTTCTGACCTCTCGACCTTCGGGCCTCCCCGAGGCGGCGGCCAGCAAAAGGGGGACGGAGGTCAGCCGTTTCCTGATCCCACCGCGCGCGCACGAACCCCTTCGGGGACGGGCGCGTACCGAAGGCTCAGCGTCGCCTCACCGTGCCCCACATCCTCCTTACCCGTCCGCACGACCTCGGGCTCGATGGGGCGCGCCGGACGGCGCAGGACGTGGCCGCCCGGCTCCGCCGGGAGTTCGGGGTGACGACGGTGAGCGACGGCGACACGATCCACGTCGAGGGCCGCGGCGTTCAGGGCCGCCTAGACGCCGGCCCCGAGGAGGTCCGCATCGAGGCGACGCTCAGCCTCGCCGCCCGCCCGTTCCGCCGCGCCTTGACCCGCGAGATCGAGCGCGAGCTCGACCGACTCGTCCCTGCTCCCTGACTCCGGTCCCATGTCTGCCCCGACCACCGTTCGCCGGTTCGTCCTCGACCGCCTCTACCCGACCGTCCTCGACGGCATCCCCGGCCTCGGTTCCCCGATGGAGCTGGCGGCGGAGGTGCGCGCCGGTGGCGGCAGCTTCGACGAGCAGGTCGACCGGCTGGTGCGGCGGCACGTCGCGCTCTCGGGCGCGGCCGGCTTTCTGAGCGGCCTCGGTGGCTGGCTGACGCTGCCCGTCGTGCTGCCGGCCAACATGGCGGCCGTCGCCTCGGTGCAGCTCCACATGGCCGCCTCGGTGGCCGCCCTGGCGGGCCACGACCCCCGTCAGGCCGGCACGCGCGAGCGCGTGCTCCGGTGCCTCGTCGGCGCCGGTCCGCAGGACCCCGAGCGCGACGCCGACCAGGAGACGCTCGACCGGTTCGGCCTCAAGCTCGCCGAGCGCGGCCTCAACCTCGTGGTCTCCACGGCGGTGGGGGCCATCACCTGGGGAACGAAGCAGGTCATCGGCCGGCAGATTCGCCGCCGGTACCTGCGCGGCATCCCGCTCGTCGGCGGGTTCATCGGCGCCGCCTCGGACGGGTACGTCACCGCGAAGGTGGCGCAGGCCGCGCGCGAGGAGTTCATGGGCGGCATCTCCGAGCCCGCCGGTCCCGATTTCCCCCCCTCCTCGGGCGACGGCGTTCCGCACGGCGTCGTTCCCTCTGCCCCGGCGCCCTCCGAGGCGTAACCCCCTCCCTCGATGGACACCATTCCGAACGAAACCGAAGCCGCCGAAGTCGCCGCCACGATCGACGACCTCGAGCGAGGCCTGACCGAGGTGTCTCTCTCGAAGAGCCTCAACCGCGTCGACGACTGGAAGCGCAAGGTCGAGGCGACGGAGCGGCAAGACCTGCTCCCCATCGCCGCGGCCCTGGGCGAACTGCATGAGGCCCTGACGGGCGAAGGCGTCGACGGGCAGCGCGTCGGCGCGATCCTCGTCCGCCTCGGGGAGCAAACCGAGGCGGCAGCGAGCGACGTGAGCCCGTCGACGACCGGCGACACGAACGAGGACCTCGAGAAGCGCCTGCGCCGCCTCGGCTCCCTTCTCCGCCACGCTGGTGGCGCGCTCCGCGGCTAGCGCCCCCGAGGCTGGACAGGTTTGTCCCCGGCACCTGCGGGGGAGGGGTCACCCTCCCCGAGGCGGCGTGACGTCCGGATAGCCCGCGTCGCGCTCGTGGATCACCCGGACCTCGCCCGGCCACTCGATCCCGAACGCCGGGTCGTCATAGCGGATGCCCCGGCCCGCCTCGGGGACGTACGGCGCGGAGATCATGTAGAACACCTCCGTCGCGTCTTCGAGCGTGAGGAAGCCGTGGGCGCATCCCTCGGGCACGTAGAGCGCGACGCCGTTGTCGGCCGTCAGCGTCTCGCCGTGCCACGTCCGGTAGGTCGGCGAGTCGGGTCGGAGGTCGAGGCAGACGTCCCAGATGGCGCCCCGCGTGCAGCGGACGAGCTTGGCCTCCTCGTGCGGCGATGCTTGGTAATGCATTCCGCGAAGCGTTCCCCCGAGGCGGTTGTAGGACACTGAGCACTGGGCCACCTCGGGGCTGAGTCCGAGCGCGGCAAACGCCGCTCCGTCCCACGTCCGCGCGAAGTGGCCGCGTGCGTCCTCGTGCCGCTCCGGCCGGACGACCACGCAGCCGGGGATGTCGGTTTGGTGGAAGGTCATGGGGGGTACGTGGACGGTGCGGTCTCACCGACAGGCGCCACGTCGACACCGTCCACCTTCCACCACGCACCTTCCACCGTCAAAACACCTCCACCTCGGGGATGGGGACGACGAACTGGCCGCCCCACTCCCGGATGCCGGCCATCTGTTCGGCGATCTCGTCGCGGAGGTTCCACGGCAGGATGAGGAGGTAGTCGGGCTTCGTCTCGAACACGTGCGACGGGTCGAAGACGGGGATGCGCGCGCCCGGCGTGTAGGTGCCTTGCTTGTACGGATTCCGGTCGACGGTGTAGGCGAGCAGGTCGGTCCGGATGCCGCAGGTGTTGAGGAGCGTGTTGCCCTTGCCGGGCGCCCCGTAGCCCGCGACCGTCTTGCCCGCGCGGGCCGCCTCGATGAGGAATGCGAGCAGGCCGCGCTTCACCTCGCGCGCCCGCTCGGCGAACGCCGCGTACGTGCTGAGGTCGTCGACCCCCCATTCGGCCTCGCGGGCTTTCAGATCCCGAACGCGCTCGCCGACCGCCTTCGCGGTGTCGGCCTCGTGGCGGGCGTAGATGCGCAGCGATCCGCCGTGGGTCGGGATCTCCTCGACGTCGAAGAGCACGAGCCCGTGCCGCGCGAAGACGCGCTCGACGGCCGTGAACGAGAAGTAGCTGAAGTGCTCGTGGTAGATCGTGTCGAACTGGTTGCCGTCGACGAGGCGGACGAGGTGCGGGAACTCGAGCGTCGCCACGCCCGCCTCGGTGAGAAGGATCTTGAGGCCCGCGACGAACGAGTTGAGGTGCGGCGTGTGCGCGAGCACGTTGTTGGCCGCGACGAGGTCGGCCCGGATCCCCTCCTCCACCATCCGGCGCGCCTCGTCCTCGCCGAAGAAGGCGACGCGCGTCGGCACGCCCTTCCGCTCGGCCGCCTCGGCGACGTTCGCCGCCGGCTCGACCCCGAGGCAGGGGATTCCGCGGGCCACGGCGTGCTGGAGCAGGTAGCCGTCGTTCGACGCGATCTCGACCATCCGGCTGTCGGCCCCGAGGCGGAACCGCTCGGCGACGGCCTCGACGTAGCGCCGGGCATGGTCGACCCACGAGTCGGAGTAGGACGAGAAGTAGGCGTACTCGCCCGCGAAGATGTCCTCGGGCGGCACCACCTCGTCGATCTGGACGAGCGAGCACGCGTGGCAGACGAAGGCGTGGAGCGGGTAGAAGGTCTCGCCCCGCGTCAGCTCACTCGGGCGGACCACGTTCTGGCACGGTGGCTGGACGCCGAGGTCAACGACGGTGTAGCGGAGGCGTGTCCCGCACGCGCGGCACGCGAAGCCCGCCTCGGGGGCCTCGGGCGGGAGCAGCGCCTGGGCGGCAAGGCGGTCGATCATCGGGCGGCAGGCTGGGTCCAGCGGAGGTCCGCACCGAGCGCGCCCTCGTCGAGGAGGCGCGTCAGGTGAGCGATGCGCGAGTAGCGCGGCCCCTCGAACACGTCGGGCGCGAGGTCGAGCCCGGCGAGCGCGTCGCGCACCTCGCGCACGCCGTCGCGGACGGTCCACCTCGGGGTCCAGGCTGGCAGGCGCTCGGCGATCTTGGCGAAGCTGACGCGGTACGAGCGCGCGTCGGGCGAGGCGCCGTCGGCGAAGGCGACCTCGCAGCCAGGCACCTCCTCGCCCACGATCTGGGCGACGTCGCGGATCTGGTAGTTCTCGCCCTCGCGGCCGACGTTGAACGCCTCGGCGTGGACCGCCTCGCGGGGCGCCTCGAGCGCGGCGAGAACCGCCCGGCTCACGTCCTCGACGTGGACGAGCGGGCGCCAGGGCGTCCCATCGCTTTTCATTCGGATGGCGCCTGTGGCCACGGCCCAGGCCGTCAGGTTGTTGACGACGAGGTCGAACCGGAGGCGCGGGCTGGCGCCGTAGACGGTCGCGTTGCGGAGGAAGACCGGCGAGAACGCGTCGGTCGCGAGCGGCCGCAGGCCCACCTCGGCGTCGACCTTGGCGTGCCCGTACGGCGTGACCGGGTGGAACGCGGCCGTCTCGTCGACGGCGTCCTGGCCGGCGGCGCCGTAGAGGCTGCACGACGACGCGAACACGAACCGCCCGACGCCGGCCGCGCGCGCCAGCGCCCCGAGGCGGACCGAGGCCTCGGCGTTGACGCGCTCCGTCAGCCCCGGGTCGAGGTTCCCGAGCGGGTCGTTCGACAGGTTGGCCAGGTGGACGACGGCCTCAAACCCGTCGAGCAGCGCCGCGTCGGCGTCGCGCACGTCGAGGCGGCGCGCAGGCGGCGGCGCGGGCTGCGGACCGAACGCGCAGGCCGAGAACAGCTCGGCGTCGAGACCGTGCACGTCGTGGCCGGCCTCGCGCAGGATGGGGACGAGGACGGTGCCGATGTAGCCGTCGTGGCCGGTGACGAGGACGCGCATGGTCGGGGCGGGTGCAGACAGCGCTCGCACGTCCAACCCCTGTTCCCCCCGCCTCGGGGTGACGTTCGGACGGCCGAGCCGGTGCAGAAACGTACCCCAACCCCAACCGGGGCCGCCCGGAAATCCGGGCAGCCCGCAGCCGAGACGCGCTCAAACGCGCGAGATGTGAACCTCGAACGTGTCGTCGTCCGACCGGCGGCTGTTCAGCTGATACTCGTCCTCGAAGTTGCGGCGCATGTAGTTGCGGACGCCCTGCACCTCGTTTTTGGACGCCTGGAACGCGAGGACCTTGTCTTTCGAGAGGTTCGAGAACTGCTCCCCGATAGGGGAATACTTGCTACGCCGCGTTCCTTTCCGGCTCCGCCGCTCAGAGGCCTCCTTCTTGGTGAGCGTCTCAAAGTTGAACGAGCGGCTTTTACGGGGGGATCGAGTCTTTGCCATGAGACTGGAATCTACGTGGTGGTGATCTGTGGTGGTGGTGGAAGGAGACACTCCTTCCAGCGCACAGAATGCCGAATGCCACAGAAAGGTTCAACCTACCCCAGAATCCTTGTCAGGCATCTTCTGTAGCCATGCCCATTCGGCTAGGTCAAAATCCTGGCGTGCGTTCATCCGAGGCGCACGCTCACCGGATTCATCCTCACCCGGCGTACAGCCCCATCCCCACATGTTGTCTGGCCCGGGGATCATCATGCGCCGCATCACATCCAGCCGTGCCGCATATCCGAGAACGGCGCGCTCGGCCCGGAGGCGCTGTCCGAACGTCAGGCTCGCGTTGCGCACGGCCGTGAGGTAGCGCCTGAGGACGTGCGCTCCATCGGCCCAGGAGGGAGACGTGTCGTTTCCGGTGTCTCGTTCGATCCACTCCTCGCGTGTCAGGTGGAGGGTGCTCTCGGCGTGGATGCGGTACCCAAACAGCGGGGCATCGACGAAGGCGAACCGCCCGAGGAGGGCCGCGTGGGCGACCACGAGGCGGTCGGATCCGTGGATCTGGTGCGGACCGATGCGCTCCAGCGCCTCGCGACGGAAGAGGCCGTAGATGGCCGCGTTCGTGTCCGTCGCCCGGAGGACGGACCGAAAGCGTTCGACCGGGTCCTCCGAGAGCGTCTTCTGGAGACGGCGGTCGTAGCCGTAGGGCCGTCCGTCGGCATCGACGTAGGCGTCGCGCTCCGGCACGAACCGAAAGGGCCGGTCGTCGTCTCCGATCAGCGTCGAGGCCCCGTAGGCCAACACCGCCTCGGGGTCGGCGTCGAGGGCGGCCACGAGGCGGGCGAGAAAGTCCGGCGCGTGGCGGTCGTCGTGAGAGGCGAGGACGTACCTCGGGCCGCGGGTGCGCGCGAAGGCGAGGTTGGTGTTGGGCAGCGCGCCCAGGTTGGCGTCGTTGCGCACCACCACCACGCGAGGGTCGGTCGCCGCCGCCTCGGCCAGGATCTCCGGGGTGGCGTCCGTGGAGGCGTTGTCGCACACGACCAGCTCGAAGTCGCCGTACGTCTGCCCGAGGAGGTCGGCGAGGGTCTGCGCGAGGAAGCGCTCTCCGTTGTAGACCGGCAGCCCGATGGACACCGGGGGCGCCGCGCTCACGACCGCGCGACGCGCTCGCGGGCGACCCCGAGGAGGAAGCGGGGCACCACGCGCGCGTAGCGCCGCCAGAGCCGCTTCGGCTCCATCCCGAGGCGGAACGCCCACTCCAGACCCGCGCGCTGCATCCACCGCGGCGCCTGGCGGAGCCCCCCCGCATGAAAGTCGAACGCGGCGCCGACCCCGAGGAGGACCGCGTCGAGGCGGCCCACATGCGCGGCGCACCACCGCTCCTGCCGCGGGCACCCGAGCCCCACAAACACCACGCGCGCGCCGGACTGCCGGAGCCGGTCAATCATGACCTCGTCCTCCGCCTCGGTGAGGGCACGGAACGGGGGCGAGATGGCGTCCACGATGTCGATCCCCGGCACCGCCTCGGTGAGGCGCGTGCGGAGCGCGTCGAGCACCTCGGGGGTGGACCCGTAGAACGCGACCGGGAGGCCCACGTCGGCGGCACGGCGGAGGACGGCCAGGGTGAGGTCGGGGCCGTAGACGCGGTCGTCCTGCCGGAGGCCGCGTGCGCGCATCTCCCGCACCACGCTCATGCCGTCGGGCACGTTGAGGTCGGCGCCGTTGAGGACGTCGCGAAACGAGGCGTCGTCCTGGGCCTCGATCACGCCGTGGGCGTTCGAGAAGCAGGCATACCGCGCCTCCTGGGCCTGGGCCCAGGCGATCACCTGCGCCGCCGCCGCCTCGGTCGAGATCGCGTCGAAGCGAACCCCCAGAACACGCGCCGACGCCCAGGACGAGGAGGTCGAGACGTGCGTGCCATACGGCTCCCGGAGGGAAGCCCGGACGTCGGGGCGCGGCATGGGGCGACGGGCAGAGCCCGTGTCGTTCTTGGGGACCGAAACCTGAGGGGGCGCCGAAGAGGCGGCGTCGGGAGGGCCGGCCTGAAGGTGAGCGGGGTCAGCGAGAGCCATCGACGGAGAGACAAGATGCCGGCCTGCTCCACCGTCAAGGCCCTTACCGTGGTCGAGGTTACGATCAACGGTGTCCGCATCGCGCCACGCGAGCGTGTCGCCTTTGGCGCATAATGGCCTCGGGATGCCCCCGCAAACAGACCGGCTCACTGTCACGCAGACGAGGGCGTGGGAGCCCACCGAGGCGTGGAGCCCGGGTGTGGAATGATCTCCGCGAGTCCGCGGGACGTCGTACCCTCGGTCGCCCTCCGCTCCCGGACATGCTCCGCCCCACCGTCGCCGTCGCCGGCCAGACGCCGCCCCCGTTCCACGGCCAGGCCATCATGATCGAGTCGCTGCTGGTCGGCGACGACGGCCCGGTGCGGCTCGTGCACGTGCCGATGGACTTCTCGGCCACCCTCGACGACGTCGGGCGGTTCCGCCTCGGGAAGGTGGCCGAGCTGGGCCGGGTGATCGGGCGGCTGTGGCGCGCCCGCTGGCAGGGGGCGCGCGCGCTCTACTACCCGCCCGCCGGACCCAACCGGACGCCCGTCTACCGCGACATCGCGATCCTGCTCGCCACGCGCTGGCTCTTCGACACGACGGTGTTCCACTTCCACGCGGGCGGCCTCTCCGAGATCTACCCCTCGCTTCCGGCGCCCCTGAGGCCGCTCTACCGCCTCGCCTACGGCAGGCCCGACCTCGCCATTCGGCCCTCTGACCTCTCCGTCCCCGACGGTGCGTTCCTCGAGGCGGCTCGCGACGCGGTCGTGCCGTACGGCATCGAAGACCCCGGGCCAGCGTACGCCGAGACCCGAACCGCCTCGGGGCCGGTGCGCCTCGTGTTCGTGGCGGCGCTGCGCGAGAGCAAGGGCGTCGACGTGCTGGTCGAGGCGACGGCGCGGCTCGTCGCGCGCGGCCACGACGTCGAGACCACCCTCGTGGGCGGGTTCGCGAGCGACGAGGACGAGCGGCGGATCCGGGCGCTCGTCGCCGCGCGGGGCCTCGGCGACCGCGTCGCCCTCCCGGGCGTGCTCACGGGCGACGCGAAGGAGCGCGCCTACGCCGAGGCGGACGTGTTCGTCTTCCCCTCGTTCTACGAGTCCGAGGCGGCGCCGCTGGTGCTGGTCGAGGCGATGACGCACCGGCTCCCGATCGTGACCACGCGCTGGCGCGGCATCCCGGCGGTCGTCGACGAAACGTGCGCGCGCCTCGTCGAGCCCCGCGACACCGAGGCGGTGGTGGAGGCGCTGGAGCCCCTCGTCACCGACCCCAACCTCCGCCAGACGATGGGCGGGGCGGGGCGGCGGCGCTTCGAGGAGCGGTTCACCTCGGCCACGTACCGCGCCCGGATGCGCGAGGAGATGGCGCAGGCGATCGCCGCGTCAGGCCGGCGCTAGGCCGTCGGGGCGGCGCCCCAGGTCGTGGCTGGCGCCCGCCTCGGGGCCACACGCACGGCCGTCCCCGCCTCGGGGAGGCTCGCCTCCGGAGCCGCTCGGTCCCCGAGGTGGACCAGGTCGTCGACCCGGTGTGGATGGGTGCGCTGGAGAACCGTCGCGGCGATGCCGGCGCCGTAGACCGACCAGAAGAGGATGGCGCCCATCGGCCCCTCGAGGTACACGTCGAAGCTCGCGTTGACGTGCGCGGCGACCCAATAGACCGTGAGGAAGGCGAACACGCTCATCCAGCCCTCCTGCCCGGCCAGGCGCGCCCGCCACCAGGCCGCGGCCACGTAGCCGGCCCAGAGGCCCTGGACGAGAAGCCACAGCACGAACGCCGGCACGCCGCCGCGCGCGAGGAAGGTCAGGTGCGAGTTGTGGGGGCTCCGAAGCGACTCCCGCTCGTCGACCTGGAAGCCGTCGGCCGTCGCCAGGTTGACCCCGAATCCCTTTCCATCGGCGAAGTAGGGGCCGGCGAACGTGTAGTCGACGATCTCGCCCCACCACTGCGTCCGCCACTCGGCCGTCGAGTTGAGATGCCGCTCGTCGCTGAGGCCGAAGACGCTCTTGATGTTCTCGACAAGCTGCTCGGGCGCAAGGCTCCGGTTCCCCTCGTTGATCGCCAGCCCGCCGGTGTCGACGGCGAACGCGAGCACGACCACGAACAGGCCTGCGAACCCGAGGCGGCCGAACGAGGCGCGCGCCGGCTTCAGCACCGCCAACGCCGACACGCCGAGGAGGTAGCCGACCATCCCGCCGCGGTTGCCGATCATGAGCGCGCCCGTCGCCACCACGAGGAGGGCAAGCGTGAGCGGACTCGCGCGGCGCATCCCCAGCACGAAGAAGGCTGTGATGCCGGCGAGGTGAACCAGAAGGTCGCCGGGCTTGTTGGCGACCACCGCCACGCCGTCGGCCCAGGGCCATGCCGGGAAGAGATCGGGACGGATACGGTAGACGATGTAGAGCCACCACCCGACAGCCAGCACGCCGACCGCGAGGACGCGGTAGCGCCGGAACGCCTCGACGAGCCGCTCGGGGCGGTCCAGCAGAAGCGCTGCCACGAGGATCGCGAACACCGCGTAGCCTGCCAGCATGGCGTCGCGGACGGCGTCGAGGCCGCAGCTGCCGAGGTACGGGACCGTCCGCAGCACCACCCACAGCATCAGCACCGCCAGCAGCTTCATCGGAATCGTCGGCAGCAGACGCGGCAGGCGGATGGCCGTGAGCACCACCACCAGCCCGGTCGCCAGCACGATCTCGCCGATGAACAGCGGCGGCACGCCCAGGTAGGCGAAGCCGCGCCCGAAGAGCGCATAGCCCACGAGCACGACGCCCAACACCGCCAGCCACCGGTCCCCGAGGCGGCGGGGACGGGTTGACCGCGCTGGCGGCGTGAACGTCCAGGACACGGGACCGGCACTCATACGGGGACCTCGTCGGCAAGGAGGGAGACCGCCTCGGGGAGCGGGCCGTCGTCGACGCGGACCGACGAGCCGGCCACGAGGTGGCTGTAGTAGGCGGCGAACTGATGGGCCTTGTCGGCCCACCGGTAGTCCTCGGCGACCGTCGCGCGCCCCGCCTCGCCCATCGCGCGGCGCAGGGCCGGGTCGGCGGCGACCGTGCGCATCGCGTCGGCGAGCGCGGAGACGGACATCTGCGGGTGCTCGGCCGTGACCAGGATGCCGGCCGCCTCGGGGACGTGAAGCCGGGTCCCGCCGAGGGCGAAGCCGAGGACCGGCCGGCCCGCGGCCATCGCCTCTAGGCAGACGCCGCCGCCCGACTCGTGGAGGCTCGGGTGGACGAGCGCGTGCGCCTGCGCGAAGCCGTCGAGGACGGCGTCGCGCGAGATCGAGCCCAGGAAGCGGACGCCCTCGGCCACCCCGAGGCGGCTGGCGAGAGCCTCCAGCGAGAGCCGCTCGGGGCCGTCGCCGATCAGCCACATCTCGGCCCCGGCCATCGCCGTGTCGCCGCTGCCCAGCGCCTCGGCAAACGCCTCGATGCCGAACTGGTGGCCCTTGAACGCCACGTTGCGGCCGATCATCAGGAACCGAGGCGGACCGTCCGGCGCGAGTGGCACCTCCCCGAGGCGGTCGATCACCTCGTCCGAAAGGCCGATCGCGCTCCGGACCTGCACGTCGCGCGCCCCGACGGCCTCCATCCGCTCGGCCGTCTCGACGGTCGTCGCAAACGCGAGGTCGGCCGCGCGGGCGGTGCTGCGGACGCCCAGGCTCCGGTCGAGGAGCCACCGCCCGAGGTCGCGTTGCTGCTCGTAGAACCGGCTCGTGGGCGTCATCACCGGGTAGAACACGCGCGGCGCCGACTCGCCCCCGCCGACCGGCCCCCAGATGAACGGGACGCCCACCTTGGCGACCGCGCTCGGCATCCAGTACTTGGCGAACGTGACGTGGTGCGCAAGGTGGAACCTGATCTCGGCGTGGAGCCGCCGGGCAACACGCCGGGCCGTCCGCTGCCACAGGTAGTAGTGTCGCTGCTCGGCGAAGCCCCCGCGCTCGCGCTGCCCCGAGGCGAAGACCGCCCGCTCGCCCAGGACCGTGTGGTACACGAAGCGCAATCCGGGCACCGGTCGCACCGCCAGCTCCGCCTCGATGCGGGCGCGGTAGGCAGAGTAGGTGAGCACCCAGACGTCGTGGTGACGCGCCATCTCCCGGACGGTGTTCCAGCCCACACCGGGCTCGGACCCCTCGCCGGGGCTGCACGCGAACGCGCCGACGAGCACGCGGAGCCGCTCGCCCGGCGCCGCCTCGGAAACCTCCACAGCCTTCCGCTTGGTGAACAGCTCACGCAGCAGCACGCCCGCCTCGACGAACAGCGCGACCACGTCCGAGGCGAGGGCGCCGACGACCCCGAACAGCGTCGTCAGCCACAGGCCCACCGAGGCGGCCAGGCCGGCCGAGGCCACGCGGCCCCGGAAGACCGCCTCGGGGCGCTCGCCGCTCCGGAGCACCGCCACGAGCGAGTTGCCCAGCGCAGCCGGAATCGGCATCGCGGCCAGGAGCACGAGCGCTGCCGTCCCGACCTCGTACTGCCCCCGGTAGAGCCAGTCGATCAGCGGGCGGCCCGCCCCGAGGATGACGACGGCGTAGATCACGGCCAGCGAGACCAGCCCGCCCCCGACGGCGAACGCCGACCGGCGGAGGTGCCCTCCGACGCGGGCGCGCACCAGCACCGGAACCGCCATCATTGCGAGCGCCCCGATGGCGTGGAGGCCCGGCATGGCGATGTTGACGAGGGCGCGGAGTTGGCCGCTCGCCTCCAGGCCGACGAGGATCGGAAGGGCCAGGAACGGGATCGCGCCGTGCGCCCACTCCAGCACGCCCGTCGAGGCGGACCAGCGGCCGTAGCGGCTGTGCGCGTCGCGCGCCGCCTCGGCGAGACCGGCGTCGCGAGGGTTGCGGAGCGGCACGCGGAGCCGCCGCCACAGGAACGCCCCCGAGGCGAGCGAGCCCGCCGCCATCAGGCCCACGCCGGCAGGCGCCGAGAGGAGGCCCAGGCCGAAGAGCGTCGCCGCGCCGCCGACGACGATCGCCAGGTACAGCGCCCCGGCCGACGCCGCCCACGCCGGCTTCGAGACCACGTAGCAGGCCCTCCGCAGCAGCCACATTCCCAGGATGATCCCCTGCCCGATTGCGAAGGCCAGCAGCGCCGCGACCAACGCCAGGCTCTCGCCGAAGACCGCGACCCCGAGCGCACCGAGGGCCATCAGCCCGCCCGCGAGAAGCGAGAACCGCACGTGTCCCGCCAGCAGCACGCGGATGTAGTCGCCCACGCGGGACCGGAACCGGTCGGACCCGAACACGAGCATCGGCTCAACAAACAGGCCGGTGTGGATCACCACGACGGCCAGGAACACCATGAAGCCGACCGCGAAGGCCCCGTACGCCTCGGGGACGAGCCACCGCGCCAGCAGGACGTTGACGGCGAAGTTGGAGCCGGCGAACAGGCCCTGGTCGAGCACCGTCCACACGCTGTCGCGCATCCAGCCGCCGCGGACGAGGCCCGCGCGGAGGGCCGAGAGGGCGCGGGAGCGGAGATCGGCCACGAGGCGGAGGGCGACAGAGCCCGGAAGCTACCGGGCGAGGAGGCGACCGGGGACGCGTCTACCGGGTGATGGCGTCGACGAGGAAGGCGACCGCGGCGACGCCGCTCACGATCGTGAACACGTCCTGCCAGCCGAACGTGCGCCGCGTGACCACCTCGACGATCAGCGAGTCGCCCTCGCGCAGCGCCGGCACGGGCGCGGGGTTCGACGAGAGGTCCTGCGTCGTCGCGGCGTAGACCTGCCCCACCTCGGGGCGGAACAGGCGCACCTCGACGCGCTGCCGCTGGTCGGGCTGGCGGGCGTCGACCTGGGCGCCGCCCGAGAGGGCGAGCAGCCGGTCCAGCTCGGTCCCCACGGCCACCTCGTAGAGGCCGGGGTTGACGACGGCGCCCTCGACGGACACCTGGATCGTGGCCTCGCCCGGCTGGTGGTAGACGTAGTAGCCGGGGGCGGTCGAGCGGACCAGCTCGCTCCGCCCGAGGCGGCCCTGGTCGGCCTGCGCCGAGGCGGTGAGGGGGGCCAGCGCGAGCGTCGCGAGGACGAGGGGGCGGAGCCACGCGGTCGGCGATGTCAGCATGGGATCGGGGGGATCGGCTAGGCCGCCTGCCGGACGCCGGCGGTGGCCGTGAACCCGACCGTCGTGGACGGGTCGAAGCGGTTGAGGACGACGGCGAGGCGGCTCAGGCCAGCGTGCGCGAACTCAGTCGCGACCTGGGTCAGCGCGTCGAGGTCGGTGCGGTTGGCCTCAGCCACGAGGAGAGCGGCGTCGGCGTGGGGCGCGAGCAGCGTCGCGTCGGCCGACGTGAGTGCGGCCGGCGCGTCGACGATGACGAGGTCGAAGGCCGAGCGCAGGTTCTCGAGGAGCACGCCCACCTCGTGGGGCGCCCACCGCTGGTCGGGGTGCTGCGCCGCGCGGCGCGGCGTCATCGCAAAGAGGCCCGGCACGGACGTGCTCCAGTAGACGAGGTTCGTCCCGTCGGGGCCTTCGCCGAGGGGCGGCCGGTCGCCGAGCCCGAACAGCGACGCCACGACAGGCGTGCGGAGGTCGCCGTCGACCAGCAGCACGCGGCGCCCGGCCTGGGCGGCCGCCACGGCCACGTTCGAGGCGACGAGGCTCTTCCCCGAGGCGGCGTCGGGGCCGCTCACGAGCAGCACCTGCGCGCCCGCCCCGGCGCCGGCGTAGACGCCCGCGTGCAGGTGGCGGAAGACCTCCGCCTCGGGCGCGAAGTCGCGCGAGATGGTCACCAGCGAGGGGTGGATGCGGACCCCGTCGATCTCCTGCACGCCGCCTCGGAGGGCGGCCGACACGTCGGGCACCGTCCCGACGACCGTGAAGCCGTGGTCGGTGAGGTCGTCGGGCGTGCGGGCGCGGCTGTCGGTCTGGTGGCGCACGAACGCGAAGGCGAGCCCCCCGAGGAGGCCGAGGAGGCCGCCGAGGAGCAGGTTGAGGGCCGTGTTCGGGCTCGACGGGCGGCGCGGCACCTGCACCTCGCGGATGACCTGGGCGAAGCCCAGCTCGGTCGACTCGGCGAGCTGCACGCCGCTGTACTCCTCCTGGAGCTGCGCCAGCGTGGCCGCGGTCGTCGCGCGCTGGCGCTCGAGCTGGTCGAGCGTCACCTGCTGGCCTGGCACCTGGCGGAGCTGGCCGCGCGCGGCCCCGAGGCGGGACTGGAGCGCGGCGGCGCGAGCACGGGCGCCCTGGAGCGCGGCGCGGGTCTGGGCGATCTGCCGCTGGAGGCTCGCCACGTACTCTCCGCCGTTCGCGTTCGGGCTCGCGAGGTCGAGTCCGCCCGCGGTGACGGCCGCGTCGGTGCGCTGGGCGGCGAGCTGGCGGCGCTGCTGCCGGAGGTCGCGGAGCTGCGCGTCGAGGCGTACGAGGTCGGGGTGGGCGTTCGGGTTACCCTCGAACTGGGGGTTCCGGGCGTAGATCTGCTCGATCAGCGTCTCGAGCTGGTTGATGTCTTCGTCGAGCTGCGTCGTCTCGACGGCCGACGGGGCCGCCGCGCTCGCGTCGAGGCGGGCGGGCACCGAGGCGAGGTCGGCTTCGAGCTGGCCCAGCTCGGCGGCGCTCGTCTGGGCCTCGACGCGGGCGAGGTCGAGCTGGGCCTGGAGCGTCCCGATCTGGCTGACCGTCGCCTGCGTCTGGGCGCCGAGCCCGGCGGCGTTCTCGGCGGTCAGGTACTGCGCGAGCTGGCTTTCGATCTCGTCGAGCTCGCCCTCACGGCGGGCGATCTGCTCTTCGAGGATCTCGCGCGTCTCGCCGGCGCGGCCGCGGTTGGACGACCGCGACTGGTCGAGGTAGGCGTCGGTGTAGAGACGCGCGATGAGCGCCGCCTCGGGGCCGGAGGCCGCCTGCGCCTCGACGCGGATGGCGTCGACCTCCTCGCCCTCGCGGACGACCGAGACGACCTCCTCGCGGAGGTACTCGGCCAGCACCGAGGCGTCGGGCACGCCGGCGACGTCGAAGGCGGCCGCTGCCGACTGCACGGTCGACAGGGTGCGCGCCTCGGGGCGGTCGAGGAGGCCCTGGGCGGTCTCGATCGAGATCTGCGGGGCCTGCTGGAGCACGATGGCCTGGTTGAGCACCTTGGCGTCGTCGACGCCCGGCGCGTTCGCGAAGCGGCCCTCCTCGGTGGTCGCGTCCGGCTCCCCGGCGTCGACGAGGAGCACGCTGTAGGCGGTGTAGGTGGGGCCGGCGAGCACGCCGTAGAGCGCCGCCAGCCCGAGGCCCGCGAGCATCGTCCCGAGGATGAGCCACCGGTAGCGGCGCAGCATCCGGATCCGGTCGCGGACGGTCTTGCGCGCCTCGGCGCGGCCGCCTGCGGGCGGTGGCACGGGCGGCACGGCCGGCGGAGGCGGCGAGGCGGGCTCGAGTTGGGGCGGCGCAGCGGACATCGGGACGAGGGCCGTCGAGACCGGGGGGTCCGGGTCGGAGTCGAAGTCGATGCGGAACCCGTCCTGCGGCGAGTAGGACGGCTCGTCCGAAGCCCCCCCTCCTCGAAGATCGCTCAGCGACACCTCCTCGAACGCCTGGTCGGGCGATATCGGGGCGGACGCCCTGGCGCCAGCATCGCCTCCGGGCTCCGGTGCGTCGACAGGGGCTGCGCCCTGGAACGCGACATCCTCGAAGACCGCGTCGTCGACGTCGTCGCTCGCGTCGTAGCCGGCGCCAGCCACGGCCTCGCCGCGCACGACAGAGGGCTGAGACTCGGAGGCAGGGCGGTCGGTCATCGCGTAGCGGGCTACGTCCGCAGTATCGGTGCGGCGTGAGGGGGAGATCAACCCGGCGTCATCAACGCACGGACCGTCTCGCGCGCGCCTCTTCATTCCTGGCCGGAAATGACACCCTTCCATCCCCATCCGACGCTCCGATGCCCGCCTCGGGGACGAATCCGCTCCCTAAACGGCCGTGTAATACCAGATCGCTAGGTTAGTACTCCACTATACCCCCGCGACGATGGCCTACGCGGCCCTGCCAGAGATCACCGACGACACCGACCACCTGCGCCGCCAGCTCCGCGCTGAACTCGACCCCGAGCGCAAACGCCGCCTCCACGCCCTCGTCCTC
>JBCCQJ010000049.1:0-19093 GCA_039024395.1 Bacteroidota bacterium | reverse complement strand
GTGCGGCGGGCGCGGGCGGACACGGAGGCGACTCTGACCGATGCGCTCCGCGAGGCCGTCAGGGCACTGAGGTGGGAAGACGCGGCAGGATGGCTATCCCACGCGGGCTATCGTCTCCCTTCTACCGCGTAGCGCTGTAAGCCATCGCGGCGGCGATCCATAAGCGGGGGAGGCCTGCCGGCGCCGCCCGATGACCCCCGCCCCCGACATCGTCCGCGACATTTCCCTCCTCTACGAACTGGCCCTCTCGGTCCAGTCGGGGGAGGACGTGCGGGCGACCTGCGTCCCGTTCGTGCGGACGCTCGTGAGCCGGAAAGGGCTCTCGGCCGCCTCGGTGTGGCTGCCGGCCGGCGCCCTCGACCCCTCCGACGCGCGCCCTGGCGACCACGTGCGGCTGCTCGACGTCCCGCCCCGAGGCGGCGCGGAGCGGACCGACGGCGCGCACCCCCTCGCCGCCTCGGTGGCCGACGCACCGGTGTGGACCGGCCGGAGCGAGGCCGGGGGCGAGGCGGTTGCCACGGCGGCGTTCCGCCTCGACGTGGGCGAGGTGCAGGCCGGCCTCCTGGTCCTCGAAGACACTGCCCGCGACCGCCCGTTCTCGGCGCGCGAGCTGAACCAGCTCCAGGCGGTCGTCGACCGGTTCGCCGCCTCGGTGCGGGCGGCCCTGGCGTCGGAGCGCGTCGTCCGAGCGACGGCCGAGAAGGAACGCGCATTGGCCGAGGTCGACCGCCTGCGGGCCTTCTACGAACACGTCTTGGAGGCCATGCCGGCGCACCTCGCGGTGTTCGACGCTGAGGGTCGCTACCAGTACGTCACCCCGAGCGCCATCGCCGACCCGGCACGCCGGGCGGCCGTGATCGGCAAGACCGACGCCGAGTTCGCCGCCCTCCGCGGCCTCGACCCCGAGGTGCCGCGCCAGCGCCTCGACACCATCCGGTCGGTGGTCGACACGCGGAAGGCGATCTCCTTCGAGGAGGCGTTCACCGACCGTACAGGCGATCCCCGCCACTTCGTCCGGTTCGTCAGCCCCGTTCTCGGCGCCGACGGCGAGGTCTCGCACGTGCTCGGGTACGGCCTCGACGTGACCGAGCAGAAGCGCGCCGAGGCGGCCCTCCGCGAGAGCGAGGCGCGCTACAAGGGGCTCGTCGAGCACAGCGAGGACGTCATCTACCGGGCCGACCTCGCCGGCCGCTTCACCTACGCCAACTCCGTCGCCTCGCGCGTGACCGGCTACCCCGAGGCGGACCTCCTGGGCGGGTCCTTCGCCGACCTCGTGGCGCCGGAGGCGCGGGCCGACACGCAGGCCTTCTACTTCGACCAGGTGACGTCCCACGTCCCGACCACCTACCTCGAGGTGCCCATCCAGAAGGCCGATGGCACCTCGGTGTGGCTCGGCCAGAACGTGACACTCGTCGAGGAAGACGGCGCGGTCGTCGGCGTGCAGGCCGTCGCCCGCGACGTCACCGAGCGGCGGGCCGTGATGAAGGCGCTCGTCGAGGCCCGTGAGATCGCCGAGCGCTCCTCGACCGCCCGCCAGCGGTTCCTGGCCAACATGAGCCACGAGATGCGGACGCCCCTCAACGGCGTCATCGGCACGGCCGAACTGCTCGCGCGGACCCGCCTCGACGCCGACCAGCGCAAGCTGCTCGACGCCCTCCAGTTCGCCGCCGACGCCCTGCTGGCGCTCATCAACGACATCCTCGACCTGACCAAGATCGACAGCGGCAAGATCTCGTTCGAGCGGGTCCCGTTCCGCCTCGGGGACGCCCTCCACGGGTTCGCCGACACCGTCCGCTTCCGCGCCGCGGAGAAGGGAATCCGGCTCGACCTGGACCTCCATCCCGCCCTCCCCGAGGCGGTCGTGGGCGACCCGATGCGCCTGGGGCAGATCCTGCTCAACCTGCTCTCGAACGCCGTCAAGTTCACCGCCGAGGGGGGCGTCCGCCTCGGGGTGCGCCCCGGCGCGCCGGGCGGCCCGCTGCGGTTCGTCGTCGAGGACACGGGCATCGGGATCGCGCCGGAGCGCCTCGACCACGTGTTCGACCGGTTCACCCAGGCCCGCTCGGACACGACGCGGCAGTTCGGGGGGACTGGCCTCGGGCTGGCCATCGTGCGCGAGCTGGCCGAGCGGATGGGCGGGGCCGTCCGGATCGAGAGCGCCGAGGGCGTCGGCACGCGGATCGAGGTGGACCTGCCCCTGGACGAGGCGCCTGCGGATGCCGTCCTGCCCGACGTCGCGGTCGGCGCCGAGGCGGATCTCACGGGGGTCCGCGTGCTCCTCGTCGAGGACAACCCGCTCAACCAGTTCGTCGCCTCGGAGATGCTCGAGGACTGGGGCGCCATCGTGTCGACGGCCGGCAACGGCCGCGAGGCGGTCGAGGCGGTCGGCGATGGGGCCGCGCCGCCGTTCGACGTGGTCCTGATGGACGTCCAGATGCCCGAGATGGACGGGTTCGAGGCGACCCGCCGGATCCGCGCCCGGTTCGGGCCGGAGGTGCTGCCGGTGGTGGCGCTGACCGCCTCGGCGCTGGTCGAGCAGCGCGCCGCGATGCAGGAGGCCGGCATGGACGACCTCGTGGTGAAGCCGTTCAAGCCGGCCCACCTCCGCGCCCGCGTCGCCGCGCACGTTCGCCAGGCCGAAACCTCTGAGCCGCCCGCTGCCGCCTCGGTGCCGGCGACGCCTCTGGCCGACGCTCCAGAGTCCGACGCTCCGGAGTCCGACGTCCCCGAGGCGAACGCCTCCGAGGCGGCCTTCGACGATTCGGTTCTCGACGAGACCTTCCTCGACGAGCAGGCCGGCGGAGACCCCGCGTTCCGGCGGCGCATGCTGGAGCTGTTCCTCGACCCGCTGCCCGAGACCCTCGCGGCCCTCGAGTCTGCGGCTGCGGCCGACGACCGGCCGGCCGTCCAGGCTGCCGCGCACCGCCTCAAAGGCGGGGCGGGCATCATCGGCGCCCACGCGCTCTACGAGGCCGCCACCGCTCTCGAGGCGGCCGCCCGCTCCGAGGCGGAGGCCCCGCTCGGCCCTCCCGTCGCCGCCCTGGCCGCGGCCGCCGAGCCCGCCGCCGCTGCCGCCCGGGCTCTCCTCACCCTTGCTCCCTGCTCCCCATGACAGCCCTCGTTGTCGACGACGACCCCCTCGCCCGCGAGCTGCTCCAGCGGTTCGTGGAACGGCACGACGCGCTCGCGCTGGCCGGCGCCTGCGCCGACGCCATCGAGGCGGACAACACCCTCCAACCCGCCGCCGCGCCGGTCGACGTCGTGTTCCTCGACGTCGAGATGCCCGAGATGTCGGGGATCGAGTGGGCCGAGACGCGCGGCCCCGACGGCCCGCAGGTGGTGCTGGTGACCTCCGAGGAGCGGTACGCCCGGGCGGCCTTCGACGTCGAGGCGACCGACTACATCGTCAAGCCGGCCACCTACGGCCGCTTCCTGAAGGCGGTCGAGCGGGTGCGCCGCCGGGCGATGTTCGCTGCGAGGCCTGCCGCTGCGACCCCCGCCTCGGGGACGGCCGCCTCGGGGGCCG
Organism: Bacteroidota bacterium; assembly: GCA_039024395.1. GTDB lineage: Bacteria > Bacteroidota > Rhodothermia > Rhodothermales > Rubricoccaceae > Rubrivirga. The sequence goes on along the minus strand of JBCCQJ010000049.1, from coordinate 15,567 downwards.
CTGCCTTGGGAGCTTCCGCCTCGGGGCCGCTGTTCGTGCGGGTCGACGGCCGGCTCGTCCGCGTCGACCTGGCCGATCTGGCCGTGGTGGAGGCGAAGCGCGACTACGCCATGCTCTGCACCGACGGTGGCGACCTGCTGATCCACAGCACCATGCGCGCCCTGGAGGCGCGGCTGCCCGACGACGCCTTCGTGCGCGTCCACCGGTCGTTCATCGTCCGCCTGGACCGGATCGAGGACGTCGAGGACGGGAGCGTGGCCGTGGGGCGCCGGGCGATTCCGGTGAGCGCCTCGCGCCGCCGGGCACTGCTGGACCGGCTCAACACGCTGTAGAGCGCCCTTCGGGTGGGTACACGGTACCGGGTACGAGGTACGGCCCGAGGAGCCCTCGGCGCTTGTGTACCCCGTACCGAGTACCCCGTACCATTCCGCATTTCGCTCCAAAGCGCGCGCCGGCCCCCACCACAGGACCGGCGCGCGCGGGGGCACCCCGAGGCGGGGCACCGAGGCGGGACGCCGGGGCTACATGCCCGCGGCGTTGTAGTAGAACCGCTCGTGGACCACCTTGCCGTCCTTCCACTGCTGGACGGAGACTTGCTCGATCTGCCGGCGGCCGGCGCCCGTGAACGTGGCGTCGGCCGACGTCTCGGCGAAGGCGACGCCCGTGCCCGGCGACGTCTCGTGCGCGGAGACGGCCTTGATCTCGCTGCCGTGCATCTCCTCGATCGACGCGAAGAACGCCTGGATGCGGGCGCGCTCGGTCTCCTTGCCGTGGAACGTCTCGCCGGTCCCCTCGACCAGCGTCACGTCGTCGGCGTAGTAGGTGTCGAGGGCGTCGAAGATCTCCGGCCCGTCCGCCTTCCGCTGAAGGTCCTGGGCCATTTCGAGAAGAGTCATGGGAGGGGGGATTGAGTTGCGGGACTGGAGCGTACGGAGCCCGACCGCCACCCCTCCGTCATTGGTGCATCCCATGTGCTCGACTCGCCTCGGTGTCTTCGCCCTCGTCCTCGCCTCGGGGCTCGCGCTCGTCGCCTGCAACCCCGCTTCCGAGGCGGTCCAGACGTCGGTCTCGGTCGCCGAGGCGATGTCGGGCGACACGACCGGCTTCGCCCGCGCCGACCGCGTGCGCGACTTCGCGTTCCCGGCCGACCACGGCCCGCACCCCGACTTCAAGGCCGAGTGGTGGTACGTGACCGGCAACCTCCGCGCGACCGACGGCACCGACCGGCGCTTCGGCGTCCAGTTCACCGTCTTCCGCTCGGCGCTCATGCCCGACACGTCCGCCTCGGGGCGCGGCTCGGCGTGGTCGACGCGGCAGCTCTACATGGCGCATACGGCGCTGGGCGATGTCGCGGCCGAGCGGTTCTACTTCGAGGAGCAGTTCGCGCGCGGCGCGGCCGGGCTCGCCGGCGCAACCGCTGAGCCGGTGGCGGCCTACCTCGGCACAGCGCGCCTCACCGAGGCGGGCGACCCGACCGGCCCGCTCCCCATGCGCATCCAGGGCGAGGCCGACGGCGCGGCGTTCGACCTCACGGCGCAGCCCGTCAAGCCGATCGTGTTCCAGGGCGACCGCGGCCTCAGCCAGAAGGGCGCCGGACCCGGCAACGCGAGCTACTACTACGCCCAGACGCGCATGACCACCGAGGGCACGGTCACGCTGCCCGGCGACGACGGCCCCGAGGTGGTGCCGGTCGAGGGCCTGACGTGGATGGACCGCGAGTGGTCGACGTCGGCGCTCGACGAGAACCAGGTCGGGTGGGACTGGTTTGCGCTCCACCTCGACGACGGCCGCGACCTGATGCTCTACCAGCTCCGCCAGACCGACGGCTCGAAGGACCCGCTCTCGAAGGGCTCGCTCGTCGAGGTGGACGGCACGAAGCGGCCCCTCGACTCGTCGCTCTACTCGCTCGAGCCGCTGGGCACGTGGGAGAGCCCGCTCGGCGGCGCCTACCCGGTCCGCTGGCGCCTCCGCGTGCCGAGCGAGGGCATCGACCTCGAGGTGACGGCGGCGTTCGAGGCGCAGGAGCTGGACGCGACGGTCCGCTACTGGGAGGGCGCGGTCGACGTGACGGGGACCGCCTCGGGGACGGGGTTCCTGGAGATGACGGGCTACGCCGACGGGCTCTCGGGCAACGCCCGCCCGACGCCGACGTCGTAGGGGCCGCCTCGGGGTGTGGTCTCGGGCGCCGGCGGCCCTGCAATCCCGAGGCGGGAAGCAGCCTAAGAGAGGGCTGGACGCGAGGTGTCAAGGTGATCCACCTTTGAAGTAGTCGTTCCAGCAGCGTGCGGCCCGTCTCCGGGGCGGCGGCTCGCGCGACCGCCCCGCTCGGCCCCGGTGCCACCGCCTTGGGGCCGCGCCCGTCTCGCTCCGAGGCGGCCATCGGGAACGCTCGTTGTCGTCCCGCCTCAGTGCCCGCTTGGGGGCGCGTGCCGGTCGTCGGTCCCCCGTCGCGGCCGCGCGCTCTGGAACTCGCCGCTGCACGCGACGCGGCCGTCGACGGCGGCCGTAGGTTGACGCCGCGCCGAGCGCGTGACCGTCCCCCAGATATACAGCTACTCGGGCGTCGGCAATCCCGAACCGGCAAGGTCCGTACCTTGAAGGGAAACGGATCTCCCTATGGCTTACGTCACGCAAGCGAAGACTGGAACTGAGCTAAACCGTCCCTACGTGGACGATTTGCCCGTCCACGAGTGGTATCGCTTTGTCCTCTCGTACCCGCCACACCTCGTCCGAGACTACGTCGCCCGCTTCGGGGTGGAGCCAGGTCATAGGGTTCTCGATCCCTACTGCGGTACGGGCACGACACTCGTTGAGTGCAAGAAGCTCGGGATCGAGAGCGTCGGCATCGAGCCGAACCCTGTGGTCCACATGGCGGCCTCGGTCAAAACCGACTGGACCGTAGACCCTGATGGGTTAGTCGCCGATGCCGAGCGAGTCGCGTCGGAGGCGAGCAGGCATGTGAGCAGTCGGAATGGCAACCTCGTCACTCTCTCTGAGGACCAGCACAAGCTGTTAATCAAGAACTCGATCAGCCCTCTGCCTCTACACAAGTCGCTCATCTTGCGGGAGGCGATCCGGTCTGTTGGCGACACAGCATACCGTCGTCACCACGAGCTAGCGCTTGCGAAGCAACTCGTGTTCTCATACAGCAACCTCCGGTTTGGTCCAGAAGTGGGAGTGAGCCGAAACAAGAAGCAGGACGCCGAGGTCGTCCCGCTCTGGCTTGGGGCCGTCCGAGGCATGGCTGACGATCTGCGCGGTCTGGATCGACCGGGACCAGCATCTCGCGTTCTGCGAGGAGACGCCCGCTACGCTTGCTCCTTATTGGAGCCAGAGTCCATCGACGCCGTTATCGACTCCCCTCCGTATCCGAACGAAAAAGACTACACGCGGACCACCCGCCTAGAGTCCGTCATACTCGGCTACTTGTCTGACCGCGCCGACCTTCGCGCGATGAAAGATGACTTGATGCGTTCGAACACTCGGAACGTCTACAAGGGCGACTCAGATGGTGAGTGGGTTGCTGAGAACAGCCGCGTGATGGAGCTTGCTGACCGGATTGAAGCACGCCGGATCGAGTTGGGCAAGACATCCGGTTTCGAGAAGCTGTATCACAAGGTGGTCCGCAACTATTTCGGCGGGATGGCCCGGCACCTGTCTAGCTTGCGTCCGGCGCTGAGACCCGGCGCTCGGTTGGCCTACGTTGTTGGAGATCAGGCGTCCTTCTTCCGCATTCTCATTCGAACCGGCGAGATTCTGAGCGAGATCGGCGAAGACCTCGGCTACAGGCTCGACGGAATCGACCTGTTCCGTGAGCGGGTCTCGACCGTGACCGGCGACATGCTTCGTGAGGAAGCAGTCCTCTTCACATGGGAGGGGTAGCCGTGGCGAACAGGTACACCCGGCTCATCGAACACATCTTCGCCCAGCACTACGAGGAGGGTGCCGAGGTCGTCACCTTCAACCGGGACGAAATCCCAAAGGCCGCGGCTGACCTCGGTATCAGGCTACCGAAAAACCTCGGTGATGTGATCTACTCGTTCCGTCACCGGGTTGAGCTTCCGGAGAGTATCCGTGATAGAGCACCGGAAGGCAAGGAATGGCTCATTGCAGCCCGAGGCCGGAGCATCTACGCCTTCGAGTTGCGCCGGATCGTTCGGATCGTCCCTGACGAGATGCTCGTCGCCACGAAGATTCTTGACGCGACGCCCGGCGTGGTGGATCGCTACGCCTTCGACGATGAGCAGGCTCTACTCGCCAAACTTCGGTACAACCGGCTGATTGACATCTTTACCGGGGTCACTTGCTACTCGCTTCAGAACCATCTCCGTACGACTGTCAAGGGGATCGGCCAAGTCGAGACCGACGAGCTTTATGTCGGCGTTGACAAACGGGGAACCCACTACGTCATCCCCGTTCAGGCGAAAGGAGGCAGCGACGAGATCGGCGTCGTGCAGATTGAGCAGGACATGGCACTCGGTGCGGAGAAGTATCCCAGCCTCGTGTGCCGACCTATCGCCGCGCAGTTCATGGCCGACAATGTGATAGCGCTCTTCGAGTTCACGATCGACGAGACAGAAGAGGGCGACGAAGTTCGGAAGGTGGACGAGGCTCATTACCGACTCGTCGCTCCGAATGACCTCAGTGCCGAGGAGCTAGAGCGCTACCGGCAGCGCTCAGGATTCTAAGAATGCATCTGTGCTCGTATGAACGTAGCTGTATAACCCGCAGTTGATGTTATCTGGAAGTCAGGGAGCGGCGGCGGCCGTAGGTTGATGCCGCCCCGCGCGTGCGTGACCGGCCCCCTATTCCAGCAGCGTGACTGATCAAAAGCGCCGAATAAAAAATGGATATCAGCGCATACATGGTTGACTGGAGTCGGCTCCATTTCGAATGGAAACCGGATGGTCAGGAGCCGCTGTGGTCCGACCTCGCCGAATCAGAAGACCCCTGGGTAGTCAGTCCCCAAGCTGAACCAAGCACCAGCGCCTACGGGAATTCTGAAATCGGGGAGGTATTCTGGGGGATTCCCGAACACCTCGGGGACGCAGAACAGCAAGCTCTGGGCGACTTCCTTTCTGCCTTCGCCCTGAGTCTTCGAGAAGAGGATGAGGACGAAGTCTATGAGACCCCTCTCGAGATCGAGCGCACTGGAAACATGCACGTGGCGTCCGCTTTGTCTCCCGACACCGTCGAACGGTACCTGGCGCTTGTCGAACGAATCCCGATGGCGCGAGTCGTGGAGGTCGCGGACAACGTGATCGAGGAGTCTGGAAGCAACCTGGAGGGGGGCGAGTCGTTTCGAGAGTTCATCGCTCAGTGGGTGTCTGTCCTGAACGAGGCGAAGGCGCGGAAATACGGGGTCCTTGTCTGCCTCAGTGGGTGACGTCACACGCCTCGGAGTATGCGAGTTCCCTTTCGCAAAGGGAGAGCCCCTCGCGTGCACCTGGGGAAGCGCGACGTATGCCAGATTCTACGATGCCCAATCACCACTGGCAGAACGCGGAGTACGAGCGGATCGCCCGCACGTTGACCGGCCGGCCCGACGTCCGCGCCGTCTCGCCGTCGGGCTCGTTCGCCAGCGGAACCCACGACGCGCTCTCCGATCTCGACCTCACCGTCGTCGGGCTCGACCCCGCCGACGTTCAAGCCGTGCTCGGACGGTTCGACGCTGCCAACGTGCTCGGACAGGAGCGGTACATCGGACCGGGCGCCGCGCTCTACCGGGTCCTCCTCGCCAGCGGACGCCAGTACGACATCAAGGTGCTCCGCACCGAGCAGAGCGCGGACGACGACGTCCTCAAGGTGACCCTGGGAGGAACCGACGAGTTCTGGTTCGCCCTCCACGCAGCGCACCATGCCCTCGTCCGGGGCCGCGAGGTCGTGGCCCTCGACCTGGTGCTCGCGTCGTGCCGAGCCGTCACCCAGGCGTACTGGGATGTGCCCAAGACGACCCAGGCTGAAATCCGGTCGGGGCTCCGACAGCTCGAGGTGGGTCTCGATTCGACGTCGCTCGCCGAGTCCATCGCTTACGTCGGCACACTCGCTGGTCTCGCCTTTGATGACGAAGAGCGCGCCAGAGCGTTCTCCACGATCCTGTCCGGGCGCACGCGGGCTTGGGCTCGCCAGCTCGCCGCCGCAGGTCCCGACAAGTCCCCGGGACGTCCGCCCGCCTGAGCCCGTCCCAGGACGGGACCGTTGCTGAGACGTCCTACGTCCTGCTGCAGCCCCCACCTCGGGGCCGCCCCGAGGCGGCGTGGTGTATCCTGAGGTGTTGCCCTTGTGGCCCCCGCTGCCTGCGCCTCGTGTCGGCCGCGGACCTGAGAGGCCCACGCGAGCGCCCCCGGCATGGACCCCTTCCGAGCGTACCTCCGCCAGTTCCCCGGCTACACCGAGGCGTCGCTCGAGCGGGCTGCCGAGCGGGCCACGGCAGAGCGATTCGACGCAGGCGAGTTCCTGCTGCGGATGGGCCGCACCTCGGACCGCATCGCCTTCATCCGGCGCGGGCTCTTCCGCCAGTACTACGTGGTCGACGGGAAGGAGGTGACCGCCTGCTTCTGCCGCGAGGGCACGCTCACCTGCTCGTACCAGAGCCTCATCACGCAGCAGCCGAGCGACCTCGCCATCGAGGCGCTGGAGGAGAGCGACGTGCTCTCGCTCGGGTACCGAGACCTCCAGGCGCTCTACGACGCCGACCCGTTCTGGCAGCAGGTCGGGCGGATGGCCGCCGAGCAGGAGTACGTGGTGCGTGAGCGCCACGCGCGCTTCCTCCAGGACCTCAGCGCGGCCGAGCGCTACGCGGCCGTCCTCCGCGACGAGCCCGACCTGCTCCAGCGCGTCTCGCTCCAGCACCTCGCCTCGTACTTGCAGGTGGCGCCCGAGACCCTGAGCCGGGTGCGCAAGCAGGCCGTCCGTTCTTGACCTAGGTCAAAGGACGGCGCTGCGGGGCCGGGCGAGGTTGGCGGCGTCCACCCCCGTTCACCTGCCCCGAGAGGACGCCATGACCGCAGACCCCATCAAAACCGCCGTCGTCGACGGCTACGCGCGGATCGCCCGGGCGAGCCAGTCCGCCCCGTTCGCCGAGCTGTTCGCCTGCTGCACGCCTGGCGACGCCGCGCCGACGGACACCGCGCGGCGCGTCGCCCAGACCGTCGGCTACACCGAGGCGGACCTCGACGCCGCCCCCGAAGGATCCAACCTCGGCGTGGGCTGCGGGAATCCGGTCGCCCTGTCGCGCATCGAGGCGGGCGACACCGTCCTGGACCTCGGCTCCGGCGCCGGCTTCGACTGCTTCCTCGCGGCCCAGCACGTGGGTGCGAGCGGCCGCGTGATCGGCGTCGACCTCGGCGACGAGATGCTGGCGCTGGCCCGGAAGAACGCGGAGGCGTGCGGCCTCGACAACGTCACGTTCGTCCAGGGCGACATCGAGGACGTGCCCCTCGAGAGCGACTCCGTCGACCGGGTGATCTCGAACTGCGTCATCAACCTGGCCCCAGACAAGCCGCGCGTCTTCGCCGAGGCCCACCGCGTGCTGCGCGACGGCGGCTCGTTCCACATCTCGGACATCGTCCTGACCGGCGAGATCCCGGACGAGATCAGGAACTCCGAGGCGGGCCTGATCGCCTGCATCTCCGGCGCCGCGCGGCTCGACGACTACCTGCAGTACGCCGAGGCGGCCGGCTTCACCGACGTGCGCGTCGACACCGAGACGGACTTCCCGCTGGAGCTGATCCTGACCGACCCGGTCGCGCAGCGAGTGCTCGCCGACCTCCGCCTCAATGCCGAGCAGGTCGAGGAGATCCGGTCGTCCGTCAAGAGCATCTCGATGAGCGGGACGAAAGGGGAGACGGGCTGAGGTCGTCCGGACCTCCACCCATTTGACCCTGCACCGAGGCGGGACCGTCCCTCGGTGCGTGCGAACGCCCGCGCCGCGACGGCCGCCTCGGGGACGCCCTCGACGATCCGTGCGTCGTCAACGTTCAGGACCACGAACCGGAGCCCCGAGGCGGTCCGCTCTGTGTCCGTCGCCATCGTCGCGGTGAGGACGGCGTCCGGCCCCGAGGCGGAGGCTGGGGGAGGGGAGACGCCTGCATGCCCACCTCGGTGCCGGGTTCGCCCCGCCGTCAGCGGACGCACGGTTGCGTGTGGCGCGTACATGCGTACCCTCCTCACGTCCACACCTCCACGACATGGCGTACACGGCGCGGTTCTACCAGTTCGATGCCTCCGCCCCCTCGCACGAGGCCCTTCGCGCCAAGGCGGAAGAGCTGGCGGGGCTGCCGCTGACGCTCGAGCCCCGCACCGAGGCCGAGGCCTGGATCGCGTTCGCGTGTCAGGACGGAACGGCGACCGTGTCCGTGGGAGCGCAGACCGTCGGCGTCTTGGCGAAGTCGGTCTCGTGCTCGGTGCTCCTCGACCTTCTCGACATGAGCATACGCGACCTGGGCGGCGTGGCGCTGGAGTCGACCCCGAGGGACCTCCCGTTGCCGCTCACCCCCGAGTTCATCCGCCGGGAAACGGACGCTCGCCTGGCCGAGGCGCAACAGGCGGCTCGCAGAGTCCGCCGCGTGGTTGGGCTCATTGCGGCCGCCGTCCTGGCGGTCCTCGTGGGTCTGGCGTGGATCGCGTTGAGCGCGGGGTAGCTCGCTGCCCCGCCAGCTTGCCGCCTCGGTGCGTGTGAATGCCTACGCCGCCTCGGGGATGCCGATCGTGAGGCTACGCGTGTGGGTCGCTGTCGAACCTCCTCCGTGACGCGGGGTAGGAGACTCGACACCGCAACGATCATGGCCCAGATCTCCATCTCCGAGGACGCCCTCCGCCAGTTGCTCCGCCAGGCCGTCGCGGATGCGCTCGATGACCGCCGCGACCTTCTCCGCGACATCGTCGCCGACGTGATCGAAGAGGTCGCTCTGGGCGAGGCCATTCGCCAAGGCCGTGAGACCGAGCGCGCCAGTCGGGACGAGGTGGTCGCCGCCCTCACCGACCCGGCGTGACGGTCGTCTTTCGAAAGAGCTTCCTCCGCGACCTGAAGAAGCTGAAAGACCCCACCGTCCGCGCCCGCGTTCGCGCAGTGATCGAGGCGGTGGAGGCCGCCGACGCACTCGCCGACCTGCCCGACGTCAAGAAGATGAGCGGCAGCAGCGGCTTCTACCGCGTCCGCCTCGGGGCGTACCGCATCGGTCTGGCGGTTGACGGCGACGAGGTCGAGTTCGTCCGCGTGCTCGGGCGGAAAGACATCTACCGGTACTTCCCCTGAACGGAGCGCCGGAGGCCCTGCCTCGGGGCCGAGCCCGGCTCGGTTAGCTCGCCGCCTCGGTGCGGGCGAACGCCCACGCTGCCGCGACGGCCGCCTCGGGGACGCCGCTCGCGATCCGCGCCGCGCCGATGTCGTCCAGCACGACGAACCGCAGCCCTGAGGCGGTCCGCTTCTTGTCCGTCGCCATCGCCGCCGTGAGGTTGGTGGTCGGCACCGAGGCGGGGATTGGGGGTGGGGCGAGGCGCCGCACGAGCGCGTCGGCCCGGTCGAACGGGGCCGGCAGCGCGTCGCCGCACACGTCCCCGAGGCGGAGCGAGGCCGACAGGTGCAGCGCCGCCCGCATCCCGACCGCCACCGCCTCGCCGTGCGTGAGCGCGCCGTAGCCCGCCTCCCGCTCGATGGCGTGCCCGAACGTGTGGCCGAAGTTGAGGAGCGCCCGCACGCCGCCCTCCAATTCGTCCGCCCCCACGACGCGCGCCTTTACCGCTGCCGCGTCGCGCACGAGCGCCGCCACCGCCCCGGGGTCGCGGGCGAGGAGCGCGTCCCAGCCGGTCCCGAGGCGGCCGGCGAGGTCGGCGTCGGCGATGAGGGCGTGCTTGACCGCCTCGGCGAGGCCGCTCCGGAAGTCGCGCTCGGCAAGCGTCGCCAGTGTGGCCGGGTCGGCCAGGACGAGGCGTGGCTGGTGGAACGCCCCGATGAGGTTCTTGCCGGCCGCGTGGTTGACGCCCGTCTTGCCACCGATGGCGCTGTCGACCTGCGCGATGACGGTCGTCGGTACCTGCACGAGCGGCAGCCCGCGCAGCAGCGTCGCCGCGAGGAAGCCGGCGAGGTCGCCCACGACGCCGCCGCCGAGCGCGACGACGGGCGTGCCCCGATCAATCACCAGCCCGAGTGCCCAGTCGTAGAGGTCTCCGAGGCGGTCGAGGTGCTTCGACGCCTCGCCGGCCGGCACGGTCGCCGCCTCGGGGCGCCAGCCGTCGGCGCGGAGCGCGGCCCCGAGGCGGTCGAGGTAGAGGGGCCCGACGGTCGCGTCGGTCACCACGAGTGCGCGGTCGCCCCCGAGGCCGGCCTCGCGGAGGTGGCGGGGGAGCGTGGCGAGCGGCTCAAAGTGGACGGCGTAGTCGCGGCCGTGCGGGAGGTCGACGACGACGGCAGGCGAGGGCGGCATGGAGGCGGGCGGGGGATGCCTCAAGATCGCCCGCCTCGGGGGCGGCAGGGCCGAAAACGCACCGAGGCGGGCGCCCCCGCAGCCGGGCACCCGCCTCGGGGTGAACACCCGGCCACGCCTACCCGGACGTGACTCGGACTTGGAGACGGCCCTCCGCCACATTGCGGTTGTCGGCGAAGAAGCGGTCGAAGGTGCTGAAGAAGACGTACCGCGCGTTCGCCGGGACGTCGACGCAGGTGTCGGTCGCGTCGAAGTCCTGCGAGATGTCGGTCGGCAGGTCCTCGATCGACGTCGGCGGCGTGACGACGTCCTCGCCCGCGTTGATGGGGAAGACGGGGCGGAGGGCGTACGAGGCCGGCTCCAGCCCCGGCGAGTTGCCGAAGACGGCCGTCACGAGGGGCACGCCCGGGCGATTCGAGGCCACGTCGCTCTCGTCGTTGTCGACGTTGGTGTAGAAGAAGTAGTCGCCGACGGCCTCGAAGCACGCCTCGCCACCGCGCGCAAGGCCGAGGTCTTCGATGGCGATGGCCGGCGCGTCGACGGCGCGGTCGCTGGCGGTCCGCAGGTAGGTCTGGCGCGGGTCGATGTCGACGGTCCCGCTCGGGGCGGGTTCGGGCGGGGCATCGACGCCTGTGGAGTCACAGCCCGCGATGGCGAGGGCGAGGCCGACAAGGAGGGCGAAACGCATGGGAACGGGAACGGAGGCGGTGGGGAGACACGGAGCACTGTGCCGAGGCCGGGAGGCCGCCAAACAGCGAGGCCAGCCGTCACGACAGCGTCCCACAGGCGCAGGTTAACGCTCGGTTTCGTACCCTCAGGCCGGTCTGGAGTTCGCCGCCGACGGAACAGGACGGCGCCCAGTCGCGTGGCACGCGAGCGCCATGTCGGCGCCCACCCTTCCCTCAGAACCCACTCCCCCAACCACCCCCATGGGACTCCTCGACTTTCTGAAAGACACTGGCAAAGACCTCTTCGGCGGCCGCGAAGGCAACGAGGCGGAGGAAATCAAGAACGAGATCGAAGGCGCGCTCGGCAGCAACGTGTCCAACCTAGGCGTCCGCTTCGACAACGGCCGCGTGACGCTCCAGGGCCAGGCCAAGAGCCAGGCCGCCAAGGAGAAGGCGACGCTCATCGCCGGCAACGTCAAGGGCGTCTCGCACGTCGACGACGACGGCATCCGGGTCGAGGGCCAGCCGGCCCAGGCCGCGACGAACGCCGCGCCCGCGTCGCGCTACTACACCATCAAGAGCGGCGACACGCTCTCCAAGATCGCCCAGGCGCACTACGGCGACGCCGGCGCCTACACCAAGATCTTCGAGGCCAACCGCGAGGTCATCGGCGACCCGGACAAGATCTACCCCGGCCAGCAGATCCGCATCCCGGCGTAGGTCACACCCGCCTCGGGGCGGCCCCACCTCGGGGCGTCGCCCCTGCGCCACAGACATCGCGCCCCGTCGGTACGTCCGGCGGGGCGCGTTGCGTAGGGGAGCGCTGCCCAAGGGAGCGCCGCAGAGGAAAAAAAGGGGCCTTCGAATCGAGCACCCAAGAACCCAGCGCGCTCCGGGTCGTGGAAGCGCCCGTGTCTGTCTCCGCCCCTACCGACCAGGCCGCCGAGCGCCCCGAGGCGGTCGCCGCGACCGGCGACGCGCTGCGCACGATGCTCCAGGGCGTCGCTTCGCCCGTCGTGGTGGTCACGGTCGCCGAGCGCGGAGCGACGATCGGCTCGTTCGCGAGCGTCGCGCTCGACCCGCCGCTCGTCTCGTTCAACGTCACGCACGGGACGCGCTTCCACGAGGCGGTGACGTCCGCCTCAGTGTGGGCGGTGCATCTGCTCGATGCGTCCCAGGCCGACGTGGCCGACCGCTTCGCGCGCCCCGACCTCGACGGACCGACGCAGCTCGCGCCGTTCGCGCACGTCCGCGCCGCCTCGGGGCCGGCGCTGCTGCGTGGCACGCTCGGCATCCTGATGTGCCGCCCCCACGCGCGCTTCGAGGCGGGCGACCACACGGTGTTCGTGGGCGAGGTCGAGGACCTGATCGACGGGGCCGGCACGGAGCCGCTCCTGTACTACCGACGGTCGTACCGGGGCATCGGCCCCGAGGTGGGGCCGGACGACGGCCGGTAGCGCTCCGGGGGGCTCTTAAGGCCCTGCACCCGGCGGCGATACCGGCCGCGTGCCTGCGTCCCCCGCCACCTACGTCCTGGCCTCTCTTCTTGGGGTAGCCGCTCTCTCGCTCGTTGCACTCCACGCGACGAGCGCGGGCCAGGACGCGCTCCTCCGGCGCGCGCACCTCAGGCCCGCATCCGTGGCCGAGTGGACAGCCCTCCAGCCGCTCCCTGGGATGTACAACTTCCAGAACCGGGCATGGGCGTCCCGGAAACGCATCGCATGGGAGCGCCTCGACGAGAGCGACGCCGTCCAGGGAGGCGAGTACTACAACCACTATCCCACGCGGATGGTGACGTTCCTGCCGACGCGAGCGCCCTGGGGGCACGTGGGATGCTCCGACTTCCTGTACGTCGAGAGCCGCGTCCGTGGCCGTTCGCTGCGCAGCCGGTTTCGGATCGACCGACAGGAGGGCGGCTCCTTGACGATGCAGGTCGACCGCCAAAGCGGAGGGTCCACGTGCCGGCGATGAGAGGCCTCGACCCGGTGAGAGACAGAGCCGTCCGGGTGGCTCTGGGGCTCTGGCTCTTCGGTTGGGTCGTGAAAGCTCCGTTCTTGCTCGACCTCTTCGTGCGGGTCGGGTTGGGAACGCCGCTCGTGGTCGAGGGACTCCCCGACGTGCTGTGGCACCCGCTCGTCCCGGTTGTCGCCTACCTCCTCCCTGTGATCGCGGTCCCTGTCGGCCTTGTGCGCCTGGGCCGCTGGGCGGCGTGGAGCGGCGGCCTCGGCGCCCTGTGTGCCTTCGCGTTGCTGGTCCATGTCGCCGCGTACAACGACGCGACGTTCGTGACCTGCTTGTGGGCGGGGCTCTGGATCGCCTGGTTGGCGACGCAGGGGAAAGAAGAGGGCGTTGCCTGGGGGCCTCGCCTCGCGCAGGGCGTCGTGTCCCTGGTGTTTCTCGGGGGAGCGCTCGGGAAGCTCACACCCGAGTACATCTCCGGCGATGTGCTCTATCACGTCTACTTCCTTCAAAGAGAGACGCTATTCTATCCGTGGCTCCGCGCCACCCTCGATCCCGAGATGCTCCGGACCCTTGCGACGTGGTTCTCGTGGAGCGTCATCGCCCTCGAGGCGGCCTTGGCGACGTGCGTCTTCTGGAAGCCCCGGGTCGCACTGTGGGCTGCGGCCCTCGCCTGCACCGCGATCGTCGCCGGTTCGACAATCTACCTCGCCTCGGTGATGGCCCCGCTCGTCGGCGTGTGCATCGGCGGGCTCCTCCTGAGGGGGACGGCGGCTCCCGGCCGGACCGCCTCGTGGCTCAGAGCGCGGTTGCCTCGGGCCGGCCGCCGCGCGGTCGCTGCACCGGTCTGATGGCCTCGGCGTCAGGCAGAGGCGCGCGCGCGGAGCCGGCGAGGGGCGGGGCGCTTCAGGAGACGGAGGCCTCGGGCGATACCATGCGCGTGCCGCGTCTTCCGACCCTTCTCTTCGTTGCTGCCCTCGCCTCGGCTGCAGCGCTGCTCCTCGGGCTTCACGGAACCGCCCGCGGCACGGACATGCTGATGGAGAAGTTCCACCTTCGGCACGACGGGCCGATCCCGTTCGCCGTGATGCAGGTGCTCCCCTCGATGTACAACTTCGAGAACGAGTGGTGGTGGTCCGACCCCGTCTCTGCCACGTCGGTGACGGGCTCCTTGGCCACACCCTTGACGCAGCGACCTCGGCACATTCCTCATTACCCGACGGCAGCCGCCGTCGGGCCTGAGCGAAGCTACCTCGTGTCTCAAGCGTGCATGCAAGACCTGGAGGTTCGAACCCGAGCTCGGGGGCGGACCCTCCGGACGCGCTACCGCTTCAGCCGCACGCCGAGGGGGATCCAGATGACGCGGGCTGCCCTCGACGCGCCGGTGACGTGTACTCCATGAGGATGACCATGGACAACGGGGCAGCTCGTGTGGCCCTCCTGATCTGGATCGTCGGCTGGCTGACGAAGGGCGGGAGCTTCATCGGCACGTTCCTCGGTCCCAGGCTCGACTCGCCTCTCGTCGTGGAGGGCATGTTCTCAGCCGGGTGGATTCCGCTCGTGTCGTATCCCCTTCCAGTGCTTGTCGCCGCGGTAGCGGTGGCCCTAGGGGGGACGCGATGGGTGGCAGGAGCCGCTCTGCTCGGGGCCTCCGCTTCGGGGGTCCTCCTGGTCCACACATCCACGTTCAGCGACGCCACCTTCGTGACCGCGTTCTGGAGCGCCCTGTGGATCGGATGGGTCTCGACAGCGACCGCGGAGGAAGCCGCACGCTGGGGAGCACGGTTGGCGCAAGGCGTTGTCTCGCTTGTTTTCCTCGGTGCCGCCCTCGGGAAGTTCACCCCGGCATACGTCGACGGCAGCGCATTCTACGAGCTGTACCTGGCCACGCCGGCCAACCCGATCTACGTCTGGCTCCACGAGATTCTGACACCCGACGTCTACCGAGAGGCCGCGACGTGGATCTCGATGTCTGGGGTCGCCGTCGAGACCGCGCTGGCAACGTGCGTGCTCTGGCCTCGCCGTATCGGCCTCATGGCTGGGATTGTAGGAGCATTGGGAATCGTCATCCTCACGACGCCGTCCGTCTTCGCAGCCACGGGGCCGGTCGTGGCGGTCTGCATCGGAGGACTTCTGACCGTGCGCAACGAATCCAGCGACAAAGCTGAAGGGAACGTGGCGCCCTCATCGCTCCCGGATCTGGCCGCCCTCGTAGGCGCCGAGCCCGAACAGCGCGAAGTCGTAGCGCGCCGGGTCCCCGGGGCAGAGGGCGCGGCACACATCGGTCAACTCCTGCACGGCCCGCCAGTCGTCGGCGCGGCGCGCGAGCACCCCGAGGCGGCGCGCCTGCCGGCCCGTGTGCACGTCGAGCGGTAGCACGAGCTGACTCGGACGAACGGCGTCCCACAGTCCGAGGTCGACCGGCCCAGGGCGCGTCATCCACCGAGCGTACATCGCCAGCCGTTTGCATGCGCTCCCGGTCGAGGGCCGCGCGAGGTGCTTGGCCCGCATGCCCG
>JBCCQJ010000048.1:0-19234 GCA_039024395.1 Bacteroidota bacterium | reverse complement strand
TGGTGCGTGTGGACCGCCTGCACCACGGCCGCGCAGAAGAAGAGGAAGCGGAGGTTGTCGTGCGGCGTGTCGCCCGGCTCGAGGAGGTTGACGCCGGTGTCGGTGCCCATCGAGAAGTTGACGTGCTTCCCCGAGCCGTTGACGCCCGCGAACGGCTTCTCGTGGAGCAGGCACGCCAGCCCGAACCGCTTGGCCACCCGCTGCAGCGTCATCATCATGACCTGCTGGTGGTCGGCGGCCACGTTGGCGTTCTCGAAGATGGGCGCGATCTCGTACTGGCCCGGCGCCACCTCGTTGTGGCGCGTCGAGACGGGCACGCCGAGCTTGTAGAGCTCCTCCTCGGCCGCGTTCATGAAGCCCATGATGCGCTCGGGGATCGA
Organism: Bacteroidota bacterium; assembly: GCA_039024395.1. Classification (GTDB taxonomy): domain Bacteria; phylum Bacteroidota; class Rhodothermia; order Rhodothermales; family Rubricoccaceae; genus Rubrivirga. The sequence continues at coordinate 18,854 of JBCCQJ010000048.1, read as the reverse complement.
GCCGAAGTAGTGGTCGTCGAACTCCTGGCCCCGCGGCGGTGCGGCGCCGACGAGCGTCCGCCCGGCGACGACGAGGTCGGGGCGCTCCTCGAAGAACGCCTCGTCGACGAGGAAGTACTCCTGCTCGGAGCCGCAGGTGGCCGTCACGCGGGCCACCGTGTCACCGAGGAGGGCGAGCGCGCGGACGGCCTGCTGGTTGAGCGCCTCCATGCTGCGCAGGAGCGGGATCTTGTGGTCGAGCGCCTCGCCCGTCCACGACGCGAAGGCGGTCGGGATGCAGAGCGTGGCCGTCCCGTTGTGCTCGACGATGAAGGCCGGGCTCGTGGGGTCGTAGGCCGTGTAGCCGCGCGCCTCGAAGGTCGCCCGGAGGCCGCCGCCGGGGAACGAGCTGGCGTCGGGCTCGCCCTGGACGAGGTCCTTGCCCGAGAACTCGGCCACGGCGCCGCCGCCGGCGTTGGGCGTGATGAAGCTGTCGTGCTTCTCGGCCGTGCGGCCGGTGAGCGGCTGGAACCAGTGCGTGTAGTGAGTCGCGCCGCGCTCGACGGCCCACTCCTTCATCGCGAGCGCGACCGCGTCGGCGACGGACGCGTCGAACGGGTCGCCCTTCTCGATCGTGGCGGTGATCTTCTTGTAGACCGCCTTCGGCAGGCGGCTCTTCATCTCGGCCAGGCCGAACGTGTTGGTGCCGAAGATGAACTCGACGTCCATCGGCGCGGCGTGGCCGTTGGTGGCGGTGCGGGGAAGGGTGGCGGGCATGAGGGAGGCGATAGGGGGGTGGCAGGGTGGGTGTCCGCCTCGGGGCCGGGTGCCCCGAGGCGAGGGGGAGACGCCCCGGCGGGGCGCCGGTACGATCAGTCTTCGGGCGGGACGAGCGTCATCGGCTCGGCGCGGAGGTAGGAGGTCTCCTTGAGGGTGCTCAGCACGAGGCTGGTGCGCGTGCCGCGGACGCCGGGGATGCCCTGGAGCCGGGCCAGCAGGCGCTCCAGCGCGGTCGTGGTGCGAACCCGCAGCTTGAGCACGTGCGAGCCGTCGCCGGTGATCGAGTGCAGCTCCAGAACCTCGTCCATCGCGGTCACCGTCTCGATAAACTCCGGGTAGTGATCGCTGCCGATCGACTGCACGAACACGAACGCGGTCACGTCGTGGCCGAGGCGCTTGGCATCGACCGAGGCGTGGAAACCGGTGACGACGCCGCGCGCGTCGAGCTTGCGCATCCGGTCGGAGACGGACGGGATCGAGAGACCGACCGCTTCGGCGATGTCCTTGCGCTTGATCCGCCCCTCGGTCTGGAGGAGGTGGAGGATCTGGGCGTCGATGTCGTCGATCTTGTCCATCCGGCGGGCACACGCGAAGGCGGGGAGCCTCAATTTATCCCGCCCCCGAACGCTCCTCCAAGGAGGGCCTAATAAATTTATGCGACGGCGCCCCTGTGCTTTCAAACGATGCGTACGTCCCCGAGGCGGTGGTGAGGAGACTCCGAGGCGGCTGTAGCTTCGCGGCCCGGGCTCGTAGCACAACGGTTAGTGCAGCCGGCTCATAACCGGACGGTTGCAGGTTCAAATCCTGCCGGGCCCACTCCGTGCTCCTCGCCGAGCCAGCCCCGGGTGCCACTCAGGCTACCCCCGCACCCCGAGGCGGGCGAGCATCGCGTTCACGTCCGCCCGGCACGACCGGCTGACGGGGACCGCCGCGCCGTCGTCCATCACCAGCGTCGCCCGGCCCTGGGCACCCGGCACGAGCCGCGCGACCCGCGCCCCGTTGACGACCGCCGAGCGGTGCGCGCGCACGAACCGCCCGGCCCCGAGGCGGTCATGGATCTGGAGCTGCTCGTGGATCTGGTAGAGCCGCTGGCGGACCACCACCTCGCCGTCGTCGGTGTGGAGGCACACGTAGACGTCCTGGGCCTCGGCCCACACGACCGCCTCGGGGTCGACGACGGCGTAGACCAGCGGCTCAGGCCGTCTCCGACGCGAGGCGGCGCACCGCCGCGGCGAGGGTAGCGTCCCCCGCGGCTTCGATGGACGCAGCCAGCGCCCGGATGCGGGACGGCGGCACGGCCGTCGGGTGGCGGGCGAGGGCGACCGCCTCGGAGGCCGCCTCGGGGCGGCCGGAGACGTCGCAGCGGGCGGCCCAGTCGAGGAGGCCAGCGGTAAACCAGGAGCGCATAGGACCAGGGAGAGGCTCTACTCTTGTATTACGCAGTCTCCAGCCGCGGGAGATCACGACAATGTCACGACGGCGCGCCGATGACGCGCCAGGCGTCACCGAGGCGGACCTAGCTTGCGGCATGGCCGCCGAGACGATCCCGAGCCCCGCCTCCGTCCTCGACACGGACATCGAGGCGCTACCCGGCGTCGGCGAGCGCCGCGCCGAGCCGCTCCGCAAGGTCGGCGTCGCGACGTTCCGCGACCTGCTGCGCTACTACCCGCGCCGGTATCTCGACCGGAGCACCGTCACGCCGATCCGCCAGATCACCGAGGCGGGGCCGGTGACGGTCGTCGGGACGGTGACCGCGAAGGGCCTCGTGCCCGGCCGCGGCGGGCGGAGCCGCTTCGAGCTGCGCGTGACCGACGACAGCGGCGGCACGCTCAAGTGCGTCTGGTTCCGCGGCGCGAACTGGATCCACCGGCTCTACAACAAAGGCGACACGTACGCCTTCCACGGCAAGGCCGAGAAGTACGGCTCGCAGTTCTCGATCGCCCACCCCGAGGCGGACAAGCTCGACGACGCCAGCGCGGCGCTCACGACCGGCCGCATCGTGCCGCTCTACCCCGGCGGCGCGGCGCTGGACAAGGTCGGCCTCAACAGCCGCACGTTCCGCAAGCTCATCTACGGGCTCATCAAGGCGCACGGGATGGCGATTCCCGAGGTGCTGCCCGCCTCGGTGCGCGAGCGGTTCGGGCTGATCCCGGGCAACGTGGCGCTGCGGGCAGTCCACTTCCCCAAGGACGCCGCCGAGCGCGGGCGGGCCGTGCGGCGGCTCAAGTTCGAGGAGTTCTTCTTCCTCCAGCTCCTGCTCGCGCTGACGAAGGGCAAGCAGGAGCGCCGCGCCGGCGTCGTGCTCGACGGCCTGGGCGACCACGCCCGGCGGTTCCTGGACGAGGTGCTGCCGTTCGAGCTGACGGGCGCCCAGCAGCGCGTGCTCGACGTCATCGCGGCCGACACCGCCTCGGGGCGGCAGATGAACCGCCTCGTGCAGGGCGACGTGGGCTCGGGCAAGACGGTCGTGGGCGTGGCCGCGATGCTGATGGCCGTCGACGCCGGCTACCAGGCCGCCTTCATGGCGCCGACCGAGATCCTCACCGAGCAGCACTACGCGAACATCCGGCGCTTCCTTGAGCCGCTCGGCCTCGAGACGCGGCTCCTCATCGGCGGGCAGCGCAAAAAGCTCCGCGAGGAGATCCTGGCCGAGGTGGCCGACGGGACGGCCCACGTCGTCGTGGGCACGCACGCGATCATCGAGGACAAGGTGGCGTTCCAGAACCTCGGGCTCGCCGTCGTGGATGAGCAGCACCGGTTCGGGGTCGTCCAGCGGGCGCGGATGTTCTCGAAGGGCCAGCGGCCGCACGTGCTCATGATGACGGCGACGCCCATCCCGCGCTCGCTCGCGATGACGGTCTACGGCGACCTCGACGTATCGGCGATCGACGAGATGCCGGCCGGGCGCAAGCCGATCGACACGCGCGTCTACTCCGAGAAGCGGCGCGACGAGATGCTCGACTTCGTCAAGCGCCAGCTCCGCGAGGGCCGCCAGGCGTACGTCGTCTACCCGCTCGTCGAGGAGTCGGAGTCGGAGACGCTCGCCGACGTGAAGGACGCCGAGAACGGAGCCGCCGAGCTGATGGAGGCGCTCCGGCCGTACCGCGTCGACCTCGTCCACGGCCGGATGTTCTCGTACGAGAAGGAGGAGGCAATGGACCGCTTCAAGGCCGGCGAGACCGACGTGCTCGTCGCCACGACGGTCATCGAGGTGGGCGTCGACGTGCCGAATGCGACCGTCATGGTGATCGAGCACGCCGAGCGGTTCGGGCTCGCGCAGCTCCACCAGCTCCGCGGGCGCGTCGGACGCGGCGCCGACCAGAGCACCTGCTTCCTCATGGCCGCCTACAAGCGCTCCGCCGAGGCCGAGGAGCGCCTCGAGGCGATGGCGGCGACGACCGACGGGTTCGAGATCTCGGAGATCGACCTGCGGCTCCGCGGCGCGGGCGACTTCTTCGGGACGCGCCAGTCGGGCCTGCCCGATCTCAAGATCGCCGACGTGGTGCGCGACGCCGAGATCCTCACCGAGGCGCGCGAGGCGGCCTTCGCCATCGCCGAGGCCGACCCCCGCCTCGAGGATGAGGCGCTGGCCGAGACGCGCGAGCACTTCGCCCGGACGGCGCCGCGCAGCCTCGGGTTCGCCCGCGTCGGCTGACCGCCGCCTCGGGGCCGCCTCGGGGCGTGGGGCACAACGGTCTCCCCCAGGTTCAGAGTCGAGAACGGTATGCCTGGCTGTGCTAGTTTTTTCGCATCTCCTCTCGACGTCCCATGCGCGCGCTTCTCGTCCTCCTCGCCCTCCTGCTCGCCCTGCCCGCGGCGGCCCAGTCGGCCGACGACCTCCTTGCCCAGGGCCGCGCGGCCTACGACGCCGGCGACTACGCCGAGAGCGGGCGCCTCTACGCGGCCGGCATCGAGGCGGGGTCGCGCGAGGGCGGCGCGGCCTACAACGCCGCCTGCGCCTTCGCCCTGAGCGGCGACCCCGAGGCGGCGTTCCACTTCCTCCGCGTCGCGGCCGACTTCGGGTTCTCCGACGCCGACCTGCTCACGCGGGACACCGACCTGGAGAGCCTCCGGGACGACGACCGGTGGCCGACGGTCGTGGCCGACTACGAACGCCGGGCCGCGCGGGCCGAGCGGTTCTGGAACAGCCCGGCCATGCGCACGCCGTTCCAGGAGAACCTGAGCGAGGACGAGAAGCTGGCCGGCCTCGCGCGGCTCTGGTCCGAGGCCAAGTTCAACTTCGCCAACTTCGACCTCGTGCCCGACCTCGACTGGGACTCGCTCTATGTCGCGACGATCCCCGAGGTCCGCGCGACCGCGTCGACGCTGGACTACTACCGGGTGCTCATGGCGATGGTGGCGCAGCTCCAGGACGGGCACTCGAACGTGTACGCGCCCGAGGCCCTCTACACGAAGGCCTACGCCCGTCCTGGGCTCCGGACGCGGCTTATCGACGGGCGGGTGGTCATCGTCGCGGTCCGCGACTCGGCGCTCGCGGCCCGGGGGGTGTCGGTCGGCCAGGAGGTGGTGGGGATCGACGGGATGGACGTCCACGACTACGCAGCCACGCACGTCCGCCCGTACCAGAGCGCGTCGACGGCGCAGGACCTCAACGTGCGGACGTACGAGTACGCCCTGTTCGCCGGCGACGTGGAGGCCGAGATCGGGCTCGACCTCCGCACCGCCGACGGGTCGACGTGGTCGCTGCCGGTCCGCCGCCTCACGAGCGCGCAGGTCCAGGCCCTCGGCCCCTCCCGCGAGCGGTTCGCGTGGGCGATGCGTCCGGGCAACGTCGCCCACGTCCAGCTCAACTCCTTCGGCAGCCCCGAGGCGGCTGAGCAGTTCGAGGCGCAGTTCGACGCCATCGTCGAGGCGGACGCCCTCGTCCTCGACGTGCGCAACAACGGGGGCGGCTCCAGCGGCGTGGGCTACCGCGTGCTGTGCGCGCTCACCGACGCGGCCTCGATCCAGACCTCGAGCTGGCGCACCCGGCTGTACCGGCCGGCCTACCGGGCGTGGGGGCGGCCCGAGGCCACCGAGGGCAACCTCGCGGGCTCATGGTCGTGCGACGGCAGCCGCCACTTCGACGGCCCGGTCGCTGTTCTGGCGGGCCCCCGCACGTTCTCGGCCGCCGAGGACTTCGCGGTCGCCTTCGACCTCATGGACCGAGGCCCCATCGTGGGCGAGCCGACGGGCGGCAGCACCGGCCAGCCCCTGTTCTTCCGGCTGCCCGGGGGCGGCTCGGCCCGCGTCACCTCGAAGCGCGACGCCTACCCGGACGGCCGCGACTTCGTGGGCACGGGGGTCCTCCCGGATGTCGCCGCGGCGGCCGGCATCGACGACGTCCGCGCGGGGCGCGACGCGGTGTTGGAGGCGGCACTCGACGCCCTGGCGGACGGCTGACCGGCGCGACCGCCTCGGGGGCACCGTGGCAAGGCCACCCCGAGGCGGTCAGAGGGGCTCGGTGCCATCGTCGAGGATGTCGAGGTAGGGCGCGTACGTGAATAGCCGGTTTCGAGCCTTACCCGTCGCCTCACGCACGATTCCGAGCGATTCGAGATTCACCAGTGCCGAGCCCGCTGTCGTCGATGAGACGTCGAGAGCGTCCGCGACAGCTGCCGCCGATACGATCGGCCGACGCTGGAGAAGCGCGTGAACACGCGCTGCTGTGCCCGCCGAACGCCCGAGCGTTCCGATGGCTGCCCGGTCCTCGTCGAAGAGCTGTCGGATCGACCGTGCCGCCGCGACGGCCTGCGCTGCCGTTTCGATGACGCCTGTCAGGAAGAACTCGATCCATTCCTCCCAGGCTCCCTCCGTCCGGACGCGCTGAAGCAGATCGTAGTACCGATCTCGGTTTCGCTTGAGGTAAAGCGACAGGTACAACATGGGCTCGCTCAGCACTCCCTCTGCGCACAGAAGGAACGTGACCAGCAACCGTCCAACGCGCCCGTTTCCATCAAGGAATGGGTGGATTGTCTCGAACTGCACGTGCGCCAGTGCCGCCTTGATGAGCACAGGCGTCCGGACCGGGATATCGTGGAGGAACGTTTCGAGGGCTCCCATCGCGGCCATCACTTCCTCAGGCGGCGGCGGCACGAACCGGGCACGACCAGGACGCGGACCGCCGATCCAGTTCTGCGAGCGCCGAAACTCACCTGGCGCTTTGTCTGCGCCCCGACCTGAGGCCAGCAGGATCTCGTGGATCTCACGGATCAAGCGCAACGACAGCGGGAAGCCGTCGCGGATGCGTACCAGCCCGTGCGTCATCGCCTCGACGTAGCGAGACACCTCCTCGACATCGGCCAGAGGGACACCCGGGGCCTCATCGGTCTCGTACAGCAGGAGATCCGAGAAGGACGACTGAGTGCCTTCGATCTGTGATGAGAGAAGGGCTTCCTTCCGAACGTAGAAGTAGATGAAGAGGCCGGCATCCGGGAGCAACGTCGAGATCATGTCGAGCCGGCCAAGGGCTTCACTCGCTCGGTCCCGGAGAGCTTCTAAATCCGGTGAAAGAGCAAGAGGCGGCTCCGGTGGAAGAGGATGGGGCACGAAGGCCCAGAAGGGCTCATCGGCCGTGCTCCGCCTGACGTAGCGGCCGGTGCGTGTCGGTGGAGGAGGCTCAGGCATCGCGCTATTCCAGTTTGTTGGATTTACTACAGGACAAGACCAATGTAGGCCCCCAAACTGGAATAACAGCGGTCCCGAAGGCGGGCCTTTCCCCGTCCCCGCCGCCTCGGGGCTGGGCACGCGGCGCCGGTCGTGGGTATACAGGAGTCCGCCGCCTCGGAGTCGCCATGCGCGCCTGCGTCCTCGCTCTGCTCGTCCTCCTCCCGGCTGCCGCCTCGGCGCAGGAGAGCGCGGCCGTGCGCGCAGCGCAGGCGACGTTCCAGAACGCCTCCCCCGAGGCGCGGCAGAGCGGCGACCTCGCCGACCTCCATCCGGTCGCCGTCCACGCCGAGGGCGCCCTCACGTTCGTCACCCTCGTCCAGCGGCACGACGGCCTCGAGGTGTTCGGAACGGCCTCGACGGCGGCCGTTCACCCCGGTCACCAGGTGACGACCGGCCCCGACCGCTTCCAGCGCGGCCTCGCGCGCCGCGCCGAGCCAGCCGAGCCCGACCTCGCCCCCGAGGCGGCGCTCGACCTCGCGCTCGACCTCGCGCGCCGCGCGTCCGCCGCGGTGGCGCCGCCCGAGGTCCCGCTCGTCACCGACGACCCCGAGGCGGATGCCCCGGCCGCCGTCCAGCCAGCGTTCGAGGCGACGCCGCCGCGCCTCGGCTACCACGCGATGCCCGACGGCACGCTCCGCCTCGCCTACGAGGCGACGGTCACCAGCACGTCCGGCCCGACCGTCCTCCGCCTTGTCCGCCTCGATGCGACGACGGGTGAGGTCCTCGTCGACGACGACCTGCGGGTCCACGACACCTGGGGGCTGCCGCCGGCCCGCCTCGGGGCCGACGCCACCGACCTCGCCCCCACGCGCCGTCTCGGAGCGGACCCGCCCCGAGGCGGACGCACCGGCCGCTATCGCGTGGTCACGGCCGAGAGCCCGACGCACGGGTCGTTCGTGTTCGTCTCCGACCCGGCCGACCCCGTCGCCTCGCCACTCGGGTGGCACCGCACCGGAAGCCAGTCCTTCACGACCACGCGCGGCAACAACGTCCACGCCTACGCCGACACCGACGGCAACAACCAACCCGACCCCGGCAGCGCGCCCGACGGCGGGGCCGGCCTCACGTTCGACTTCCCCTTCGACCCCGAGTCGTCACCCGATGACAACGCCGATGCGGCGCTCACCAACCTGTTCTACTGGAGCAACGTGTCCCACGACGTCGCCTTCCGGTACGGCTTCACCGAGGCGGCGGGCAACTTCCAGGTCACCAACGCCCCCGGCGAGGGGCGGGGGGGCGACGCCGTCCGCGCCGAGGCGCTCGACGGGGCAGGCTCCAACAACGCCCGGTTCTCGACGCCGCCCGACGGCCAGCCGCCGCGGATGGAGATGTTCCGGTGGACCGGCGGCGTGCAGTTCTCGGTGACGGCGCCGGCCGCGCTCGCCGGCTCGTTCCCGTCGGCGGGCGCCTCGTTCGGGCCGTCGACCGGGTTCTCGGGCCGCCTCGCGACAGCGAGTGCGGGCGCTGGACCGGCCACGGCGTGCACCGACGCCGAGGTCACGGCCGACCTCACAGGGCACGTGGCGCTGATCGAGCGCGGCGGGTGCGACTTCGACGAGAAGGTGGCGCGCGCGCAGCGCCTCGGGGCGGTCGCGGTCGTCATGTACAACCGGCTCCCGAACGGACAGGTGGATGACAACGGCGGCGAGGCGCTCGTGCAGATGGGCGGCGACGACCCGACGATCGACATCCCGAGCGTGTTCGTGCAGCGGAGCACCGGGCTCGCGCTCCGCGCCGAGGCGGACCCGGTCGACGTGGCCCTCGTGCGCGCGGCCGACCGTGGGAGCAGCCTCGACGCCGGCGTAGTGATCCACGAGTACGCGCACGGCATCTCGAACCGCCTCGTGGGCGGGCCCTCCGAGGTGGCCTGCCTGCGCAACGGGTTCACCAGCGACACCCCGCTCGGCAACCGGCCCGGCGAGCAGATGGGCGAGGGCTGGAGCGACTGGTACGGCATGGTGCTCACGCAGCAGGCCGGCGACACCGGCGCGCAGCCCCGAGGCGTGGGCACCTACCTCCGGTTCCAGCTCCCCGACGGGCGGGGCATCCGCAACGCGCCCTACTCGACCGACTTCGCCGTCAACGACTACACCTACGACGACCTGATCGCGGGCGCCACGCACACGCCGAGCGGCGGGCGCAGCCTCTCGATCCCCCACGGCGTCGGGTTCGTGTGGGCGACGATGCTCTGGGAGATGACGTGGGCGCTGATCGACGCGCACGGCTACAGCCCCGACCTCCTCGATGCTGAGGGCTCGGCCGGCAACCAGATCGCGCTCCGCCTCGTCACGACGGGCCTCAAGCTGACGCCGTGCTCGCCGGGCTTCGTCGACGGCCGCGACGCCATCCTCGCCGCCGACCAGGCGCTCCACGACGGCGCCTACACGGACCTGATCTGGCAGGCCTTCGCGCGTCGCGGCCTCGGGGTCGAGGCCGACCAGGGCGCGTCGACGAACCCCAACGACGGACGCGCGAGCTTCCTCGCGCCCGGCGACCTCGGGGCGGTGACGCTCTCGACGTCGACCGTCACCGCCGCGCTGCGCCCTGGCGCGGAGGCGAGCCAGACGGTCCGCCTGTCGAGCGAGCGCGGCGTGGCGCAGACCTTCGTCATCGACCCCGAGGCGCTGCCGCCGTGGGTGGCCGTCGCGCCCGCCTCGGGGACGCTGCCGGCCGGCGGCGCGGTCGACCTCACGGTCACGCTCCGGCCGAGCCCGCTCGACACCGGCGACCTCACGGCGACGGTGCCGGTCGACATCGAGGGCGCGACGCGGCTGCTGCTCTCGGTCCAGGTGGCGACGGACGCCGCGACCGCTGGCACGCACGAGCTGTCGGTCGTCGGGCCGAACCCGGCCTCCGAGGCGGCGCGGGCGACGCTGGCTGTGGCCGAGGACCAGGCGGTCCGCGCGGCGCTCTACGACGGCCTGGGGCGCCTCGTGGCCGAGCAGCGCCTCGCGTTCCAGGCCGACGTGCGGCAGGCGATCGCGTTCGACGTGTCCCGCCTCGGGGGCGGCGTCTACGTGCTGCGCGTGACCGGCGAGACGTTCGCCGAGACGCGCACGCTGACGGTCGTCGGGAGGTAAGGCGTGTAGACAATCAGCCCGATCGGCTCTCACGGGCCAGATTCCGCCCTCGCCGCGTCTCGCTCGTCGTCCGGGGCTCTGGCCCCGCTCTCCTCACGCTCCTTGCGAGGACGAAATCATGACCTCGCGCGAGCCTGACCTCGCGAATGTCCACACGCCCCAGGGCGCCCTTCGGGCGGTCCGGAGGCGTGGAAGGGCGCGCTGCGCGCAGAGGCGTGGAGGGACAACCGCCAAAGCAAGCGGCAGATGCGTCGTTCGTGGGGCGTAGGACGGTAGCCCAGCCATGGCACGCCGCATCGCACGTGCGCCCACGTCCTACGGCCCACGTCCTACGGCCCACGTCCTCCGCCGGCACCCGTCCGCCTCGGTGCCCTGCCGCCCGCACACGCACCCCCGAGGCGGCGCTGGGGGAGCGATCTTGACACGCCCTTGACAGGGCCGGAAGCGCTTCCTATCATCCAAACGTTTGGAACGTTTCAAACGAAACGGTCTGATCGTCGTGTCCCTTTCCATGCCCTCCCCCCTCACGCCCCTCCAGCGCGACCTCGTCGAGGAGTTCGGCTCCATCTACGAGCACTACGGCTTCCAGCGTCTCAAAGGCCTCTTGGTGGGGCTGCTGCTGGTCCAGCCCGCCCCGCTCTCGCTCGACGACATGGCGGCGCTCCTCTCGCGGAGCAAAGGCCCCATCTCGACGGCCGTCCGCGACCTCGCGGTCACCGGCCTCGTCCGCAAGGCGCATGGCGCCAACGCCCGCCGCGACTACTACGCCGCCGACCCCGACCTCTTCCTAAACAACTTCAAGCACAACATGGCCGTGGTGCGCAAAAACCGCCGGACGGCCGAGCAGTTCTTGAGCGAGATGGGCGGGGACGACGCCCACACCGAGGCGGTCCGCAACCTGGAGACGATGCGCGCCTTCTACACGCTCATGGAGTCGGTCTACGACGACTTCGCCGAGCGCTGGGAGGCCGCCGCCGCCCGCCTCGGGGCGCGGCCGTGAGCGGGAGGCCTCGCCTCCGTCCCATGCTCCGCCTGTTGCTTCTCCTCGCTGCACTCACCGCGTGCGCTCCGGCCAGCGCAGCGCAGACCGTCCCGTTCGAGGGGCGCGTCACCATCGCCGAGACCGGCGACCCGCTCGTCGGCGCGACGGTCCTCCTCGACGGCACGATCTACGGCGCCACGACGGGCACCGACGGCCGCTACCGGTTCTCGGCCCCGGCGGGCCGATACGCCCTCGTGGCCTCGTTCATCGGCTACGAGGCCCAGCGCCGCGACGTGACCGCCCGCGCGGGCGAGGCCGTCGCCGAGGACTTCGCGCTGGCCGACGCCGTGACCGACGTCGGTCAGGTGGTCGTGACCGGCGCCAGCCGCCGGCCCGAGCGCATCACCGACAGCCCCGCGACCGTCCAGGTCCTCTCCGGCGCCGACCTCCAGGACTACCCCGGCGTCTCGTACGAGCAGGCCCTCTCGCGGCTCAAGGGCGTCGACTACGTCCGCTCCGGCGTGACCGGCTTCGGGATCAACGCGCGCGGCTTCAACAGCGCCTTCAACACGAAGATGCTGCTCTTGACCGACAACCGCCGCCAGGTGCTGCCGGGCGCGGGGCTCCCGTTCGCCAACATGAACCCGGTCATCAAGGAAGACGTCGAGCGCGTCGAGGTCATCCTCGGGCCGTCGTCGGCGCTCTACGGGCCGAACGCGCACAACGGGACGGTGAACGTGATCACGCGCGACCCGCGCAACAGCCAGGGGCTCACGCTCGTGACCGAGGGCGGCGTCGGCGGGTCGGAGAGCGAGGTGTACTCGGCGCGGGGCCGCTACGCGCAGGCGTTCGCCGACAACCGCGTGGCCCTCAAGGTGGCCGGCGAGTACACGGCCGGCCAGGACTTTGCCTTCGTCGACACCGTGTTCGCGAGCGTCGCCGCCCCGACCCCCGAGGCGCCCGGGTTCGACGTGAACCACCTCCGCGGCGTCGCCGAGGTCTACGCGACGCCGCTCGCGAACACCGACGTGATCGTGGGCTACTCGGGGAGCCAGAACAGCTACCTCGGCGTGACCAACCTCGGTCGCAACCAGGTCGAGGACTGGACGCTCCACCAGGGCCAGCTCCGCGTCGTCCACCCGCGCGTCTTCGCGCAGGCCTACCGGACGTGGAGCAACTCGGGCGAGACGTACGCCCTCCAGAACTTCGCCATCTTCCGCGGCCTCGGGCAGGACTCCACGACGGCGGCCCAGTCGGCCGTGTTCGTCGACAAGAGCACGCGGACGAACGCCGAGGTCCAGGGCAACGCGGATTTCTACGGGTTCAAGCTCATCGCGGGCGCGGGCTACGAGCTCGAGACGGCCGTGAGCGAGGGCACCTACCTCTCGGACACGACCGGCGTCGGGATCGACTTCGAGCAGTTCGGGCTGAGCGCGCAGGTCGAGCGGGCGGTGGTGCCGGGCCTCCGCGTCGTCGCCGCGGGCCGCTACGACTGGCAGACCAACTACGGCGAGCGGTTCTCGCCGAAGCTGGGCCTCGTCTACAGCCCGAGCCCGGGCAACAGCTTCCGCGTCACCTACGGCGAGGCGTTCGTCGCGCCGACGGTCCTCCAGCAGGAGATCTTCATCCCCTCCGGTGCCGTGGGCACCACGCCCATCGTGATCCGCGGCAACGCGCAGGGCTTCACGACGCTCGAGGGCGACGGGAGCGTCGGGGCCGTCGCCCCGCTCCGCCCCGAGGCGGTGCGCACGGTCGAGGCCGGCTTCCGGGGGCTCCCCCTCCCCAAGCTCTACGTCGACGTCAACGCGTACTACTCGCAGTCGGACGACTTCATCTCGCCGCTCGTGACGGTGAACGGGCTCGTGACGGCCATCGGCGACCGCGAGCTGGCGGCCCCCGAGGTGGTGCTGACGTACCAGAACTTCGGCGAGGTGACGAGCCTCGGGGCCGACCTCGCGGCGACCTACATGGTGAGCGAGACCGTGTCGGTCTCGGCCGCCTACTCGACGTTCTCGGCCGACCTCGACGACGCGAGCTTCGACCTCAACGACGACGGCGAGGTCTCGCCCAACGAGATCTCGCTCAACACGCCCGGCCACAAGGGCTCGCTCACGTTCACCGGCCGTAACCTCGGCGTCGACGGGCTCTCGCTCGTGGCGACGGTCCGCGGCGTCTCGGAGTACACGTTCGTCTCCGGCCGGCACTTCGCGAGCAGCGAGCAGCAGGGCCAGCGGGTGGTCCTCCAGACGGCCGGCGGCGCCGTGCCGTTCAACTACAACTACGGCCCGCTGGGCGGCTTCGTGACGGCCGACCTCGGCCTGGGCTACGCGCTCACGGAGCAGCTCGCGCTCGGCCTCTCGGTCACCAACCTGTTCAACGTCGAGCAGCGCGAGTTCGTGGCCGCCGCCCCGACGCCGCGGTTCGCGACCCTCTCGCTGCGAGCCAACCTCCCCGCCTTCGGCAACTAGTGCTTGTCATGGACTCGATGAAAGCAGAGCCATGCCCTTCAAAACCACGGTCATTCCCGCGAAGGCGGGACCCGGCAGGACGGCGCAGCCAATCCTTACGGCCTCTCCACGTCGCCCAGACGCTGTATGGATCCCGGATCGGAGTCCGGGATGACTCGATGGAAAGGAAGGATCAGGCCGGCAGCCGGTTCCGCTCTGTTCTGAGCGTTCCAGTTCATGACAACCCCTAGCCTCTCGCCCGCCTCGGGGTGCCGACACGCAGGCCTCGAGGCCGGCAGCCTCTTCTGACCTCAAACGCATGACACTCCAAGGAAAGGTCGCCGTCGTCACCGGCGGCGCGCAGGGCATCGGCCGCGCCACGTGCGAGCGGTTCGTGGCCGACGGCGCGTCGGTCGTCATCGCCGACGTGGCCGAGGACGCCGGACACGCCCTCGCCGAGGCGCTCGGCGAGCAGGCCGTGTTCCACCGCTGCGACGTGACCGACGCCGACAGCGTGGCGGCCACCATGCAGGCGGCCGTCGACCGCCTCGGGGGGCTCGACGTGCTCGTCAACAACGCCGGCATCACGCGCGACGCGACACTCAAGAAGATGACGCCGGACGCCTTCGACGCCGTCGTGAGCGTCAACCTCAAGGGCGTCTACCTCGGCACGCAGGCGGCCGTGCCCCACCTCGAGGCCCGAGGCGGCGGCGCGATCCTGAGCGCCTCCAGCGTGGTCGCCCACACCGGCAACTTCGGCCAGACCAACTACGTCGCCACCAAGGCCGGCGTGATCGGGATGACGAAGACGTGGGCGCGCGAGTTGGGCCGCAAGGGCATCCGCGTCAACGCCGTCGCGCCGGGCTTCATCGCGACCGAGATGGTGAAGACGGTCCCCGAGAAGGTGCTCGGCCCGCTCCGCGACAAGACGCCGCTCCAGCGCCTCGGCGAGCCCGAGGACATCGCGGCGGCCTACGCCTTCCTCGCCTCCGACGACGCCCGCTTCATCACCGGCGCCGTGCTCAACGTCGACGGCGGCCTCGTTCTGTAGAGGGTACCGGGTACTCGGTACGAGGTACAGCCTCCCGATGCCCAGCCCAGTGCCTGTCTTCCATCGCGGTGGCTCCCGCGACCGCTGCTCCACACCGTACCTCGTACCCGGTACCCCGTACCTGCCCATGCGCCGCGCCCAGATCCTCGGCACCGGCCTCTACGCGCCCGAGCGCGTCGTCCCCAACGCCTACTTCGACGACCTCTATGGCGAGGACGTCTCGTCGTTCCTCGTCGCGCACCGCAACATCCACGAGCGCCGCTACGCCGCCGACGACCAGGCGACGAGCGACCTCGTGGTCGAGGCGGCCCGCCAGGCGCTCGCGAGCGCCGGCACGCACGCCGAGGACCTCGACCTGATCGTCGTCGCGACCGACACGCCGGACTACCTCTCGCCGTCGACGGCCGCGGTCGTCCAGCACAAGCTCGGCGCGACCGGCGCGGGCTCGTTCGACCTCAACACGGCCTGCGCAGGCTTCGTGACCGCGCTCGACGTGGCGAACAAGTACGTCGCCGCGGACGACCCCGAGCGCCCGCAGTACCGCCGCGTGCTCGTGGCCGGGGCCTACCTCATGAGCCGCTTCATCGACTACCGGCACAAGAACACGGCCTCGCTCTTCGCCGACGGCGCGGGCGCCGTCGTGATCGGCCCCGCCTCGGGGACCGCAGGCGTCCTCGCGAGCGACCTCGAGACGCGCGGCGCGTTCGCCGAGCACATGGGGATCTACGTCGGCGGGGCGGCAGCCCCCGCGAGCGCCGAGCGCGTGGCCAACCAAGAGCACCTCCTCCAGTTCCGAGAGAAGTTCCCCCGCGAGTTCAACCGCGAGGCGTGGAGCGACGTCGCCCGCCGACTGGCCGAGCGCGCGGGCGTGGATGTCGGCGACGTCGACCACTGGGTGTTCACCCAGATCAACGTCGGCAGCATCGGCGAGGCGATGGAGGCGCTGGAGCAGCCGATGGAGCGCGCCGTCCTCGTGATGGACCGCTACGGCTACACCGGCAGCGCCTGCGTGCCGATGGCCCTCGCCGACGCCGACGCGCAGGGACGCTTCCGGCCCGGCGACCTCCTGTTCCTGATCGCCTCCGGCGGCGGCGCGGCGATCGCCGGCCTCGCCCTCCGCTGGGCCTGACCCCGCCTCGGGGCCGCCGCTCCCCCCGAGGCGGACCGGCCCCCGAGGCGGCCTGATCTCCGACCCATGACTGACGTCGCCATCTCCTGGGCCTTCTTCGTCGGCTACCTCGCGCTGGTGGGGACGGCGGCGTTCGTGGGCATCCGCCGCGTGAAGAGCTTCACGTCGTTCTCGGTCGGCGACCGGCAGACGAGCCCGGTGTGGGTCGGCCTCGCGCTGGCGGCCAACCTGACGAGTGCGGCCACGTTCGTCATCAACCCCGGGCTGCTCTACCTCTACGGCGTCTCGGGGCTCCTGGGCTACGCCGTCGCGACGCCGCTCGGCATCTTCCTCGGGCTGATCGTGCTCACGAAGGCGTTCCGCCGCGTGGGCGACCAGACGACGGCGCTGACGGTGCCCCACTGGATCGCCGACCGCTATGGGAGCCGCGCGCTCCGGTTCCTGTTCGCCGGCCTGTCGCTGCTGCTCGTCACGTTCCTCGTGCTGATCGTGGTGGGCCTGACGCTCGTGCTCTCGAACGTGCTGGCGCTGCCGACGGCCGGCGCGATGGCGATCGTGATCCTGATCCCGCTGGCGTACGTGACGCTGGGCGGCGCGAGCGCGCACACGCTGACCACCTCGGTGCAGGCGGTCATCATGATCGTGGTCGCGCTGATGCTGGTCGGCTCCGGGCTGTCGCTCGTGACCGGCGAGCCGGGACTGCTGGCCCGCCTCGGGGAGATCGACCCGCTGCTGGCGGCGCCGGTCAACCCCGAGAGCCTGCTCTTCCGCGACGTGTTCGAGGTGTTCGTGGCCAACTTCTTCGTCGGGATCGCGGTGATCGTGCAGCCGCACGTGATGTCGAAGGCGCTCTACCTCCGCGACGAGCGCGACGTGAACGTGTACCTGGGCGTCGGCTTCGTGGCGCTGATCCTGTTCTTCTCCGTCCTGGCGGTGGGCCTGTTCGCGCGCGTGACGCTCGGCGGCGACCTCCTCCCGCCCGACCAGGTCGTGCCGACGTACCTGGTCGAGCAGTTCGGGCCGGTCGCGCGGTCGATCGTGACGGTCGGCCTGGTGGCAGCCGGCTTCTCGACGCTCGAGGGCCTGCTGGTCGCGCTCTCGACGATCGTCGCCAACGACGTCTACAAGCCGCTCGCGCGGAGCCGCGGCGTGGCCGACGCGGACGCCGACCGCCGTGCGATCACGCTCTCGAAGGCGTTCCTGATCGCCCTCGCGCCGATCGTAGCCCTCCTCTCGTGGGGCCAGATCGTCGAGCCCAACCTGTCGGTCGCGATCCTCGCCCAGAACGGGGTCTACGGCCTCTTCGCGGCCACCTTCGTGCCGATCCTCTTCGGCGTGTTCGTCCCGCGCGTGACGACGGCCGGCGTGACGGCGGCGGCCGTCGCGGCGCTCCTCGTCCACTTCGGGATGTACTACGGCGAGGTGGGGCCGTACTGGAACAACCCGGCCGTGCCCGCCACCTTCGCTCTGATCACGAGCGCGGCCGTGGCGGGCCTCTCGCTGCTCGTCGCGCGGCGCCCGCTCGACCCGGCCCGCCTCGAGGCGGACGCCGCCCCGATGCCATGACCGAGCCCCGCACCGACTGGCTGGAGCGTCAGGCGCTCTACCACCCCACGCGCGTGGCCGTCGAGTGGCGGCCGACGGGCGAGGCGCTGACGTTCGCCGACCTCGACCGCCAGGCGGAGGCCCTGGCGGCGGCCCTCGCCGAGCGGTTCGGCGTGGCGCGGGGCGACCGCGTGGCTGTGCTCGCCGAGAACAGCCTGGAGCACGTGCTGCTGTTCGCGGCGTGCCAGAAGGCCGGGTTCGTGCTCGTCCCGCTCAACTACCGCCTCACCGGCCCCGAGCTGGCCTATCTCGTCGCCGACGCCGACCCGGCCGTCCTCTTCGCCTCCGACGCCTACGCCGAGGCGGTCGAGACGCCGGCCGAGCCGCTGGCGGCGGTCCGCGAGATGGCCGCCGGCACGGACCGCCTCGGGGCCGGGGCGGCGGCGCTCGACGACCCGCTCTTCCTCCTCTACACCTCCGGCACGACGGGCCGCCCCAAGGGCGCGATCTACACCCACCGGATGCTGGTCTGGAACGCCGTCAACACGGTCCACCGGCTCAGCCTCACGCCCGCCGACGTCTCGTTCAACGCGGCGCCGTTCTACCACACCGGCGGCTGGAACGTGCTCCTGACGCCGTTCCTGCTCACAGGCGGCCGCACGATCCTCCTCGACCGGTTCGACGCCGATGCGCTCCTGCGCCTCTGCGACGACGCGGGCATCACGATCCTGTGGGGCGTGCCGACGATGCTCGCGATGATGGCCGAGAGCCCGGCGTTCGAGGCCGCCCGCCTGGCGAGCGTCCGCTACGCCGTCGTCGGCGGCGAGCCGATGCCGGCCCCGCTCACGCGGACGTGGCAGGCGAAGGGGGTCCCCATCCGCCAGGGCTTCGGCATGACCGAGGTCGGCGTGAACTGCTTCTCGCTGCCGGAGCGTGACGCGCTGCGCAAGATCGGCTCCATCGGCTTCCCCAATTTCTACGTCGACACCCGCGTGGTGGACGACGACGGCCAGGACGTGCCGCAGGGTGAGCCCGGCGAACTGCTTATGCGTGGCCCTGTCGTGACGCCAGGCTACTGGCGCAACCCCGATGCGACCGCCAAGGCCATCCGCGACGGCTGGTTCTACTCCGGCGACCTCGTCCGCGTGGACGACGAGGGGTATTTCTACGTCGTCGGGCGCAAGAAAGACAT
>JBCCQJ010000047.1:0-19495 GCA_039024395.1 Bacteroidota bacterium | reverse complement strand
TCATCGTGGAGGGCGACGGACAGGCGACGTTCCCACTGACGCGGATGCCCCCGCCGGGCGAGACGCCGAACGACTTAGGATCCGACACGCGCGAGGTGCTCAAGCCCGTCGAGCACGAAGCGCAGCTCGTCGCCGTCGGGCGTCGCCGGCGTGAACCGGCCGATGCGCACCTCGCGCGTGTCGGATCCTAAGTCGTTCGGCGTCTCGCCCGGCGGGGGCATCCGCGTCAGTGGGAACGTCGCCTGTCCGTCGCCCTCCACGATGATGGTTCCTGCACGGCGCACACGGGCCGCAGCCCGGCGCGTCCGGTCCTCGCCTCGGAGGGGCAGCGGCATCGTGCGGACGCCGAACGCCCCCGAGGTGGCGCCGGCGCGGTCGCCGACGGCCCCGAGGCGCGTGCCCGTGCCTGGCAGTCCGACGCGGCTCCGAGGCGCCACCTCCCACGTCGGCCCGTCTGGCGCGCCGTCGGTCGGCTGGTAGGCCGTGAGCGTGAGCGCGTCCACGAGCGCGAGGAGCTGCTCCTGCACCGTCCCCACGTCGCCGCCCGTCGATCCGGCGCCCTCGTCGCCCATGATCTCGGCCGCGAGCCGCAGCTTGTCGAGGAGGTCGTTCGCGGCGTCGGGCGAGGTGACGGAGAGGCGTGCTGTGATGTCCCACCACCCGGCCTCGAGGCGGTGCAGCGGGTCGTTCGGCAGCGGGTCCTCTGGACCGTCCACACCGGGCAGCGCGTGCCAGAGCAGCGCGACCACCTGCGCGAGGTCCTCGCCCGTCAGTGAGGCGCCCGCGATGTCGGAGAGCGTCGCGATCCCGTCGTGCGTGCCAAGCGCTACCGTGTGGGCCTCGGGGTTGGACGTGAGCGGGCTCGCCGTCTCGCGCACCTCGCCGCGCATCGGCCGCGTCCACACGGTCCACGTCTCGGCTCCGCCCGGCGCCTGCGCGCCGAGGAATCCGTTCGGGCCGGTCACCTGGACCGGGTAGTCGCGCGGATCGAACTCGTCGCCGAACAGCTCCTCGATGCGCCGGTCGGGGTCCACGAACTCATAATCGACCGACCACGGCATGAGCCCCCCGCCAAAGGCCCGCTCGGGCTCGGCGAAGGTCGGATCTGGCTGAGCCGCGAGCGCGAGCGACGCAGGCGCCCACACGGGCACGTCCTTGGCCGACGGCCCGAAGATCGTGACGGCGTAGTCCCCGAGGCGGCCCCGATACGAGGCCGTCACGTAGGGCGTGATCGTGGAGGGCAGGGCCACGGCGCTAGAGGCTCTCGCCGCCGCCGCGACGTCCGTCTCGACGCCGGTTGTACTCGTCGACCGCCCGCCCGACCTCGCGGCCCTCGATCTGCACCGACACCTCGGTGCGCTGGCTGAACGACGCGCCGCGGTCGCCAGGGTCCACGGCCGCGCCGTCCGGCGCCTCGAACCCGAGCGCGAGCCCGGCCCGCACGCTCGACGCGCCCCGCGCCGGCGACCCCGCCGCCGACACCGAGCCCGCCCCCGTGTCGGCGGTGCCGCTCGGTGAACCGCTCGGGTTGGTTGCGAGGATGGTCGCGATGTTGGCCGCGGCCGTCACGCCCATCGCGATGGCCAGCGGGACGTTCGGGAGCGACTTCTGCACGGCGAGCACGCCGGCGACCGTGGCCTCGGCGATGGCGACGAGCTTGTACGCCACGAACGCCGCCTTCGACTCGTCGCCCACGAGGCGGAAGATCTGGCCGACGCCCGAGAGGATGCCGGAGATCGCCGCGTGGTGGTTCTGCATGAGCCCGACGATCCGGCCGGCCGCCGTCTGCGTCACCTCCACCGCCTGGCCCTCGACATCGGAGAGAATGGTCTGGATCTCGTCAGCGAACGCCCGCGCCTCTTCGCGCTCCAGTTGGAACCTCGACATCGCCTCGCCGGTTGCGCGCGAGCGGGTCCCCGAGGCGGTGGCCGCCCCTCCGCCAGCCGCGGTGCCCGTGCCGCCCCCCGTGCCGATCGTGCTGTCCCCGAGGCCGGGCACGCCGCCGGCGAGGTCCGACTGGTCGATGCCGGCCGCGAGCGCGTCGAAGTCCGCGAGCGCGCCGCCGAGGCTACCGCCGAGCGAACCCGACGGCATGAAGAACGTGCCGCCGAACTGCCGGCCCGCACGGTCGATGGCCGCGTTCGCGTCGTCGATCGCTTTCTCCAGGTCCTCGATCTCGGCCGTCAGCTCGTCGACTCGCTTGGGGTCGTCGCGAAAATCGGCCCAGGCTCGCTGCATCCGACGCACCCCGACCGTCGTCTGCAACACGCGCTTTTCCAGCGAGGCCATCAGGCCCAGCACCGAGTTGACGCCGACGGCCAGGAACGAGAACGACCCGCTGGGGCTCACGAGGTCGCCCGCGGCGTCCCCCAAGCTGGCGAGAGCGCGGCCGAACGCGATCGCCCGTTGCACCCCGCGCACCATCGCGCCGACGGCGATCAGGACGCCGCGAGCAAGGCGCTCGGCGAAGCTCCGTCCGGCCACCTCGTTTTCGCGGATGAGGTCGGCGAGCGCCCCGAGGACGAAGTTGAACGTCACGGTGTTGAGCCGCGCAAACCGCTCCTCCTGCTCTCGGACCTCGGCCGAGAGGCGCCGCGCCGTGTTGGCCGTCGAGTCTTGCGTTCGCTCCAGGTCACCGATGGCGACGCCTGCCTTCTCGGTGATGAGCTGGAGCGTGGCCGTCACCTTGCCCTGGTCGGTGAGCGCGCCCTCGTGACCTTCGGCGGCGAGCTGCGCCTGGCGCTGCTGCACGTCCGTCTCGCGGAGCACGATGCCGAGCGACTTGAGCCGCTCGCGCTCGCCGACGATGGCCGAGTTGATCGCCTCGGTGACCTCAACGGCGCCGCCGGTCACGTTTGAGAACGAGGTGATGTCGCCGGCGAGGCGCTGCACCTCGAGCGCCGTCGCGGCGCTCTGCTCCTGCGTCTGCCCGAGCCCCTGCGCGATGGCGCCCGTCGTCGCTGCGAGGCCCCGGATCTCGGTTTGCGTGAGGCCCGCCCGGTTCGCCAGCTCGCGAAGGTCGTCGTCGAGCTTCGCCGCGGCTGGCCCCATGACAGCGGAGAATTTGCTGGACACCTCCTCGGCCGTCGTGCCGAGGTCGAAGAGCCGGCGCGAGTAGGTCGTGAGCGCGGCAATGGCCGCCGCCGCCACGAGCCCTCGGATGTAGCCCCCGAGGCGGTTCAGCGGGCCGCCCGCCGTGTCTGCATCGGTGCCGATCTGGCGGACCTCGCGGGACACGCGGTTTGCGCTTCTGACGGCCTCGCCTTCTTCGAGCGTGAGCCTTGCGACGACCTCCGCGTCAGCGCCGATCATGCCTGGGCCTCGCCTGCGGCGTTGGTCTTGGCGTCCGCGTCGATCGTCGCCTGCACCTCGCGGTACCCGAGCCAGATCAGCGCCTCGTGGAGCGGCGCCGCGTGGAGCGCCTGCCAGTCGACGAAGTCGAGACCGGCCGCTAGGAAGCGCTCGGTGGCCGTCAGGTTGCCCGCGTCCTGGCCGTCCGCCTCGGGGACGCCGGCCAGCTTCCGGACGGCCGCGAGCGACGTCTCAGCCCACACCTGCTCCGCGTCCGAGCGCGCGAGGTACACGTCGAACACCGTGCGGGCCGCTTCGACGAGGGCGGCCACGTCCACGAACTCGCGCGGCGCCTCGGGGGCCAGCACGCCCATCACGCGGCCGGCAACGCGCGCGGCGACATCGTCGTCGAGCGGGTCTGGCCACACGAGCGGGTCGCCGGAGACGAGGGTCGTCTCGAAGGCCGGGGAGAGCGCCACGCGGAGCGCGAGGTCCGTGCCCAGCGAGGGAACACGGACCTCGACGTCGACCGACGACCGTCGACGTCGGCGAAGGATGGCCCCGAGGCGGCTCACGATCACGCGGCGGTGACCGTGGCTACCTCGTCGACGTTGACGACAACCTCCTCGGAGAAGTCCTCGTCGACCGAGAACATCGCCTTGATGCCGTCGGGTGCGTTCTCCATGTTCGCGCCGATGGGATCGCACGACGACATGATGCCGGGGCCGATCTCGGTGTACTTGGTCGCCGGCTTGTTGACGACCGCCGCGACCACGCCGTACTCGTTGCGGATCGCCTTGAGCGCGTCGAGGTCCCCTTTCAGCACCTCGGTGATGCGGAAGACGTAGTCCTGCGCGGCGTTCACGCCGATCTTGCCGGCCTGGCTCTGGTACGTCGAGGTCGTCGGCGTGTCGGGGATCGTCGACCCCTCGCCGAGAATGCCGATGAAGACGCACTCGGCCGAGCCGAAGAAGTCGTGGGCGGTGGACAGCGCGGCCGTGCGAAAGCAGATGTAGCGGGCCGAGCGGGGGTTCGGTGCGGGCATGGGTCGGTGGCCTCTCAGCCGTCGATGGTGAAGGTGACGAGCGCCTCGTGGCGGAACTCGGAGTAGCCGCCCGAGTCTTCGAGGAAGACGGGGCGGATGGTCTCGGTGCGGACCTCCTGCACCGTCATTTCGATGTTGCCCGGCCCGAGGAGGTAGCCCTGCGCCCCGAGGGCGGGCCGCAGCCCCGGGAGCCCGACGCCGGGCCACTCGGGCTCCAGTCCGTCGCCCTCGACGAGCGCCCGGAACGCGCGGGTGTCCTCGGCCTCGGGGCCGGGGCGGCGGTTGCGGTTGGAGGGGCGGCGCGAGTCGAGCCCGTGGTAGACGAACACGTCGATCGCGTGGCGCGTCGCGTACGCCTCGCCCGAGCCGCCCAGCAGCGGGCGAGCCGCGGCCTCCCCGAGGCGGTCGGCCGACAGCACCTCGGCGTAGCGGGCCGGGTCGCCCATGATCTTGACGCGCTCGCGCCGGGCGTCGACATCGGTGACCGCCCGGTCCACGTGGGTCACGATGCGGCCAGCGTAGCGCTCGTCGAACGACGCCAGCAGGTCCTCGACGAACAGGCGTGCCGCCTCGATCTTGACCTCGATCGAGACCGGTCGGGTGGCGACGGTGAGGAAGCCGCGGTCGAGCTGGCGCTCTGGGATCTGGGCGGCGAGGCTCATCGGATCAGCCCCCGGACGGAGCCCACGAACGCGCCGCGCACGAGGCGGCGCAGTTCGCGGGCCTTGGCCGTGATCGACGCGGTGAACGTGGGCCGGGCAGGGCGCCCCACGGTCCGGCCGGGGCGCTCGTTGAGGCCCTGCGGCACGACGCGCGCGTCGACGCCCATCTCGTAGGCGAGCCGGAGCGGGCCAGCGTTCACGACGCGGTCGATGGAGCCGCGCACGCTGCCGCGCACGGCCGTCGCGTAGCGGACCGGGCCGGAGCGGATGGGCCGGGACGTGATGCGAAGCGGGCCGCTGTCGTCCTCGTCACGCCGCACGGGCTCGCTGCGGGCGTCGCGCATCCGGCGGCCGATGGCGTCGCCCGTCACGGCCGCGCGGACGGCCCGCGTCACCCTGCGGAATCGGCGCTCGACCTCGCGGGCGAGCCGGTCGCCGGCGATGCGGTCCGCAAACTGCTGGGGGGTGTAACGACGCATCACACGTGGTAGGCGCGGAAGCCCGATGCGTAGGTCCGCCAGATCGCGCCGACCTCGTTGGAGCGTCCGATCACGAGGTTGATGTCGGCCAGGCGCGGCGCCGTCCGGGTGGTCGATGTGCCGCCCGTCGTCGTCGTGACCGCCTCGGCGCCGATGAGTCCCTTCTCGGCCCGGTGAAGCACGAAGAGGGCCGTCTCGCAGACCGCGCGCACGAGCGGGCCGGGCACCTCAGGGACCACCGAGGCGGGGTCGAGGTCGGCGAGCGCGCTCCCGTCGGCCGCGCCGATGGCGAGGATGCCGTCGCGCGAGAGCCCGCGAGGCGCGTAGCCGACCACGGCGGTCGTCGTGACTGTGAGGCCCGGCGCCGAGGCCGGCAGGAGCACGACCCGGCCGCCGCGAGCGACGACCGCGCCGACGACGTCGGGCGGCGTCTCGGGCGTGACGGGGAGTTCGACGAGTGGGAGGCCCGATGTGCGCGCCGCATAGCGCGAGCGGTCGCCGGGGATGACGCCCAACGCTTCGTAGACCCTCAGCGAGACCTCCGCCTCGGTCACGTGCAGCGTCTCGGCCTCGGTGTAGCCGAGCCACTGCGTACCGAGCCGCTCGGCCATCTCCAGCGCGTCCGTCGCCGCCCGGTACTCGAGCGCCGAGACGGACCGCTCGGGCGCCTCGGGGTTGTGGTCCGCCGCGGCGTCCACGATGGACGACGACCCGGCCGCAAGAGCGACCAGGTCGGCGAGGGTGACGGCGTAGCGGGGGGCGCTCACGTTCTAGCCTGTGTCGTCGTCAGAAGGCCCCGAGGCGGCTGGCTCACGCGCCGCCTCGGGGGGCGCCGTTGCCGGCGCTACCGACTCCGATCCCTGAGCCGACATCGGCTCGGCTACAGTCTCGAAGTCGGGGTGCTCGTTGAAGAGGTCGGCCGGCAGCGACATCTGCACGCTGTCGATCACGGTGCCGGGGCCGTACGTGAGGCGCGCGCCGCCCTGCATCGGGCCGGTATCGGCGCGGAGATCCGACTCCGGCACCAGGAGCGAGCCCGCCGCCGTCGCGCGAAAGACGAGGGGCTTAGGCTTCTTCGACATGGCCCTTGGCGATGAGCCCCGAGGCGGTCGCCTCGGGGAGGGTCACGACGGCGCCCTGCTCGACGTCCGGCCCGTAGTGCTCGCCGGGTGCGACCATCGAGTGCGGGAGTCGCCGGAGGACGCGCACGCGCACCTCCTCCGGGGTCTCCTCCGGGGTCGGCTTGGCGCGCTTCTTGGTGGCCATTGGCTTAGGCGTCGGAGTCGTTGTAGACGAACGCGCCGGGCCGCTTGATGGCGAGCGCCATCCGCATCTCGGCGAGGATCGTGAGCTGGTTGCGCACGAACTGGTCGTTCACGTAGCCGGTCTCGATCTGCACGCCGTAGGTGTCCAAGAGCTGGCCGTCGAAGATCTGCGCGCCCTCGTTCATCGCACCGACGAGCGTGTCGGCCGCGGCCATCTGGTTGGTCGCGACGACCGGCAGGCCCCAGAGGCGCGGAGCGGCGCCCGTCTGCGGGTTGACGAAGACGTAGGCGCCCTCGGTCGTCTTCGTGATCTCGATGTTGAACCAGTCGATCGGGTTCAGCACGATGCCGTCGGGCACGTAGTCGGCGACCTGGAGCTGCGCCATCTGGCCGCGGATTTGGTCGAGGAGGGTGCCGTTGGAGTAGGTCACCGAGTCGTAGGCCACCGCTGCCGCGATCAGGTCCGCGACGACCTTCGAGTCCTCCGCCTTGCGGAGACCGTAGTCCATCTCGGCGTCGATCAGCGAGCGGACGCCGTCGTTGTCGGAGAGCTGCTGCTTCGTGACCGGGATGTGATGGGCGAGCACGACCATCTGCGCCGTCCGGTCGGCGAGCGCGATGTTCGACTCGGGCTTCACGGCCCCCTCGGCGACCACCGCTGCGTTCTCGGCCCGCTGCGTCATGGCGACGTAGGCGATCACGTCGCGCTCGGAGCGGCCGACCGGGATCAGGTCGCGCATGGCGAGCCGCGTGTCGGGCTCGATGACCACCTCGCCCGTGTAGTTCGGTGGGTTCTGGTTCGGAGCGGTCGTCAGGTCCTTGCGGGCGACGACGACGCCCTTGACCGCCGTGCGGTCGCCGGCCGTCTTGAACGCCTCGGACTCCACGAACTGAGTGCCCGGCGACGCCTGCGTGGGCGCGCCGCCGAAGCGGGCCTTCATCTCGACCTCGATCTCGTCGAGCCGCTCCTGGAGCGCCTTCTCCTGCTCCGCCTTCACGGCGTCGATCAGCTCGGCGTTCTTCTGCGCGAGGTTCTGAACCTCCTGCTTGAGTTCCGCGACGCCCTTGCCAGCCTCGACGCCCTGCTTGATCTGCTCCTCGAGGTCGAGGACGCGCTTGATGTTGCCCTTCAGTTCGTCGAGCGCCTTCTGCGTAACAGCGGGAGCGGTGGTGGCGACGACGAGCGCCGCCTCGGGGTCGAAGATGACAGAGCAGATCGCGACCGCGCCGAGCGCCAAAACCGGGCCTGCACGCAGGCGCAGCGCGGTCACCGAGGCGGCCGACGTCGAGGCGGCGACACCGTCGCCGGCATGGCCGGTGAACCCGATGTAGTTGTCGACGGGGGTCTCAAACGGGTCCGGGGCGTAGGGCTCAGCGCCGAACGTCTCGGCGTGAGCGGCGGCGGTCACGCCGATGAGGGCAATGGCCGCGACGAGGAAGCTGCGGAGGAGGCGCATGGGTCAGGCCGCGGCGCGGCCGGTGAACAGGTCGTTGATGGCGTCGACGGACCCGGCCGACGGCGGGGGCGCTGCCGCGCCGAAGAGGTCGTTGATGGCTCGGAGCGAGCCGCTCGCGGTCGCCGTCGTGCGCCGCTCGTAGGCCGCCTTGACGGCCTCCCAGTCGCGGCCGAGCGTGGTCGGCTCGACTTGCTCCCACTCTGCGGCGGGAGCGAGCGTGACGACGCCCGCGGCGTAGGTGTAGGGCGCGCGGTAGTAGCCCTGTGCGACGACGGTGGAGACGTAGATGATGGCGTACTCGTCCCACACCTCGGCGACGTAGCTGTCCCAGTCGCCGGCAGCGTCGGCCATCCGCCAGAAGGCGTCGTAGACGGCCCAGACACGGCCCGTCAGGTCCTCAGCCTTCGCCGCCTCGGGGAGGGTGAGCGACTTCATCACGGTGCGCGGCTCGCACGGCTGCGGCGTCAGACTGCCCTCGATGATGGGCCACCGCTTGAGCCAGCCGTCGTCGGCCCGCTTGACCATGTGGGGCGCGGAGCCCGAGGACCACCCGAGCGCGCCTTTCTGGGCGAGCCCGGCGATGGCCGCGTGATACTCGTCGGCCATGTCGAGCACGACCTCGACGAAGAGGCCCGCGTCGTCGCGCGTGACCTTGAGCGGCGGGAGGATCGTGTCAGCAAGGCCGGCGAGCTTCACGTCCACGGGGATGCCGTGGTGGAAGAGGCAGTCGGCGCCGTCGCCCGACTTCGCGCCGAAGTAGGTGTCGGCCGTGAAGTAGTCGCCGGCGAGGTCCTTGGTCGGCGCCTCGGGGTCGTCGAAGACGACGAGGTAGCCCGAGACGGTCGCGGTGCCGTCGTCGTGGACGATGGCCTTGGCGGCGGTGCGGGCGGTGCGGGGGGCGACGAGGATCACACCCTGAGGATCCGGCCCCGAGGCGGTCTACTGCACTCCCATCCTCACTCCCAAAGTGCGCGGCGGACGGTCCGCTCGGAGACGCTGTGGCGCTCGGCCAGCGTCGCCAGCGCGCCCGTCTGGCCTTCTGCGTCGCGCAGGGCGGGGTAGGCCGCGCGGATCGCCGCGTCGCGCTCGTCACGCCACGTCGGCGCCTTCTTCTCCGTCGTGACCGGCAGCGAACTACACCGGCACCGGATGGATTCCGAGGCCGGAAGCACCGGGTCGCCGGGGTGGTCGCACTCGTAGCCGCCGACGACGAACGGCTCGTCGAGCCCGACCTCCTGACCGTCCGCCGCCACGTGGGTCTCGCGTACCTCGCTGTCGCGCTGCGTGAGCCACCGCTTTCGGTCGACGCCGCCGGCCCGGTACGCCTCGACCTGCCCGCGCTCGAACACCGCCTGCGTCACGTCCTCGGCGACCAGCTCGGCCCGCCACGCCTTCCAGTCGTCGAACTTGGCCCCGAGCGCGTCCGCAATTTCTGTCACCGTGTCGCCCGCCTCGATGCCGGCCACAATGATGCGGCCGACCTCGGCCTGCGTGGTGGCCGTCGTCCCCTGGATGCGCGAGACGACCTCGGAGAGCACGGCCCGAGCGCCGTCCGTGACATCCGGTTGGAGGTCGCCGGCCCCGAGGCGAAGGGCGCCCGTGAGAAAACCCTCTTCGAGCGCGTCGGCGACAAGCGGCCCGAACTCGGCTTCGATGTCGTCGAGCCAGTCGGCCACGCTGAGTAGGAGGGCGCCCACGACCTCGGGATCGTCCTCCTGTTTCAGCGACCGCACCGACGCAAGGGCACCGGGCAGGGCGTCCATCACGGCGTCGCGCTGCCGGTCGAGGAGGTCGGCGTAGGCGCGCGCGAGCGGGCGCTCAGCGTCGGCCTTGACCGCGTCCACCGCCTCGAACTCGGCACGCAGCCACGCCTCGGCGACCGCCTTTCCGGCGGCCCGGCACAGGCCGGCCGCGTGGAGCACGCGGGCATGACCGAGGTGGGCGCGGGTCATCCGTTAAGGCGTGCGAGGATCGTCAGCGTGACCTCCTTGACGGCTCCGCGCCCCGAGACCGAGACCGGGCGCGTCGTGATGACGGTGCGGTCCTCGCCCTTAATCTGCGCGTGCGACTCAGCGACAACGTGGATCTCATCGCCGGACGGTGAGACCAATACGAAGACGCGCGGCGTGATCTTTAGAACAGGGAGAGACCGGTGTTTCACGCGGCCATGCGCTGGGCGACCGCCTCGGGGTCCCACATCTCGGGCGGCAGGCCCCGGAGGTATCGGACGACGGCGCTCTCGTCTGGCGGCAATGTCGGATCGCCTACGGGCTCCGGCGTGGGCCGTTCAGGCGCCACGGCCGGCACGCGCAACTCGCCCATGCCCTCGTCGGGCTCGGCCCCGCGCCCGAGGTCGGTCCGCGCCTCGGCGGCCGTCAGCAGGCCGCCGGTCACGGCCTCAACGTACGCCTCGAACCGCTGGCTCACGTCCTCGGCGAGCACCGCGATCGCACTCGTCTCGGCCACGAACCGCTCGCCGTCCGGCAGCAGGAACGCCGAGAGCTGCTCCAGGAACCACTCGAGGAGCGGGATCACGGTGAGTGCGTAGCAGGCCCGGACCTCGGAGTCCACGCCCGCGTCGGTGAGCGAGCCGCCCTTCTCGTCGGCCAGGAGCCGTGGGCTCACGCCGATGACGGCGCACACCTCGCGCGCGGAGACAGCCCGGCCCTTGAGCCAGTCGGCCTCGCGCGGAGAAACGCCGGAGCGCTCGTAGCGGAAACCGCCGGAGAGCACCTGGGGAAGGTTGGCCTGCCGGCGCTGCGTGGTCGCCTCGTCGGCCTGCGACTGCGCCGCCTCGACCTGATCCTTCGTGAGCGTCTGCCCGTCGCCGAGGTTCTGCGGCACGAAGTAGCCGGGCACGCGGCCCCCGCCCTTCGAGATGTTGCGGTTCCACGTGTCGGCCTCCTCGACCTGCACGAGCGCGCGGTGGGCGGCGACCAGGAGCGGCAGCCCGCGCTCCTCGCCCGGATCGGCGCACGGGTCGGGCACGACCACGTGGAGCACGTCCTCGGCGGCCACCTCGACGCGGCGGCCGCGGTAGCCGGCGAAGACGTACGAGGTCGGCTCACCCGCGTCGTCGCGGCGGATGTCCACGAGGCGGTCGCGGTGCCACCACCGGAGCGATAGGGCGCGGCCGGCGTTCGGGCCGGTCGACGGGGCCGTCCGCTCGATGAACAGCTCGCCGCCGCAGTAGACGCCCCAGACGAAGGCATGAACGAGCGTGCGCCACGTCCGATTCCGCTGGCGCGCGCCGCCGGGCCGCATGAGGAGCGCGACCATCGGGTGCTCGGGGAGCGCCTCCGCCGCGGGGCCGTCGCCGCGGCGGACGACGACGGCCACCTCAGCGGCGAGCTGCCACACGATGCGGAGCGCCGGGCCGGCGTAGGGGTTGGCGCGCGCGAGGCGGACGAGGGCGCCGAACGAGTAGGAGCCCCAGCCGGCGAGGCCGTAGCCCGAGAACATGCTGTGGAGCACGACGCCGGGGCCGAGGACCAGGGCCTTGGTCGCGGCCACGGTGCGGGCCGCGACGGCGCCGAAGACGGTGCGGAGGGCCTTGATCATCGGCTTAGAAGACGCGGGTGTGATCGGTCTGCGGGCGGAGGGCGGTCTCGGTCAGCGCCCACACGAGCGCGTCGAGGCGGTCGGGGCTTTTCGCGCGCCGGTCGGCGGGATCCCACGTCGTCATCTGCTCCTCAAGCCGTCCGAAAGCGCCCACGTGGTGGACCTTGCCCTGCTCGTAGAGCGCGGCCACGGGCTCGGCGCGCACGGACTTCCCCCGGGTGGCCGTCACCATCGAGACGGCGAGGGTGGGGTCGACGGTGCGGAGCACGTGCTCCACCATGTCGCCGCCGTAGTTCTTCTCGGCGACGACGCGGTCGGCCTGTCGGCGGTCGTAGACGGCGGCGACCGCGCGGCCCCAGGCGTCGGGCGAACCCGTCAGCGAGGCGTCGTCGAGCACGTAGGCGTGGCCGTCGGTGCCGAGGCCGACGCATACGATCCCGATCTCGTCGCCCCCGCCGCCGGCCGGGTCCACGCCGACGACGATCCGCTTCATCTCGGGCGGGGTCTCACCTTCCCCGAGGCGGTATCGGTCGACGAGCGCGTACGTCCAGAGCGCGCCCTCGACGTCGGCCACGAAATCGGCGAGCACCTCCTGCGAGAACACGCGGGGCGGCAGTTCGCGCCGCATGGCCTCGACCTCGGCAGGCGGGACGTGTGGGTTGGTCGCCGTCGGCATCTGCCAGCTCTGCCATTCGTCCGCCTCGGGGTCCTGGCCGCGGAGGAACAGGGTGTGGAAGTCGGTCCGACCCTTGGGCGTCGAGAGGAAGTAGGCGTCGCCCTCGTAGTCGACGAGCGTCGGCCGGATCGCCGCGTTCCAAGCGTCGAGGAGGTCGCGCACCATGGCCGCCTCGTCGAGGACGGCGCGGGCGTACTTGCGGCCTCGGGAGTCGTCGGGGTTGGTGAGCGACCAGAACTCGACGACGCCGCCGGTGACAAGCTCGATCCGTCGCTCCTGCGCGTTCACCTTGGTGGCGATCGGGCGCAGCAGGCGGGCCGCGTCGCGCCACACCTCGAGCATCATGGGGTAGGTCGGCGCGAACCACGCGACGGGCAGGCCCGCACCGTCACCGGTGCCGAGCGCGGGGCCGACGGCGAGGTCGAGGCCGAGCGTCGTCTTGCCGAAGCGGCGTCCGCAGGCCAGCACGTTAAACCGCTTCGCCTCGCATACGATGCGGGCTTGCCCAACGTGGCGACGAGGGAGCCTGATCGTGACCTCAGGCATCTTCGCGGACGATGCGGATGGTATAGTCGCCCTCCTGGCGGTCGACGAAGTCGCCGTTCATCTTGCACAGCGTCTCCGCAGCCTTGATGCGGTCCTTCGCGAGCGGGTCCTCGGTCACGATCTCGCCGTCCTCGTCACGCACGTAGCCCGCAATCGACGTGAGGGGACGGCGGCACAGCTCGCCTCGCATCACGCCGGTCAGAAAGCGCTGTCGCTCCTCCCGGGTCGCGACTAGAGGGTCGTTCTCCTGCCGCTCGGTGATGGCTGCCTTGATGGCAGGTTTCGCGAGGTTCTCGGCGCCGACGACGCGGAGCGTGTTGCGAGAGCCCTTGTAGCCTGCGAGGGAGGCCGCCTCGGTGGCGTTGCCGCGCGCCTCACCCATGTAGGCCTCGACGAACCGGCGCTGCTTTTCGGTGAGGGGGCGGCTCATCGGAGGGCGCCAAGGGCGGGGTTGGGAGCGACGCGAACGACGGCCGTGGACGCGGCAGGAAGCCCGTCGCCGGAGTATGTCGCTGTGATCTGTGCGGGGCCGGGGTCGGTGAACGTGTGGGGCACGGTCACGAGTCCCCCGAGGCGGGAGAGGTCGCCGCCGTTCGCGGCGTCGCCGGTGTAGGTCCGCTGGCGCCGGGCCTCGCGGACGGTGACGGAG
This sequence comes from Bacteroidota bacterium, assembly GCA_039024395.1. Classification (GTDB taxonomy): domain Bacteria; phylum Bacteroidota; class Rhodothermia; order Rhodothermales; family Rubricoccaceae; genus Rubrivirga. Next base: position 5,864 of record JBCCQJ010000047.1, on the reverse strand, counting down.
AGGTCGGCGAGGTCGATGCCGGTGCCGGGCGCGCCGATCGCGCCGTGCGCGATCTCACCGGAGGCACGACGAACAGCGATGCGGAGGGTCGTGCCCTCGCCAGCGACGATGCCCTCGGGCGGTGTGAGGTCAACGGCCGCGCCGGGCCGCTTGGGAACGGCCGCCGCGACGTCCGCCTCGGTGGCCAGGACGAAGAGAGGGTCGTCGGCGAGGATGCCGGCGGTCTCGAAAGCGGTGGCGAAAACGGCCATTGAGGTCGGCTACGAGTTGTCCGCGTAGGTAGCGGGGTTGGGCGGGCGCACGGCGGACGACCACTCGATGGTCTCGCCCGCCGTGAGCGCCGAGGACAGAGTGAGGCGGAGCGTGGGGCTGCGGAAGTCGGTCGCGTCGCCGCCGCTCACGACCCACGTCCAGCCCAAGACCTTCGCCGCCCCCGTGCCCGCGATCTGCGTGTGCGTCCGTCCGTCGTACCCGTAATCGGCCGGATCCTCCTGAGGACGCCAGATCAGAGACGTCGGGATGTCGAGCGTACCCGACTCGCCCCCCGAGGCGGTGACCGTGCCGCTGTCCTCGGAGGCCGTGCCCGCCGAGGTGCTGACGGCGCCGTCGAAGTACATCATCGCGAACTGAGGCTCGAAGCGGTCGAAGTCTCCGCTGTTCGCGTTGAACGTGATGTCGAAGCCGTCGACGAACTCGGCCCGCTGACGGAAATCGCCCGCCTTGGCGTCGACCGCCTCCTGCGCCGTCATGCGGCCCGAGCCCGTGTTCGACGAGATGACCGTCTGGGATGACGACGTGAAGCGCCCGCCCGAGAACCGCGCCACCTGGCACGGACCGGCGCCGTTGCGCATCTCGAGGTTGACGCCGAACGTCACGGAGCCCCAATCCACGTCCTCGATCAGGCACAGGTGAGGCGATGCCTGACGCGGGTCCGTGCGGCGCTGGTCGAAGACCTTGATTCGTTCCGCCGAAGCACCCGAGCCCATCGTGATGCCGCGAATGATCGTGCTGTCGGCGATGGTCGGATGCACACCGTTTCCGACCGCGCAGTCCTGGAAGTGGAGATGCTCCATCGTCACGTTCCGCGTCAGGTTCGACGGGTTGTTGCCGACGACGAACGAGCTGTAGAACGTCGCGTCGAGCCCGACGATCGTGGCAGGCTCCGACTGCAAACCGCCGGTGACGAGGTTGGACGCGAGCCCCTGGAGAAGGCTCTGCGTGTACATCCGCTCGACGGTCACGGGCTGCCCGGCCCCGGTGCGACGGTTGACGAACAGGTTCGCGTAGGTGATGCGGAACGTCTGACCGACCAGGTGCGGGTTGTAGGTGGTACCGCCCTGGCCGTCCGGCCACGAGCCGTTCGCGGGGCTCGACAGATCCTGCTCCGGCCAGTAGTGCCCGGTGGAGCGCATTCCCATCGGCGGGCTCACGTCCTTGTACGGGACCGGGTTCTCGGTGATGAGCCCCGCGACGCGGCTGCCGTCCTGCGGGTGGTCTTCGAGGAGCGGACCGATCACGAACTCCTGGACCTCACCGCCGGCCATCGGGCTGCCCCAGTCGTTGCCGACGAGCGTGATGTGCTCCCAGATGCCCGGGGGCTTGTAGAACGGATGATTCCAGATGCTGTCTCCGATCACGAACGCGCCGAGTTGCCGGTACTCGCTCCAGGAGTTGGCGCCGTCGGCGGCGAGCAGGCCGGTCGCACAGTAGCCGGTGATGCCCATGTTCTCCAGCTCGACGAGGAAGCCCTGCTGGATGCTCGCCCCGTTCTGGCCGTTGTTGGCGTACGCCGTCACCGCCGGAGTATTGCGCCAGTACTCGTCGCGGACGGTGTCGGTCACCGCGTCGCCCTTGGCAGTGCCGCCGAACGAGGTGATGAGTTCCTCGCGGTTGTTCCACTGGTTTCCGTCCATCCACATCTCGCGCAGGACGTTCTCGCCCGACTCGCCGTTGACGCCCTGGAAGCACGTCCGCCCCGAGGTGGCGAGGGTGAACGAGTTCGGGGCCTCGTAGAAGGCCAGAAGCTCAGGGTCCTCCGTGCCGTCCAGCTCGTGGTAGAACCACTGCTGTGCCCGGTTGTCCATCAGTCGCAGGCGCGTGTAGCCCGCTGCCCGAGGCTGCGAGGCGCGACGGACGACGCCCCGGTCGTCGACGAACGAGTAGAACTCGGCGCCGCCGGAGCCCTCAACCGGGCAGCCGTCGTACATGCGCAGCGGCCCGACGTAGTCGTAGACGGCGCCACCCGTGACCTCGTAGGTCCACAGGCTCTCCCCGGCGTCGCGCTGGATGCCCGCGCTGTCGATCGCGTTGGGGAAGTATGCCTCGCGCTCGAGTATCCCATGCGATCCAGGCGCCGCCTCGGAGAGACGGCAGGCGACGCGCGTCACGGCCTCGCCTCGGGCGTTGGTCTCGTTGGTGATGCCGCGCGCGACGAGCGCCAGCCGCGCGAGCCGCTGGGCATACTGCGCAAACGCGAGGGCGGGCTGCACGTTGCCGTCTGGCGAGATGCCCGGCGCGTGCGTGTTGCGCAGCCCGCCGAACCACTCGAGACGCAGGAACCGGAGGTCGCCTCGGACGTCGCCGCTGGCGTCGTAGACGTCCACGCGCTCGACGCGGAGGGCCGAGGTCGAGACCTGGTACGAGACGGTTCGGGTGGCCGTGTACCCCTGGCCCCAGGGCCGCGAAAGGCGCGTACGGAACTCGCCAAACCGCTCGTCGCGGATCAGCCCCGACGGGCTGAGGAGCTGTCGTTGAAAGCTGGGCCGGTACCAGCGGTGTCCGTGGCAGTCGTACCAGGGAATGACGAAGGTGAGCGGGATGTCACCCGCCTGCATCGCCGCGTCGTCTCGCGTGGTCGTGGTGGCGTCGAAGCGGTACTCGACGCTCATCACGGAGACGCGCTCGGCCGAGCCGTCAGCGTTGGTGCCGAGCGGTACCTGCTCGTCGCCCTCGTCGTAGGTGTTGTTGAAGCCTGTCGCGACGTCCTGCCGAACGGCCGAGAGTGCAGACCCTGGGATGAACACCAGTCCGGCATCCTCGTCGAGAGGCACGGTGCGCGTGGTCGCCTGGAACTCGCCCTCGCCCCCGTCGCCAGGCGTAGCGTAGCCGCGCAGCCAGATCGAGCGCCCGACGTCGGACGGCTGAACGCCTGTGGTGGGATCGAGCAGGTCGGCCAGGGTGTCGAACGTGAGGTCGAAGGCGCCGGTCGGCGGAGCGGAATTGCCGCCGGCCTCACGGATGCGACGGCCAGCGACGAAGCGGGCAGCGCGGCGGGTGCGTCCGCCGTCCGCGTACGTGAACTGAGGTCCGAGAGCCATGGGCCTAGACGTAGATGCGGAGCGCGAGGATCGTCGTTACCGTCGCGTCGCCATTCAGCAGCAGGTCGGTACCGGCGTGGACCGGGCCGCTGGACTGCTCGACCACGCCAGAGAACGCCGTGCGCTCCCAGAGCTGAGCGCTCGCGGTCGCCGTAGTCCCATCCTGCGCGAACTCGGCGAGCAACCACGAATGGCCCGCATAGCGGTTGTTGTCGTCCTGACCGGAGGATCCGCCTGTGCCCGTCACCTGTGAAACGACGCGGCCCTGCCGGCGGCGAGCACCGATGCGGTACTTGTCGGTGCCGTCCGAGATCTCGACGTCGGTAGTCGTCTGCCACGCCGCGATGTGAAGGATCTCGATGGCGCGCACCGTCTCGCCAATGGCCGCGCCAATGTCCGCGACGGTCGTGCCCTCAGAAACGATGACCGGCACGCCGTCGATCACGCGAACGACGAACGTGCGGGAGGGGTTGAAGCCATTCGGCTGGAGGCCGAACGAGACGTCGGCTCGGCCGTTGCGCCCGGCGAGTACCGCGCCGGCACTGCGAAGCTCTGTGCCGTCCGCGACGCCCGTAAGGTCGAGCTCGTGCGAGAGCGTGTAGCCGGCGTTGACGGGTGGCCGGGCCTCGCAGAAGGCCCCAACTGGGTTGCCACCCGAGACCTCGGTCTGCATCGACACCGCAGCACCGACGAGGCCCTGCGCGTTGCGCGTGCGCATCCAGTAGCGGTACTCCTGGCCGTCTGTGGGCTGTGCGTTGTTGACGCCCGTGAGCGTGCCGTTGTCGCGGACGCCGATCCACGTCTCGGGCGTGATGCCCGTCGTGATCGTCTCGCAGATGTTGGCTGCGTTGTCCTCGAACGGCCCGACGCCTTGCCGGTAGACGTCGACGGCCGTGATCGTCGCGTCGTCCGGCAGGAGCCCGAGCACGATCATCTCGCCCGAGTCGTAGCCTGCGAACTGCACCTCGTCCATCAGAGCCGGCGGCGAGGCGGCAGCTTGCGGCGTAAAGGTCGACTCGTTCGACACCGACACGTTGCCGTTGCCGTCCTCCGCCTCGATGGCGACGAAGTATTGCTGGCCGTTGGTCGGGGCCGGCAGGTCCTCCCCGACGCCGTCGTCGACGAGCTGCACCGACGCGCCAGGCGTCGGGGCGCCGTCGGTGAACAGGAGCGTCGAGGCGTCGCGCGTGAATCCCGAGCTGGTGCCACGGTAGACGCGGATCTGGCCGAGGTCGATGTCGCCAGGGTTGGTCCACTGATGCGTGGCCTGCGCGTCCGCCCCGAGCGAGACCAGGTCGGAGATCGCAGCCGGCGCCGTCGTGTCCGAGGAGTTCGGGGTGCCACTGGCCTCGGCCGAGAGGTCCGAGCGGTAGGCGAGCGCGTCCGCCGTCGAGTCGTCGCCGATGGGGGCGGGCTGGACAGCGACCCTGATGAACTGCTCGGTGCCGTTGGGGAGCAGCAGGATGTCGACGCTGCGGCGACCCGACGAGGGCGTGTCGAGAAGCGCATAGTCCACGCTCGTCTCGGTGTAGTCCGCCTCCTCGGTGCCGCTGGAGGTCGCGCGGAAGATGCGGAGCGAGCCGATGCCCTCCTCGTGATCGAAGGCGACACGCAGCGCGCCGTCGAGGGCTGTGATCTGGAGACCCGTCGGCGCAGGCGGTGCGATGGCCGTGAGGCGGTCGCCCGGATGCGTGGCAGACGGCGCGAGGGCCGCGACCTGGGCCACCCAGCCGTAATGGCTCCAGACTCCGCCGGCGGGTACCGAGGCGGGCCGCGCGGCCTGAGAGCCGCCGACGTACGTGGGGCTGTTGGCGTCGCCGGCGTAGCCGCCCCCGCCGGACCCCGGAGGACCGACGAGCGAGGCCAGCCACTCGGCCTCGGTGCCCTGAAAGCCCTCGGCGACGGCGACCTCGTATGCGGAAAGACCGTCGCTTCCATCCTGGCCTGGCGCTCCATCCTGGCCTGGCGCTCCATCCTGGCCTGGGGGTCCGTCCTGGCCTGGAGTGCCGTCCTGACCTGGAGTGCCATCTGTGCCGTCGGAGCCGACAAGCGAGGCGAGCCACTGCGCCTCGGTGCCCGTGAACCCCTCGGCGACGGCGACCTCGTAGGCTGACAAGCCAGCGGAGCCCGCGCCCTCGCCGAGTTCGTGGAGCGTCTCGATCAGCTCGTCGGCCGTGAGCGTGCCACCCGGCCCCGAGCCGGGGCGCCAGCCTTCGGGGCGGTCGGGGGAGGGGGAGAACTTTGCCATGACGGGTGCGGAACGTGGGGGGTGGCACCGGCGCCGGTGCCACGGATGGGCGCCGATTCGATCTCGGCTAGGCCGGCTTGTTGAGGAGGGCGCCGCGGATCTTGGGCGCTTGGCTGGCGAGAGCGACGGCCAGCTCGACGCCCTCGTCAAACTCGAGGTCGGCGATCTCGCGGCCCGCCTCGCCCGCGTTGGCGGCGAGAAGCCGGCCGAAGCGCGCGAGGTCGTCGAGGAGCGCGAAGGCGTCGGTCACCTGCACGCCGTCGCGGACGCGAGAGATGACGGCAGCAGAGAGGTCGCCG
>JBCCQJ010000046.1:0-19645 GCA_039024395.1 Bacteroidota bacterium | reverse complement strand
CTTCGACGCCGTCGTCTCCGGCGAGCGCCGCCTTGTCCGCTACCGCGGCCGCTACCCGACGGCGACGAAGGCCTCGCGCGAGGCGTCGCCCGATGCGTAGAACGCCTCGCGCGGATCCTGGCCGACTAACTCGCCCGGCTGGATGCCGAGCAGCGCCAGGCCGCCACCGTAGTGGACGCGCCACGTATCGGGGGTGCCCGCACCGATGATGACGGTCGGGTTCTTGTTGACGGTCGCCTCGATCTGGGACGGGGATCCAGGCACGCTCTCCTCCTCGGGGGCGGTCGGCTCGGTCACGGGTTGACGGGCGCCGAAGACGCGCGGAGGTCGAAGCCCGGCTCGTCGTGCTCGGCGCTCGCGTGGACGTAGAGCGGGCAGCCGCCGGCCGGGACGAGCGCCATCAGCCGGGCCATCGCCTTCCGGCTCTGCACGACGTCGAGGCGTCCGTCGCCGCCGGCGTCGCCGTAGCCGAGCCCTGGGAGGATGCAGCCGCGGATCTGGTCGTGGCGATTGCCGGCGTGGATCAGGATCCACTTGCGGCCCGGGACCTCGCCGCCGTCTACGGACTGGACGTGGAGGTGGCGCCCGAACCGGGCGCTACGGCGGAACCGGACGCGGTACGTGCCCGGAAGGATGGACGAGACCGAGTTGCGGTTGCCGTTCCAGCCCAGCTCTAAGCACGGGAAGGCGGCGAGAGCACGGGTGACGCCCGAGCCCGTCGAGCGCTGTACGAAGAGCGTGCCGAGGGTCTGCGTGCCGTCGTCGTGACCGCGCTGGATACGGAGTGAGACGCCCATAAACGACGAAACGCGGCCCGACCCTCGGAGGTCAGACCGCGTGCTGCGGGGGTAGCGTCAACGTTGACGCACAGAACAGGATCAGGCGCCCTGCTGGCGCCCGCCTCAGTATAGGCTATCTGCGCTCAGGATGCGAGACCTCGGTGTAGGTACGTCGGCGGCGCACCTGAATCAGGATGGTCAGTTCCTCGCCGTCCTCCTGCGCTTGGAGTGCGCGGGCGGCAGCGTCAACGATGCGCTGTGCGTCCTCCTCCCCGAGGCGGGCGGCTTGGGTGAGGCGGCGGAGGGCGGCGGCGCGGCGGTCGTCGGCCATGCGGGCGGCGAATGAGGTTCGGGGGGCTCTCATTTTACGGCGTGCTCGGCATGTCCGCGTGCTCCGCACTACTTGGGCTCCCACTTCGCCGCGCCGATGGCGGACGCCAGGTGGACGACCCAACCCATGAGGAGGAACCAGAGGATGCAGGCGATGAGGAAGTGGAAGAAGGCGTCCCCGAGGCGACCTTGGAGGAGCTGCCCGAGGCCGGGGAAGAGGAGCGAGGCGAGCGCGGCCAGCACGTTGCCTCCGGAGCCCTGGCGCTTGGGGCTGGGCGGTGCAGTCGCGGCACGCAGGCGTTCGGACTCGCGCCTGGGGACGTCCGCGATCTCAGGGGCCTCAGCGGTCAGGCGCTCGATCTGGTCGTCGAGGCGCGAGATTTGGTCGACGTCGCCGTCGTTGATGGCGCGGTCGCGCCGGTCGCGGAGGCCGGAGAGGAGGCGGACCGCCTCGGTGCGAGTGAGGTCGGGCATGGAATCGTTGGAGTTGACCGTCTCAGGGCGTTCCTGAGCGTGCCAAAGTCGCGGCGGAGTGCCTCGGCGGTGTCAGTGGGGTGTGGTATCGTGCCGTCCCTGGGCTCACATCAACACGCGAATAATGAACAGCCAGGGACTTCCGGGGAAGGTGCGGATCGTAGGGCGGGCGCAGAGCGATCCGCCGAAGGTTCGGCGGCCGGTGGTCGTGCCGATTCGACTGGGGACAAAGGTCGTGGAGCGTGGCGAGACGCGCACAGTCAAGTCTGAGACGCTCTGGCTCATCCGCCCGTCTTGACAACCTCAGCGGTACCGTAGGCCGTTCCCAGGGGGACGCTCTCGCCGTCCCAGGTGTAACCCCTGAGGGGCGTTCCGTTCTCGGAGCGGAACACGTACCAGACGTGTCGTCCGTCTGGCAGGATGACCGGGGAGCCAGCTTCTGCCTGCGTGCTCATGAATCGGGCCAGTGACTGCTGCTGCCCTTCAGGTGAGAGGTCAAGTGAGCCGCGCTCTCCGACTACTTGGTAAACCCCGCGTCGGGGCTTGTGGAGAACGTTCGACGCGACGAGGTCGCTGAGAATCTGCTGAACGCTGCCGTACGGAGACTCGACGCCCTCCGACTCTGCGATCTCCTTCGGGCCGATGGGTCGGCCCGCCGACCGAATCGCCTCGACCACGGCGGCTTGGTGGGGCGTCAGGTGCCCAATTGTGAATTGTGAGTCGTTGTGAGTCAAAACGGGGCGGTAGGGGTTGACTTGTCAGCCAATGTGACCGATCATGAGTCACGTCTACTGACAAACGGCCCGGCGGGTTACAACAACCTACGGCGGGCCACACAGAGCCACAACGTCATGACCGCATTCCTCACCCCCGCCGAGGTAGCACGGGTCCAGCGGGTCCACATCAACACCGTCTACAACCGGCTTGCTGCCGGCGACTACGACGGGGCACAGGTGGTGGGCCGCTCGTACCGGATCCCTGCCACGTCGATTGGCCTGACCAACGACGAAGGCCGCGAGGTCATCCGTGAGTCGGATGCCCTCAACGAAAAGGAGGTCGCCTGATGAGTGCCTACGAGACCGAGCGCGACGCCTACCGCGCCGCCGGACACGCCTACGCCGACGCCTGCCGGCTCGCAGACGCCGAGGTGTACGGCACCGAGTGCCCCGACGCCGTGCTCGCCGAGATCCGCCGTGCCGAGGCGGCACAGCGGGAGGGGACGACCCGATGAGAGCCGATAAGCAACGCACGCGGCACGGCTTTGCCTTGCGCATCCGCTTGAACGCGGTTCCCCCGGGGCTCCGGAAGGCGTGGGAAGCCTGCAAAGACGCCTCCGACGAAGAGGCCCGAAGGCCCATTGTAATCGCGCAGGTTTACGAAGAGGAGGGCGATGTGGCGCTGATCCGGGGGGCCTACGTACCGGCTGGTCTCGCGTGGCGGCTCTGGCTGCTCCTGTTCGGTCCTCCGCGTGACGACGACGCCGACGCGCTTTTGCCTAGCCCCGAGACGGGGCCTGCCGAGGGGCCGACAGCATGAGCGCCTTCCCGCGCCCCCGAGACCCCGCGCACGAACGCCTCTGCACCGAGGCAGATCGCGCGCGCATGACTTCTACGCCCGCGCCCCACTCCGGGGCCGCCGCAGCACTGGACGAGGAGGTCCGGGGGGACTACGGCGAGACGGGCACCCTTTCCTCCGGGGTCGTCCCCCTCGGAGACCCCGAGGCGGCTGCGCTACCCGACTCCACGCCGGGTACCGCCTCGGGGAGCTTTGCGGATCTCACGTCCGCACGCGCCGCGCTGCCGGACGACGATCCGCGCAGCTCGGCCTTTCTACCCGTCATCCCCTAACCAACAGCCGCCGCCTCGGAGAAAGCGAGGACGGCGGCACAGCCCAACGAGTCGACATGACCAACTCGAAAGACCTGATCCAAGATAGCCCCGTGGCCGGCAGCCCCCAGCTAGAGCTGATGCTCGCCGCCGCCGAGGACCCCGCCCGCATCGAGGCGATCCGCCGCGACGCCGTGGCCGCTCCCGACCCCTTCGCCCCGAACACCCCCACCGAGCGGAAGGCCGTCGCCGCCGCCTGCGAGGCCGTCCTGCGCGCCGACCCGATCAGTCCTCGCACGGTCGCGCAGGTCTACGACAACGGCACGCCGGAGGGCACGGCCGCGCTCCGCCTCGGGGCCACGTTCGCGCACTGCGTGCTGCCGACCTCGCACCCGCTGTGGGACGCGGCACCCCGGTACGTCGTGCTGACGCAAGCCGTCGAGGTTGCCCATGCTGTGTAGCCCCGAAGCCGCGATGGACGCCTGGGACGCCCTGCACGCCCCCGAGCGTCCTGAGCCGCGCCCCGAGGACGTGCTCGCCGCCTACCTCGACGGGTGGGGCCGGGCGTGCGCCCAGCAAGGCCCCGAGGCAGGTGCCGTCATCAAACTGCGCCCTGAGGTGGCCTACCGTCGTGCTGCCTGACCCGATCTCCGGCACCACGATGGTGTCCGCCCTCGCCCTCTCCCTGGTCGCCGCCCTGCTCGTGGCGCTCGCTGTTGCCCCGAGGCCGCTGAGGCGCGCGCGGCGGCAGGCGTGCGACGCGGTGGCGGTGGCGCTCCACGTACAGTCCTGCTCGCCATGACCATTTCGGATCTGATTCAGCAGGTCGGGGACGACAACATCGGGGTGCAGAATCTCGACGACGACGCCACCGCCTGCAACCTCAACGGGGACGTCGGGAGCTTCACTTTCAACACGGACCCGAAGTTCGTCCGCGAGCGCGTCCCAGGGCAGACGCCCCAGCACATGGGGTTGGTGCTGTGGATGCCTGCCGAGCGCGTAAGGTCCATTGAGGCGTTACCCGCCCCCTCGTTGGCCGCCCGCCTCGCCTCGGTGGAGGCCGAGCGGGACCGCTACAAGACCGCGCACGCTCGCGTCGAGGAAGGTCTGGTCGATGCCATCAACGCCGTGTCGAGCGGGACACTCGCGCACTTCGGCGACCACACCGGGCGCTCGTGCCAGGTCGGGACGACGCGGCTCAACGAGTGGCGTGCTGCGCTCGCACTGGCGCGCGACCACATCAACGGCCACGAGCCTGTAGCCCCTGAGGTGGGCGCGCCATGATCGGCACCTACCTCCTTGACCTCGCCATCGGACTGGGCCTCGTCTACGCCGGCAGCATCGGCGCGGGCGTCGCCCTGGCCGCCCTCGACGACGCCTACCAGAAGGGCTACGTGGACGCCGTGATGGCACGGTTCCGCCGCGTGCTGGGCTGGCCCGAGCGTCGAGAGCCGTCCGTGGACTCGCGCGTGTGGTCCGCCTCGGTGGTCGCCCGCATCGAGCGCGAGACCGGCCGCGCGTCGTCGCGCTCTTCCGACGTGTGGCCCGACCTAGCGGATGGTACATCCGCAGACGACCGCGAACGGTCGGACCGCGAGAGCCCCTACGACCCGCTGCCATGATCCCCCTGTCCGTCCTGGCCGCGCTGGCGGCCATCTCCTGGCGATGTCACGTCGCCTACGCCCGGCACCGCGCCCGGTCCGCGCCCTCGCGCGAGCTCAGGCGGCGGTACGGCATCCACCCATGAAGAGAGATTACTTCGACTTCGCCGTGCCCCAGCGGCCCGGAGGCGCCCACAAGAAGCCGGCCTTCCGCGACCCGGTCGTGCTGACGATCCCGCGACTTCCCGATGGGGGCGAGCTGCCGCCGTCGGTGCGCTTCCTCCTCGCGATGGAGCAAAAGGCGCTGGCCGAAGCGCAGGACGCCTGCCCGCCCGACACGCTCCGCGAGGCGCACGCCCGTGGACTCGAGCCCTACGCACTCTGGCCGTAGCCATGCCGAAGCCGACGAAGTGGAAGGGCCAAGTGGCCGACGACGGGACGCCCTCAACGGCGCTACGCCGGGCGTGGGAGGCGTCGCTCCAGCCTTTTCAAGGGCGCACCGTGGCCGGCGAGACGAACGACGGCACTCGGTCTAACTCGGCCAACAACTACTACTGGGGATTCGTGGTCGAGCCGGTCCGCGAGCTGTTCACCCGTCACGGCTGGGCACTCGACAAGAAGCAGGTTCACCGCTGGCTAAAGCGGGAGTTCTTGGGCGTGACGCCGGTCGAGGTTCCGAGCGCCGACCTCGCCGAGTGCGTTGTGATCGAGGTGGAGGGCACGACCCGTACGGACGCTTGGACGTTCGCCGAGTACGTGCTCGCCATCCAGACACACGAGCCGTTCATCGAGTCGGGGCTGTTCATCGAGGACGCGCCGGAGGGGATGCGGGGGCGGACGATCCACGAGCCGGGCGGGACGAAGGTGACGTTCCGCGATCCGAATGCGGACGACACCGAGGCGGTAGAGCCTGACCTCGACGAGATGAGCGCCTACGAGATGCAGCTGAGGGCGGCGGAGCTGTGGTGACGCGCATGCCCCCGTCAGCGCCTCTCGCCGTCCGGCCCCGCCTCGGGGGCGGCGGTCGGTTCTCTTACAGCGAGGATCAACTAAGCGTCCGCCTCGGGGAGACCGTCGTGCGCGTCGATGATGTCGAGCAACTTCCGGACGCTCCCGCTCGGCGTGATCTCGCCGCTCTCCAGCTCGCCGACCGACTGGCGACGGCTGTAACCGAGCCATTCGGCGAACAGCTCTTGCGAGGCGCGCAGGCGCTTACGAAGCGCCTTGATCTGGTCCGAGGACCAATCGCGGGGTGGGGCAGGGGCCACGGCGAACATGAGGGAAGTTACGGGCGCGAGAAGCTACGGTTGCGCCCCCGGTCCGTGAATTCGCACGGCTGCCGGACATTTTTGCACGCTAGGCGGACAACTAGCGCACGGTCAGCGTACATTATGCCAACCCCGGACAACGCCGACGTGTCTCGCCGTGACTACTTCTTCCCCGTGCTGCCCGCGCCCCTGCGGTCGCTCCTCGACGCCAAGGCGAAGAGGGGGGAGGAGTTCAGCGAGGACGAGGCTGTCCTCGACGTGATGCTCGCCCTCGACCGCAACGACCTCCGCCCGCACCGCTACCTAGCCAAGCGCTGGGGGTGGAGCGCGAGCCGTGCCTACCGCGTGCTCGATGCCCTGCGCACAGAGGCGGCGAGGTGGCGCAGGTTCGGCGCGGACGTGAAACATTCTGAAACGGAAGTGAAACATTCTGAAACGGAAAACGCGCATATTGTTGCCGTTAAGGGCACTTCTGAAACGCAAGTGAAACATTCTGAAACGGAAGCGAAGCAGTATAGAACAGACTCAGATACCAGAACACAGAAGAAGCAGAACCCCCCTATAGTCCCCCCGGGGGGGGCGGGTGGGGGGGTAGAGACCGGCAAGGATGCCACCGGGAACGGTGTTCCCGGTGGGGCAGGTCGTGCGGACCGGTTCGCCGAATGGTGGTCGGTCTACCCGAGCGGCCACAAGGTCAAGAAGAAGGACGCGCTCAAGAAGTGGCGCGCCCGCAAGCTCGACCGCATCGCCGACACCCTGATCGCCGACGTGCAGCGCAGGGTCGCCGAGGACGACAAGTGGAAGCGGGGCTTCGTGCCGAACCCGACGACCTACCTCAACGGCGACCGCTGGGAGGACGACATCGCAAGACCCAAGCGCGGCGACTCGGCCGTGACCACCTCGGCGGACTTCCTGCCGGACTTCGCCGACATGGACTGATGGCAGCGCCCCCCACACCCGACGTGCCGGACATCGAGCGCCGCGTTCTCGGCGCCGCCCTCGCCGACGAGGCCGCCTGTGCGGCGCTCTTCGCCGGGTTCGACGCCGACCGGTTCCTCGACGTGCGGACGGGCTGGCTCGCCCGGCTCGCACAGCGGCTCTACGAGGCCGGCCGGCCAGTCAACGAGGACACGCTCACCGCCGAGGGCGCGGCCCCGGACGACCTCGCCGACCTCGGCGTGATGGCGACCGACGCCGAGACCGTCGCCCACCACGTCGACCTGCTCAACCAGGCCCACCTCGCCCGGAGCCTCCAGCGGCTCTTCCGCACAGGGCTCGCCGAGGCCGACCTTTGCGCGGCCGGCGACGGCGAGCCGTACCTCGTCGCCGACCGGATCGCTCGGCGCGTGACGGACGCGGCGGCCAGGGCGCAGGGCGCCGGGCGCGACGGGACGCACATCCGGTTCGCGGTCGCCGAAGCGCTCGCCGAGACCGATCGGTGGAGGAGGGGGGAGGTCTCCGACTTCGTGCCGACCGGATTCTACTCGCTCGACCGCGTGGTCGGCGGCTACCCCCGGGGCGAGGTCACGACGCTGGCCGCGATGACAGGATCGGGAAAAACGGCCCTCGTCGTTCAGATCGTCCGGTCGCTCGCCATGCGCGAGGCGAGCCGCGTGCGCACCGGGATGCAGGAGGCGCCCGGCGTCGTCGTCGTGTTCTCGGCCGAGATGACGCGCGCGCAGATCACGCACCGCGCCGCGTCGGCCATCTCCGGCGTCAACACCCGCGACCTCCGAACGGGCCGCGCCCCGGAGGCCGACTACGACTTCTACGACTCGGCCCTCCGGTCGGTCGGCGACTTGGAGATCCACATCGAGGACGAGCCGGCCCCGACGCTCTCGTACCTACACGCCCGCCTCCAGCAGATCCGGCTGGCCTCCGCCTCGGGGCGGATCGAGTTCGTCGCCGTCGACTACGACGAGAAGATCGACGCGGACGGCGACAACGCCGAGGGCCGTCTCGCCGCCGTCGCGCAGGGACTGAAGGTGATCGCCAAACGGAGCGGGGCGGCTCTCCTCATGCTGTCGCAGTACAACCGGAAGGCGGTCCCGACACAGATTCCCTCGAACGACTGGCTCCGGGCCTCGGGCAAGAAAGAGCAGGAGAGCGCGATGATCGTCCACTGGCACCACCCGGAGTACTGGGTGGAGAAGGGTCACGACCCGGCGGGCGTGCCGCTGTGGGAGCCGGGCGCCCCCGAGGCCGGGCACCTCATCGTGTCCAAGAACCGGTTCGGCCCGGTCGGCCGCGCCCGCGTGCTCTTTCACCGCGAGACGCAGCGATTCACGGACCCCCGCGATCCCGAGGCGGCGCCTGTTCCTCAGCCGACCGACTCCCCGTTCTGATGACCGCCGAGACCGTCCTCGACCGGGCACTCGCCCAAGCCCTGGACCGCGCGGCATCGAGCCGCCACGACGGCGCGCTCCACCTCGCGTGCCAGCTGCGCGACAACCGGATCCCCCGGACCGACGCCGAGGCCACGATGCGGGCCTACGCCGCGTGCGCGCCGTCGAAGTCCGATCCGTACACGGAGCGCGAGGCCGTCCGCGTCTACCGGAGCGTCCTCGCCCGCTCGCCGCGCGAGCCCTGGGGCGACGTCGATCCGATGCCGGTTCGGGTCCGCCAGACCGAGGCGGACCGGCACCGGATCGAGACGCAAGTCCGCATCGAGGGCACCGAGGCGGGCGACGTGCACCCCGAGTGGGCGGAGGCCCTGCGCGCCTCTCAGATGTCGCCGGAAGTCGAGCGCGCCCACTTCGCCGCGTGCCGCGCGGAAGAACGTCGGTGTGTCGCCGAGGCGGCGGAGGAGCCGTCCGTGCTTGACAGCGCCGACGAGGGCCGCCTTGCGCGGCTCTTGGAGGCCCTGCCCGAGGCGTTCGACCGGGCCGCCCTCTTCGGCGTCGCCCGCGCGCTCCGCATCCGAGACACCTCCGCACTCCGCCTGCGTCGCCACCTGTTGGCCTCGGGTGCCGTTCGGCCGTGCCCTCTCGGCTGGTGCCGCAAGGTCCAGACACCGTCCCCCGTCGTCCGTACGACACAACTACAGTCAGTATGAATCTGAATGATCTAAAAATCTCGGTTGATCGCGGCGACAACGTGCCGCTCACCGACTTCTCGGGCTCGGCCGATCACTGCCATGTCGAGTTCCACTTTCGAGATCTCGAAGCGCGACTCGTTGATTTGGTCAGTGAGGCCGACGCCGTTTTCGGTGCAGTCGCTTGGCTCACCAACGTCCGAGTCCTGAATGCCCTAGCCGAGGTCAAAGACGTATCTCTCGTCGTACAAAAAGAGGACTTTCTCAGGCCAGACGGCGGTGGAGACCGCTGGCATGAGCGCCTAAGACGCCTCTACAGCTCCTTGTCCTGTGGCTTCCATAGGTACATGAATCTCGGGCTTACTACCGACATGATGTCGTCGTGCGCGTGCCCCAGCATTGCTCCGGTACGATGCGTTGGCAATCACAACAGGGAGCGATCGCCATCGTCGCCTCGGATGCATAACAAGTTTCTGGTTTTTGCCCGGTCGAACCCGGAATGGCCGAAGACAGACAGTGCTCCCCCCGTGATCCCGTATGCAGTGTGGACCGGTTCGTTCAACGTGACTGCGAACGCAACCCGGTCGTTCGAGAACGCGGTCGTGATCCGCGACGAGACCGTGTCAGCCGCATACCTCAAGGAATTCGGTCAGATCCTGGCTCTGTCTGAACCGCTTGACTGGAACTCGGACTGGATCAGTCCTCAATGGCGCATTGGAACTTGACATGAAGCGCCTGACCCGAGGACCCGATGCGCACCGCTACACGACCGTCCGCCCTGCGCAGTCGGATGACGAGATCCGCGCCCTGTCCGACCACAACCTCGACGCCCACACCCGCGCCGGGCAACGTCTCCGTCCGCACTACAACGGCGCCGCGCTCCACCAGCTTGATCGCCGCCTCGCCGTCGCACAGGAGGAGAAGTGGCGCCGCCAGAACGCCGCCGCCTGAGAGCCCCCACCCACGCCACCCCGTCCCCCTGGGCCGGCAGCGGCCCGACCCCTCCCCACCGACTGACCCCAGGACCATGACCCCGCCGAGCATCCACGTCCGATTCGCCACCGCGACCGCCTCGTGGCCGCCCCTCAACCTCCACGCGGTCCCCCGCATCGGCGAGACCGTCGTCCTGTCCGACGAGGACGGCGCAGAGGTGACCTACCGCGTCGGCTCCGTCGTGTATCACCCCGCCGTCGACCGTACCCCCGAGGTCCGGCTCATCCGCGCGCAGCGCTCGACCAAGACCGAATCACCATGAACCGCTACAAGCTCTTCACCGCCGACCCGCCTCCGAGCCCGTCAGGCACCAAGCGGACGACCTCACCAGGGCGGCCGCCTTCAGCCCTCTACCGCACCGTCGAGGCCGCAAAGCCAGGGCAGGCGTTTCTGGTCCCACCCGGTGACTACGCGAGCCCGAAGGCGGCCCGCGACACCGCCCTCAGGACCGCCGCCCGTCTCGGGCGCAAGGTCGCTACCCGCATCGTGGACGACGTGGTCACGGTGTACGTCACCGCCTGACATGGGCTCCCTCGACAGCACCCTCACCGCCTCGGAGCGCTCCTCGATGGAGGCCGAGCGCGCCGCCGCCACGGCCGCCGAGCCCGCCGTGTGGCTCCGGCCCACCACCCGCCTCGACGCGGAAGCCCGAGAGTCGCTCCGTGCGGGGCTACGGCGCTCCATCCGGGGCGAGGGGACCGCCGAGGACTTCGCGCGCAACAGGGAGCACGTGCGGGCGCTCTCCGTGGACCTCAACGCCCAGGGCGAGGGCAGGGGATGAACCGCTTCGTCTCCCTGTTCTCGGGCTTCGGCGGTGCCGCCCTCGGTGCCCGCCTCGCTGGCCTCACGCCGGTCTGGGGCGTGGACCGCGAGCCCCGCGTCGTCGGCGTCGCCCGCCGCAACGGTTTCGATGTGACCTGCTCCGACATTCGAGAGGTGAACTTTGCCGACGTGCCCCCGCACGAGGTCGGGCAGGCGAGCCCCGAATGCACGCGCGTCTCTGACGCCAACGCCAACAAGGGCGAAACCAAGGAGGACACCATGCAGGCCGACGCCGTCGTCCGCTACCTGCATGCCTGCGAGCCCGCGCACTTCGTGCTCGAGAACGTCCGCGGCTACGAGGGCACCGAGAGCCTGCGCCGTATCCGAGCCGCGCTGGACGAACTGGGCTACGACCACACCTCGGCCGTGCTCTGCGCCGCGGACTACGGCACGCCTCAGACCCGCCGCCGCCTGATCTTGACCGCATCGCGTATCGGCCGTGCGAAGCTGCCCACTCCGACGCACGCCGAGCACCCCGAGCCCGTGGACCTGTTCGGCTTCGAGGCTCCGAGCTGGAACGGTTGGTACGACGCGATCGCCGACCTGCTGCCCGGTTTGTCCGACTGCGATCTGGCGCCGTGGCAGCGGAAGCGCCTACCCGGGCCGTGGGATTCGATGCTCGTCTCACAGAACGGATACGAAGGCGCGGTCCACACCCTCGGTGTGGACCGCGCTCTCCTCATTCAGACGGGCAATAGCAGCGACACGCAGGCCGCGCCGGGTGTCGGGTGCCTCGACGCAGATGCACCGGCGAACACCGTCTACGCCAAGCCGCCCGCTGTCGGCGCGGTCAAGACCGCGCCGCACGTCCGCACCGTCCGGCTCTCGTCGCGCTGCCTCGCGCGGTTCCAGGACTTCCCGGACGACTACTGGCTCCCCGAGGCAGTCGGGCTAGCGTGCCTCGGGATCGGGAACGCATGGCCACCTCGGTTCGCCGCTGCTGTCCTCTCCGCGCCGGGGTCGTCCGCCCCGTGACCACGCCCACCCCGATCCCCGACACCGCTACGCCCACCGATCTCCTCCGCGCCGCCGAGTCCGCCCGCGCCTCGCTCGACGCCCTCCGCTCCCGCCTCGACGCCCTCGCCGCACGCTGCCCCGAGCCGCCCTACCACATCCGCGCAGGCGAGACCGTCACCGCCTGGGGTCCCTACACCGAGCGGATCGTCGACGACCTCGCCCTCGCCTCGGGGCCGGCCTACGCCGCCGCCCTCCGCCGCCTATCCATGCTCCACGCCGCAGCTCATGACCCCCGCTGATTACCCCGTCACCATCCGTTGGAGCGACGCCGACTGCGCGTTCGTCGCCACCGTCCCCGACCTCCCCGGCTGCACCGCCCATGGGCAGACCCCCACGCGCGCCTACTACGCGGCCCTCGACGCCGCCGAGGCGTGGATCTCCACCGCCCGCGAGACCGGACGCCCGGTGCCCGAGCCCTCAACCGATGCCGACTGACCTCCACTCCGCCCTCGCCCGGATCGCCGAGGCCCGGCCCGAAGCGGTCTATTTCGTTGACGGGCTCCCTGCAACCTCGTCCGTGTCCTTCCTGCCGCGCGACACAGACCGGTACGGCGTCACCCTGCCGTCTGCTTACATCAAGCCCGACGGCAAGGTTTCTGGCGAGGGCGCCCTGATGACAGGGCTCCTCGCCCTCGCCCGCTCCGAGGGGATGAACTACGAACTCGGGTACAGCGACGAGACGGGCGACCACAGCGCCCGCGTCTACATCCCGACCCCGTCAAGCCAAGTTCAGCGCCTGTGGTGCGGGCGGCATCCCGACCCTGCTACAGCCCTGGCCCTCGCCCTCGCGCAGTTCCTCGACTCCGAAACGCCATGACCACTGAACAGCGCAAGGCCGCCGCCATCACGCGCGGCCTCTGGCTCGACCAAAACCGACGCCTCACCCAAGAGGACGTCGCTTCCATGCTCTCCGTCTCCGTCCGCACCGTCGAGAAAATGCGGCTGCGGGGCGAGCTGTCGTTCCGCCACCTTGCCGGCCGGTGGACGATCTCTCGCCACGACCTCGACCGTGACCTCGACGCCTTGGGTTAGCCGTGATCGCCGAACGCCTCCCGGAACGCTGCCGCCGCCGTCGCATCGTTGCTGTGCGCGTAGATCATCGTCGTCTGAATGTTGCGGTGGCCCAAGGCGCGTTGGAGATGCGCGACCGGCACGCCGCGTTGGAGTGCGTGCGAGGCGAACGTGTGCCTACAGGTATGGAACGTGTGGCCCTCGTCGCCTACCCCGGCCAGCGCCCGCGCCGTCTGCCACGCCTTCGCGATCGTCGACGCCGACAGCATCCCCGACCGCGCCCGGCCGTGGCTCATGCCCCTGAGCGCGTGGGGCGACGGCCACACCAGCCGGTGCGGCAGACGCTCACCGAAGACGTGCCCCTCGCTGTAGGGATAGAGCCCGCCCTCCGAGGCGGCCCTGAGCGCGCGGGCCGCCTCGGGGAGAAGCGGCACCGTGCGTGCCTTCCGCCACTTCGGTACGAACCCCGGCCACTCGGGCGCCCCATCCACCAGCCCCTCCAGCGGTCCCGGCCCGCCGGCCCTCGACGCCTGCACCCGCACGCGGTCGTCGCCTACGTCCTGCCAGCGGAGCGTGCGGACCTCGCCCACCCGCAGGCCCGTCGCCGCCGCGAACACGAACAGGCCTGGCCACCACGCCGCGTCATCTACGCCTGCACCAGTCTCTTGCAGCCGCTCCGCGTGCATCGCCGCCGCCTCGACCACTCGCCGCAGTTCGTCCTCGGTCAGGTAGCGCGGCGGCCGTCGCTGCGGGGCCTCCGGCCGGTCCTTCTGCACGACCGGCGACGTGCGGACGTGGCCCCGCTCCGCGCACCACGCGAAGAACGTCTTGAGCCGGGCGTACGCCTGCCACCGGCTGTTCGCGTTGTCGTAGCCGTAGACGAACGCCCGCACGTCGCGCCGGCTCACCCGGTCGGTCCGGGTCCCCTCCGGCAGCGCACCCGCGAACTGCCGGGCCGTCTGCTGGAGCGCCGCCGCGTGGTTCGCCGACCACTCCCCCGAGGCGACCGCCCGCTCGCACCGTCGCCCGAACTCGCCGAGCGCCCGCGTGAGGGGGACGCCGTGGGCCACCCGGTCCTCCCACGGGTCGAACGCCCCGAGCGCCACCTCGCGCTCGAGCTGCGCCCGCTTCTGCTCGGCGACCGCCCGGTTCTTGGTCCTGAGCGTCACCGTCTTCCGCTGCGGCACCCGTTCCGGGTCCGTGAACAGCGCGTACCACATCCGCTTCCCGTCGCGCTTCGAGGTCCGGTGGATCAGGCGGACGGAGACGTTCTGCATGGCGAGGCGTTGATTCTGCGTTGTGCGTCCGGGCGCACAAACCTAGTGACTAGCTTCCGAACCCGGCCTAGCCCGATGCCGTACAGACCGCCGCGCGCGGCCCGCTTCGGCCTCACAGCCACCTCTCGAAGTCAGCGCACGACATGAAGTAGTGGCACCGCGTACAGCGGTACTTGCACTTCTGGTTCACCAGCCGGCCGCCGCAGTTGGGGCAGTGGTCCCAGTAGCGCGCCTCAGGGAGGGCGCACACCGAGGCGGTCGGGGCATCGGGCCGAGCGTCGCGCACGCTCGCCTCGGGGATCTTCGTCTCGGGGAACGGAAGCTCGGGGGCCGACGGGTGCGGGTGGGGGAGCGGGTTCACGCGGGTCGGGTGGCGAGGGCGAGCAGGAGGTCCGCCTCGCGGGCGGAGTCGCGGAAGGCGGCGACGAGGGCGTCGAACTCGGGCCAGTCGTCGCGCAGGAACGTGTGAACGGTGTCTCCGAGGCCGACCTCGAACACGCCGTGCGCGAGGCGCGCCGACACGACGGGCTCCCGGGGCGCGTCGTCGCCCTCGCCCGCGGCCTCCCACACCGAGCGGACGGCCGCAAAGGGCCCGCGCACGTCCACCTCGGCGACCGTCCGGTGGAGCGTGCTCTGGCCGTAGAGCGCCGCCAGGGCGTACGCCGCCGCCGTGCCGCCGACGAACGGCCAGAGGATCGTCTCCCCGAGGAGGGCGGCCGAGAGCCCGACGGTCATCACGAACAGGAGCGCCAGCGCGACCGGACGCGACTGGGCCTGGAACGCGAGGTACGGCCGTGACACGGCGCCCGGGTGATATCGGCTGTGGAAGGTCACCTCTGTTTGAGAGCGTCCGGAGGGCTGCACGCGCCCCGAGGCGGTTAGCCGTCGACCGACACGCGATCCGCCGCGCCGTCGCCCCCCGCCTCGGCGCCGAGGAACGGGTAGGCGAAGTGCGTCGGCGGCACGAACGTCTCCTTGATCGAGCGGAGGCTGGTCCAGCGGAGCAGGTTGAGCTTCGAGCCGGCCTTGTCGTTCGTGCCCGAGCCGCGCGCGCCGCCGAACGGCTGCTGCCCCACGACGGCGCCGGTCGGCTTGTCGTTGAGGTAGAAGTTGCCCGCCGCGTCGGCGAGGCGGTCGGTGGCGTGGGCGAGCGCCGTGCGCTCGCGGGCGAAGACGGCGCCGGTGAGGGCGTAGGGGCTCGTCTTGTCGACCAGCGTCAGCATCTCGTCGAACGACTCCGAGCCGACGTACACCGAGGCGACCGGCCCGAAGATCTCCTGCTCCATCGTCTCGTACGCGGGGTCGTCGGCGACGAGGACCGTCGGGTCGACGAAGTAGCCGTCGCGGTCGTCGTACGTGCCGCCGTGGAGCACCTCCACGCCGTCGGCGTCCTGGGCGCGGTCGATGTAGCCGGTAATCTTGTCGAACGCGCGACGGTCGATGACGGCGTTGACGAAGTGGGAGAAGTCCTCGACCGGCCCGACCGTGATCTGGGCGAGCTGGGCCTCGAGCGAGCGCTGGACGTCGCCCCAGAGCGCCTGAGGGACGTAGACGCGGCTCGCGGCGGAGCACTTCTGGCCCTGGTACTCGAACGCACCGCGGACGATGGCCGTCGCCACCGCCTCGGGGTCGGCGCTCTCGTGGGCGACGATGAAGTCCTTGCCGCCGGTCTCGCCCACGATGCGCGGGTAGGTCCGGTAGTGGTCGAGGCGCTGGCCGATCGTCTGCCAGAGGTGGTTGAAGGTGCCCGTCGAGCCGGTGAAGTGGAGTCCGGCGAGGTGCTCGCTCGCCAGCACTGGGTCGCCCACGTCGGCCCCGTCGCCGGGCAGCACGTTGACGACGCCGGGCGGCAGACCTGCCGCCTCGAGGAGGTCGATGATGACCTGGGCCGAGTACATCTGCGTCGGCGCGGGCTTCCAGAGCACCGTGTTGCCCATCAGCGCCGGCGCGGTCGCCAGGTTGGCGGCGATGGAGGTGAAGTTGAACGGCGTGACGGCGAACACGAACCCCTCGAGGGCGCGGTACTCGGTCCGGTTCCAGACGCCCGGCGGGCTCACCGGCTGCTCCTCGTAGATCTGACGCAGGAAGTGGGCGTTGTAGCGGAAGAAGTCGACCATCTCGGCCGCCGCGTCGATCTCGGCCTGGTAGGGGTTCTTCGACTGGCCGAGCATGGTGGCCGCGTTCATTCGGTCGCGGAACGGCCCGGCGAGCAGATCGGCGGCCTTGAGGAAGATGGCCGCCCGGTCGGTCCACTCCATCCGGCTCCAGTCGTGGCGCGCGTCGAGGGCCGCCTCGATGGCGGCGTGGACGTCGTGCGGACGGGCCTTGTGGTACCGTCCGAGCGAGCGTCCGTGCTCGTGCGGCGGGTGCATCGTCTCCGTCCGCCCCGTCTCGATGCGGCGCCCGCCGACGACCGGCAGCACCTCGATCTCGCGGCCGCGCATGTCCATCAGCGTGCGATGGAGCGAGGCGCGCTCGGGGCTCCCGGGCGCGTACGACCGGACGGGCTCGTTGAGGGGGAAGGGAGGGGTGGCGACTGCGTTGTTCATGTCGGGGGAGGGGAGAGGGCGCGTCAGAGGGGGCTCTGAAAAGATAGGAGACGCCCCGCTCCGCCTCGGGGTCCGCACTCCTACGCCCGAAGACGCCTCCGGCCACGAGGCGGTCCTCCGGTCTGCCGCCTCGGGGTGTAGAGGCCGCACGGTCTACCCTCCCGCTCACGCCCCGAGGCGGTGCGATCTTGCCGACCGCTGAGAGCCGAAAGCCCACAGCCTACAGCCCACAGCCTACAGCCCGTAACCCCCCTTGATCGGCCCCTTCGAACGCACGCTCGCCCTCCGCTACCTGCGCGGCGCCGAGGGCCGGGACGAGCGCCACGGCTTCCTGCGCTTCGTCGTCGTGGCCGCGATCGGCGGCGTGGCCGTCGGCACGGGCGCGCTGCTGCTGGCGCTGATGATCGTGCGCGGCTTCAGCGACGAGATCGAGGCCAAGATCGTCGGGTTCGGGCAGCACGTGCAGGTCGAGAGCTACCTCGGCGAGCCGCTCTCGCGGTCCGACTCGCTCACCGCCCGCCTCGGGGCGTTCGACGGCGTCGAGCGCGCGGCGCCGTCGGTCGTCGACTTCGCGCTCCTCCAGCCCAAGGGCGCCGAGGCGGCGCAGGTCGACGGCGTGCTCGTGTGGGGCACCCGCGAGGGCGACCACCCGTTCGTGGCCGCGCGCACCGAGGCGGGCGCGTTCCGCCTCGGGGAGGCCGACGGGCGGCCGGGCGTGGTCGTGGGCGCGCGTCTGGCCGAGCGGCTCGGGCTCGCGGTGGGCGACGTTGTGACGAGCTACTCGACGCGCGGGCTCAGCGGCGGCACCCTCCAGTCGAAGCCGCGCGTGAAGCAGTTCACGGTCACCGGCACCTTCGAGACCGGCCTCGCCGACTTCGACGACCGGTTCGCGTACGTCCACCTTGACGAGGCGCGCGATCTGTTCCAGTACGCCGCCGACGAGGCGACGCGGATCGACCTCACGCTCGCCGACCGCGAGCAGGCGCGCGCCGTGGCATCGGCTGTCACCGACGACGTCGGCCCGCCGGTCTTCGCGCGGCCCATCGAGGACGTCTACCCAGGACTCTTCGCCTGGGTCGAGCTCCAGCAGAGCATCGTGCCGCTCGTGATCTCGATCCTGGTCATCGTGGCGGCCTTCAACATCATCGGGGCGCTCTTGATCGTGGTGCTCGAGAAGTCGCGCGAGATCGGGACGGTGCTCGCGATGGGGGCGAGTCGGCGTGCCGTGCGGCGGCTGTTCGTCGTGTTCGGGCTGATGGTGGGCGTGATCGGGGCCGCTTCGGGGGCGGCCGTGTCGGTCGCGTTCGGCTGGCTTCAGCAGAAGCTCGAGTTCATCAAGCTGCCGGCGGACGCGTACTACCTCGACGCGGCGCCCATCCAGCTCGTGGCGCTTGACGTGGTGGTGACGGTGGTGGCGGCGGTGGCGCTCTGCACGCTCGCGGCGTACGTCCCGGCGCGGGTGGCGGCGCGGATCGAGCCGATCCGGACGATCCAGTTCGGCGGCTGACTGCATATGCCGTTATTGGAAAGTCATCTTGTGTTGTGTGGAGAACCACGGGGGGAGGGAGGCGTAGCTCGACCTCTCATCTCCTCTTCCGCCCGATGGCCCTCTCTGCTGGCGACGCCGCCCCCGACTTCACCCTCTACGACTCCGACACGACCGCCTTCACGCTCTCCGAGGCGAACGGTCCCGTCGTCCTCCTGCTCTTCCCCGGCGCCTTCACGAGCGTCTGCACGACCGAGCTGAGCACGGTCGGCAACGACTACGACCGCTACACCGGCCTCGGCGCCGAGGTGGTGGGCATCTCGACCGACTCGCCGTTTGCGCTCGCCGAGTTCAAGAAGGCGAACGACTTCCCGTTCCGCCTGCTCTCCGACCACGACGGCGACGTGTCGGCGGCCTACGGCGCGAAGTACGACAACGACTTCACCCCGATGGGCCTCGACCGCGTCTCGAAGCGCTCGGCGTTCGTCGTCGACGGCGGGACGGTCCGCTACGCCGAGGTGCTCGACAACGCGGGCGAGATGCCCGACTTCGACGCCGTCCTCGCCACTCTCGATGGTCAGGGCGTGTAGCCACCCACCTGGATCGACGCGCACGGTCCAGATTCCGCCCTCGCCGCGTCGCACTCGTCGTCCGGGGCTCCAGCCCCGAACTCCTCGCGCTTCTTGCGAGGTCGAAATCGTGACCTCGTGCGCACCTGACCTTGCGGATGCCTACACGCCCTAGCGCGCCGGACGGTCCGCTCTGGACCGGCCTCACCGAGGCGGCGCTCGACCTCGCCTCGGTGCACGCGTTCCTGGCCGACGACCGGGCCGGTGGCGTCGCGGTGTTCGTCGGCGCCAGCCGGCGGTGGACCGACGGTCGCGAGACGGACCTGCTGACCTACGAGGCCTACGTCCCGATGGCGGAGGTCGAACTCGTGCGCCTCGCCACCGAGGCGGCGGAGCGGTGGGGCGCCGTGCGCATCGTCCTCGTGCACCGCCTCGGGGACGTGCCGCCCCCCGAGGCGAGCGTCGTCGCTGGCGTGGCGTGCCCGCATCGGGCCGAGGCGTTCGCCGCCTGCCGCTGGCTCATCGACACCCTCAAGGCCGACGTCCCCATCTGGAAGACCGAACGCGTCGTACGTGATGCGTAGAGCGTCCTTCGGGTGGGTACGAGGT
>JBCCQJ010000045.1:0-19733 GCA_039024395.1 Bacteroidota bacterium | reverse complement strand
TCGTCAAACGGGCGCGGGCCGACACCGGTACGGCGCTACGCGAAGCGCTGGAAGCGGCGGTCGCTGCGCTGACGTGGGAGGACGCTGAGGGGTGGCTACGCCATGCAGGCTACCGGATCAGTCCTACCGCGTAGCGCTGTATCCCAACGGTCAACAACCTCGAAAGGGGACGGCATCTCGACAGGCACCGTGATATCGATTTCCGAGGCTGGCCGCGTGACTCTGTACACCTTCACGTGCTTCAGAGGGCGGAAAGCTCCAGGGGATACGCCCCTCAGATCAGGTGACACGTCCTCAACGCGCTCGAACGTGGCAAGCTGTTCACGAGCTTCGACCTCACGACCAATGCGCCCTTCGCTAAGGTTGGCAACCATTAGTTGCCACGCGTCTGACTCCTCGTAGAGACGCTGCCTCTCGACCTCGATATGAGAAGGGACAGCAATGAACGTTGCCTGTCCGATAGGATCGTCGGATTCAGTCCTGGCGAATCTGCCTATGAACTGCAGTGTGACAGCGAGCGACTTGTGGGGAGCGTGAACCGCTGCAACCTTGAGTTCAGGAAGATCAAAGCCCTCACCGAGCATGTCGACGCATATCACTCCGTCGAGTTCGCCTGTTCGGAGACGTTCGATAGACCTTTTGACTGTCCTCGGCGCGAGCCTACTGTGGATCAAACGGAGATCGAGGTCGGTGTGCTCGGCATAGATGTCCTTCAGCTCATTCGCGCGTTTACGTGAATCCGTCCGTACCATGAGCAGATGGCTGTACCCGTCTGAGCGGTCACGAAGCAAAACCGCTTCGGCAGCTTTAGCAATCGCCACATCAGCATTCTCTCCCTCTGGTTCAACGGGCTGGAAAACGATTTCCCCGAATACCCCATCCTCGTACGCTTCGCTAAGCGAGTAAGTGTACACGAAGAGACCTTTAAGTTCCCGTCGGTCGCGACGGAACGGGGTAGCTGTAAAATGAACCTGTCGAGCGCTCGGAAACGCCTCAATCAGAGCTTCCCAAGTCCGCGCTCGCCCGTGGTGCGCCTCGTCTACTAGAATGAGGTCGAAGAGGTCGGGTGGAGGCGACCATACTCCTGAGGCAGCAGGGCTGAGGCTATTGGGTATGCCGACAACGACATCGAATTCTCGAAGCGCCTCCCAAGCATCCTCGTCTTTCAGTTTGCCTGTCACCTCGGTGGATGCGGGACCTTCCTCGATAGCTTCAGTGACAACTTTGATCTTCCTCAGGGTTGAGAGAGAGCCAAACCGATCCGCAATCTGACTGCGGACCAAAACGCTTGGAGTCAGAACCAAGACTCTTTTCGCTCTCAGCACGAAGGCCGCCAGCATCAGGATAGCCGTCTTGCCCGAACCGGTGGGCATAGCCACAAGCGCTGGCTCCTCATTCCTAGCAAAGTGAGCGGCAACCGAATAGATAGCGGCTCGCTGCGCCGACCTCAGCCCAACACCGTCTACCTCGGCGAGCGGCAGACTGAGCTTCGACGACTGCTCTTCAAAATAGCTGGACATTCTCTGAAGGATAGCTAGGTGCCCCGAGACGGTGTAACAGGTATTGGGCGTCGTGAGGCCTGATAAAAGCCAGGGGGGACGCCGAATAATGCTCGCAACCTACCCGCCGCCTCGTTGAGTGGCAACGAAGTCTGCAAACACGCCAGTGTTTATGCGGCGCCGTGTCGGATAACACTCGCCTCCGAGGCGGTCATCCCTCCACCCGCGCCTGCAGCCGCTCGAAGTACCGCTTGATCAGGTCCTCGTAGTCCGCTGCGTACCCGCTCTCCAGCGCTCGGATCAGGTCGCGCCGCACGCGCTCCGCCGGTCGGTCTGTCCGCAGCGGGGGCGCCGCCTCGGGGGGCGGCGTGTCGCGCGCCGTCTCGGCCTCGCGCTGCTCCTCGCGGCCGCGCTGGTTCACCGAGCGCTCCGTCTCCAGCAGGCGCTCCAGGATCTGCACCTGCCGCGGCGCCTGCCGCTCGTCGAGGCGACCCCGGCGGAGGTCGCGCGCCGCCTCGCGCATCTGGTCCTCCACGCGCTGGAGCGCACTCCGCTCGCCCGGGGAGAGGCCGTCGGCGCCCTCGCCTTCGAGCATTCTCTGGAGCTGGCGCCGCAGCGCCTCCTGCTGCTCGGCCATCTGGCGCACGCGCCGGCCCTCCTCGGGCGAGAGCCGCTCGCCGGCCGACTGGTTGAGCATCTGCTGGATCCGCCGGTTGATCTCGGCCTGCCGCTGGCCCATCTGCTGCATCTGCTGCGGCGTGCCCTGGCCCTGGCCGCCGCCGCTCTGCTGCTGCTGGTTCTGGAGCTGATCGAGCAGATCCGTCAGAAGCAGCGCCAGTTCGTTGAGGTGCGACATGGCGGACCGCTGGTGCCCGGTGCCGGGTCCCGACTGCCGATCAGCGAGGCGCTGCACGGCGAGGTCCATCTCGCGCCGCGCGTTGCCGGCCCGCGCGTCCACCTCGGGGCCGAGCTGGGGGACCGTCTGGCTCACGCGGCGGAGCGTGTCGACGACCGTCCGGAGGCCGTCGCGCAGCTCGCCCTGGCGCCGCGCGACCGGCACGAGGGCGGGGTTGCGCGATGGGATGGCGTCGGTCTCGTTCGCTAGCGCCTCCTGCTCGCGCGAGAGCGTGAGGACGTCTTCGAGCGCCCGCCGCAGCGCGGCCATGTCGACCTGCTGCTGCTGGCCCTGCATGCCCTGACTCTGGCTCCGCATCTCCTCCGACATCTGGCGGAGCTGCTGCGACATCTGCTGCTGGCCCTCCTGCGCGTCCTGGAGTTGGTTCTGCTCGAGCTGCTGCGCGTTCTGCTCCATCTGCTCCTGCAGGCCGCCGTCCTCCTGCATCTGCTCCAGCATCTCCTCGACCTCCTCGGTGGGGGCGTTGGAGAGGTCGTCGAGCTGCTCGCGGAGTTCCTGCATCTGCTGCTCTAGTGCGGCGGCGTCCTCGCGGGCGCGGCGCTGCTCGTCGGCCAGGCGCTGGCGCTCCTGTTCGGGTGTGTTCTGCGGACCCGCCTCGGGGCTTTGCTCGCCGGCCTCCGACTCCTCGCCGGCGTCTGATTCCTCGCCCGCCTCGGTGTCGTCGCCGGCCTCGGCGTCCGCGTCGGCGCCTTCCGGTGACTCCTCGCCTTGCTCGCCTTCCTGGCGCTCGCGGAGGGCCTCGGTCTCCTCGGCCAGCCGCTCCTCGGTCTCAGCGAGGTCCTCGGCGCGGCGCGCGATCTCCTCCATCTCGACGGCCGCCTCGAGGCGGTCGAGGAGCTGCTGCGCGCGCTCGAGGCGGCGCTGGAACTCCTCGTCGCGCTCGGCCGCCTCCTCGGTCTGCTGGAGCATGTCGCGCATGTCGAGCCGCTCCATCGCGTCGCGCAGGCGCTCCATCACGTCCTGCATCCGCGGGTCGTCGAGGTCCTGCATCACGTCGCGCATCTGCTCGAACATGCGGCGTGTCTCCTCATTCATGAGGTCGGAGTTCTGCATCTGCTCCGACAGGCGCTCCATCTGCTGCTGGAGCTGCTGCGCCTGGTTCTGCATGTTCGACTGCTCCTGGAGGAGCTGCTCGACCTGCCGGCGGTCCTCCCAGTCGGGGTCGAGGTTCTGGCGGAGGTCTTCGCGGAGCCGCTGGAAGCGCTCGCTCGACTCCTCGGCCTCCTCGCGGAGCCGGTCGAGGCTCTCGACCGTCGAGTCGCGCTGCGCGTCGAAGTCGTCGAGGCGGTCGGTGAGCGTGGGGAAGCGGAGCGTGTAGAGGGGCGTCCGCGCCGTCTTGGCGCCGCCGGCGTCGTTGTCGCGCACCTCGCCGTAGACCTCGACGACGGCGCCCGGCGCCACGCCCGGGATCCGCCAGTCGAGGGCGACCTGCTGGTCGAGCGGGCGCGTCCGCACCGGCAGCGCCACGCGCCGCGCTGGCGTCGTCTGCCCCGAGGCGGTAACGCGGTAGACGAGGCTGCCGCCCGAGAACCCGAAGTCGTCGGTCACGCGGAACGTGAGCCGCCGCGCCGCCTGCGTGAGCGCCCCCTCGGCGCCGCCCGTGAGCGCGATCTGGGGCGGGCCGTCGCTGAGCGTGCCGAGCGAGTAGACGGCCGGGTCGGTGTTCTCGAGCCCGTTGGCCGCCCGCAGCTTGACCACGTACGTGCCGCCGGCCCGGAGGCGGAACCGCCCCAGCGCCGCGTCCTCGCCGATGCGGAGCGGCACGCGCTGCGTCCGCCCGTCGGCCCAGCTCACGTCGAGCCACGCCTCGGCCGGCGCCGGCCCGCCCAGCCCGACCTGCACCTGGACCGTCGAGCCCACCAGGCTCGTCGCGTCGCCGACGCCCTCGGGCAGCGTCCGCGACGGGCGCCCGCTGTAGCCGGGCGGCGTGACCGTCACGCGGACGCCCCGCACGAGCGGCCGGTCGACCGCCTCGACGGCGTACCAGGCCGTCCGCACGCCCTCGGCGATCACGCGGTAGCGAAGGTTGGCCGCGACGTTCTCGATCGTGTACGCGAAGCCGCCCTCGGCGTCGGCCGTGAGGCGGACCGCCTCGGTGGCGCGCTCGTCGGCCCGCCCGAACTCGATCTCGGCCGTCAGCGGCAGGGCCGTCCCCGAGGCGGTGACCGAGACCGGCAGGTCGGCGCCGCGCGTGACGTCGGTGTCGCCGGGCTCGACGGCGAGCGCGAACGGGGCGGGCGGCGCGAAGTAGACGCCAGGCGCGAGCAGCCGCTCGGCCGCCGACCCCATCGTCTCGGGCGCCCCCAGAAAGAGGCCCACGAGGAGGGCCGCCGGGACGGCCGCGTACGGCAGCGCCCGCCGCGCCGGCCCGAACGCGCGCACTCGCTCGAAGGGCACGTCGGCCACCTCGCGCCCGAGGGCGTCGAGGGCGGCGGTGTGGAGCGCCTCGGCGCCGCCGGTGTCGCGGCGGTCGGCGAGGTCGAGCAGGGTCGCCAGCCGGTCGTCGACGCCCTCGAAGTCCTGGCCGGTCCGCTTCACCACGTCCCGCTCGCCCAGGCCCGGCAGCGCGCCCACGCCGCGGAGCAGGGGAACGACGATGGTTGCCACCCCGAGCACCACCAGCGCTCCGAGGAGGAGCCAGAACAAGGCGGTCCGCAGCTCGACGCCCAGCCACAGGCCCGCCTCGGCGGCGACGGCGACGAGGAACCCGAGGCCCACGACGGCCGCGGTCACGAGCGCGCCGCGCGCGACGGCCGCGGCAGTCAGCCGCCGCCGCGCGGCCCCGAGGCGGCGGCGGAGGGCGTCGACGGGGGAGGGGGCGGGCATTCGGGGGGTGAGCCTCGAGGGGGTGAGCCTGGAAACGAGAAGGGCGCGTGAACCGGAAGATACCGGGGCGCGTACGGCGAACGGCGGTGGAGGTGCCGCATTGCCTCTCTTCGGCCCGCCGCTCGTACCATGCGGCGCGGCCGAGGGCGGATGCGCCCCACGCCCGACGAGGTCCTCTCCCTCTCTCGTCGTCCGGAGCGGAGTCCCCGCGGCTGGACGACGTCGAGGTCACCCTTTCTGCGCCCATGAACGTTCTCCACCTCGCGGCCGAGTGCGCGCCCGTCGCCAAGGTCGGCGGCCTGGCGGACGTCGTCGGCGCGCTCCCGAGTGCGCTCGCCGAGCGCGGCGTCGACTCGGCGGTCCTGATGCCGCTCTACGGCGGCCCGCACGGAGCCGTCGCCGAGCGGGCCGGCGCGCTCACGGTCGTCTCGGCCGGCGAGGTCGCCTACGGCCCCGACCGCTACCCGTACGCCGTCTCCCGCGCCGACCATGCCGGCGCGCCGCTCTACCTCCTCCACGAGCCGGTCCACTTCGGCCCCGACGCCGTCTACGCCGGGCCGGGCGGCACGCCGCTGCCGCACGCCGACACCCGGTTCCTCGTCTTCCAGCTCGCCGCTCTCGACTGGCTCGTACGCGGGGACGGCGCCCCCGAGGCGGACGTCCTCCATCTCCACGACCACCACACGGGCCTCATTCCTGCCCTCCTCGCGCACGGCCCGGACTACGCCGCGCTCTCGGGCGTCCCGACCGTCTTCACCGTCCACAGCGCCGACCACCAGGGCGAGCTGCCGTGGGCCGTCTGGGACCGCCTCGGGGTGCACGTCCCCGAGCCCGAGGGGCTGCTCGTCGAGGACGAGGTGAACAGCATGAAGGCCGCCCTCCACTGGGCCGACGCCGTCACGACGGTCAGCCCCACCTACGCCGACGAGCTGACGAGCGACCGCGACATGGCGAACGGGCTGATCGAGGCGTTCCGGACGGCGCGGCCCAAGCTCACGGGCATCGTCAACGGCGTCGACACGGGCGTGTGGAGCCCCGAAGCCGACCCCCACCTCCCGGCGACGTACACGGCGGCCGACCTCTCTGGGAAAGCCGTGACCAAACTCAAAGTCTGCGCCGAGCTGTCGCTCGACGCCTCGCGCCCGCTGCTCACGTTCGTGGGCCGGCTCCGTCCCGAGAAGGGCGCCGAGCTGCTCCCCGAGGCGATCGAGCGCGTCCTCCGCCACACCGAGGCGGCCGTGGCGGTCCTGGGCTCGGGCGACGCCGAGCACGAGGAGGCCATGAAGGGGCTCATCGCCATGCTGGCGAGCGAGGGCAAGGCCGACCGCCTCGCCGCCGTGCTCGCGTTCGACAACGCGCTCGCGCACCAGCTCTACGCCGCCGGCGACCTGTTCCTGATGCCGTCCAAGTCGGAGCCGTGCGGGCTGGGCCAGCTCTACGCGATGGCCTACGGCACGCCGCCGGTCGTCCACGCGGTCGGCGGCCTGCGCGACACGGTCGCGCCGTTCGATGCCGCCTCGGGGGCTGGCACCGGCTTCGCGTTCGACGCCTTCACGGTCGCCGCCTTCTTCGAGGCCATCCAGGCCGGGCTCGCCGTCGTGGCCGACCCCGAGGCGTACGCGCGGCTCCAGCAGAACGGCATGGCGGCGGACCACTCGTGGGGCCGCTCGGCGGAGGCCTACGCCGCGCTCTACGAACGCCTCGTGCCCGCCTCGGTGGGCTGACCGCCTCGGGGACCGGCCGCCCTGGGGGATGCTCCTCTTCGAGGCAGCGCGTGGTCCCGAGGCGGGGGCTCGCCCCGCGGGGGTGCTCGGCCCGGAGACGCCTCGGCGAGGCGTCTCTACAGGCGCCCTGTCTTACCCTCACCTCTGACTCTGCCTCTCACTCCATGCGCGACACGCTCGCCGTCATCCTCGGCGGGGGCGCCGGCACCCGGCTCCACCCCCTCACCGGCCACCGCTCGAAGCCGGCCGTCCCGCTCGCGGGCAAGTACCGCCTGATCGACATCCCGATCTCGAACTGCGTCAACAGCGAGCTGCTGCGCATGTTCGTGCTGACGCAGTACAACTCGGCCAGCCTCAACCGGCACGTCGCGCGCACCTACCGGTTCGACCGCTTCGGCCACGGCTTCGTGACCATCCTGGCCGCCGAGCAGACCCCGGACTCGGACACGTGGTTTCAGGGCACCGCCGACGCCGTCCGCCAGTGCCTCCAGCACATCGACGCCTACCCGCACCGGCGCGTGCTCATCCTCTCGGGCGACCAGCTCTACCGGATGGACTTCAACGTCTTCGCCGACCACCACCGCTCGTCGTGGGCCGACCTGACCGTCGCCACGATCCCGGTCACGGCCGACGAGGCGCCCGCGTTCGGCATCCTCAAGACCGACGCTGACGGCGTCATCACCGAGTTCCACGAGAAGCCGCCGCGCGACCAGCTCGACGGCCTCGAGAGCCCGGTCTCGCAGGCGATGCGCGACGCCGGCCGCGTCTACCTCGCCTCGATGGGCATCTACATGTTCGACCGGGACGTCTTGCGCGAGACGCTCCTCGGCAACCCGGCCGACAAGGACTTCGGCAAGGAGATCATCCCGGCCGCCATCGCCAGCCGGCGCGTGCTCAGCTACGCGTTCGACGGCTACTGGTCCGACATCGGCACGATCCGCTCGTTCTACGAGGCCAACCTGATGCTGGCCGAGAAAGACCCGGCCTTCGACCTCTACGACGAGGACGCGCCGATCTACACCAACGCGCGCATGCTGCCGCCGGCCAAGCTCCAGAACGCGACCGTGCGCGACTCGATGATCGCCGAGGCCTCGGTCGTGATCGACGCGACGGTCGAGGACTCGGTCGTCGGCATCCGCTCCTACATCGCCTCGGGGGCGACGCTCCGCAGAACCGTCATGCTGGGCGCCGACTACCTCCCGTGGCGCGACCCCTCGCGGCGGCCCGGCCTCAACCCGCCGCTGACGCCGGGCATCGGGGCGAACAGCCACGTCGAGAACGCGCTGATCGACAAGAACGTCCAGGTCGGCTCCGACTGCCGGATCACCAACGCCGAGGGCGTCACCGAGGCGGACGGCGACGGCTGGTACATCCGCGACGGCATCGTCGTGCTCCCCAAAAACGCCATCCTCCCCGACGGCACCGTCATCTGAAGGGAAAAGGGAGAGGGGAGAAGGCAGAATGGAACATTGAGAATGGAGAGTGCGAGGCGGTCGTGGGAACGTTCGGGGCATCCTGGGGGCACACCGCCTCGGGGCGAGGGCGGAGAGCGCCGCTCCGCGACGAGAGGGCCGCTCCGCGGCGAGAGCGCGGCTGCGCCGCGAGAGCACGGAGAGCGGGCGCTTCGGCCTGGCCGTGCGCCGGCCCCGAGGCGACGGAGGGGAGGAATGGGGGGCGAGCGCTCTCGCCGTGCCCCGAGGCGGCAGCTTCCGTCCACCGTCCACCGTCCACCGACGCACCGCACCCGGCGGACGCCCCCGCTTCGGCCTTGCAACACCCCCGAGGCGGTGGCAGCTTCGCCCACAGCCCACAGCCCACAGCCCACAGCCCACAGCCCACAGCCCACAGCCCCGTGAAAGAATACCGCGTCGAAGCCCGCACCTACTACACCAAGCCCACGCTCAACAAGGAGCACATCGCGGAGTCGTCGCAGGAGGAGGTCCAGGCGCTCCTCGACGAGTACACCGCCGCGGGGTGGGAGCTGGCCTCGACGGACGCGACCTCGTTCGGCGCGGCGGTCTACGTCTACCTCTACTTCGAGCGGGAGGTCTGACGCCGGGGGAACGATGCGTCCTCCGGTACGGGGTGCCCGAAGCAGATCCGTGATCCATGATGCGTGACTCTCCTGGGCGGAGAATCACGCATCACGAATCACGTACCGACTTCGATGCGGTGGCTTCGGGCGAATGCATCGAGGTCACCCGCTAGCCCGCCTCGGCGTGCGAGATCGCGTCCCCGAGGCGGCGCTGGCTGTGGGCGGCCGGCGCGGCGGCGAAGAGCGGCGTCGTGCGCGCCCACGTCTCGCGGAACAGGTTGGAGCGGCGGTAGGCGTCGAGCGCCTCGGCGTCGTCCCACCGGCTGAACGTGGTGAGGACGTTCGGGAAGCGGGCGTCCTGCCACAGCTCGAGGTGCTGGCAGCCGGGCACGACCGCGATCTTCGGCTGCGCCTCGGCGAAGAGGGCCAGGAAGGCATCGAGGCGGTCCGGCCGGAACGTCATGCGGACGGTGCGGAGGAGCATGGAAAGTGGAAAGTGGAAAGTGGAAAGTGGAAAGTGGAAAGTGGAAAGTGGAAAGTGGAAAGTGGAAAGTGGAAAGTGGAAAGTGGAAAGTGGAAAGTGGAAAGTGGGGATGTGCGGCCGTGGAAATGTTCCGCCATCGGGCCGGCCACGACGGCAGACCGTGGCACGCTGTAGAGACGCCTCGCCGAGGCGTCTTCCCCGTGTCAGGATGGCACCGCACCACGACCCCGAGGCGGTACGGCAACGCCGCCTCGACCTACAGCGACACGAGCGCGGCGGCAACCGCGATGCCGGCGGCGTCGGCCGCGAGGTCGCGCCACGAGAAGAGGGGGTGGCGCGTCCGCCGGCTGTCGGTCACCTCCTTCATCACGCCCAGGAGGAGCGTCGTGCCGGCCGCGACGGGCAGCGCCTCGGCGTTCGACAGCCCGGCCTTGTCGACGAGCAGGTACTGCCCCGAGAGCGTGAGCAGCAGCGAGCCGCCGGCGTGGAGCGCCTTGTCGCGGCCGAGCCAGGCGTCGGGCGGCGCCGTCGTGTCGGGCACGGCCCCGAGGCGGGGGATCTCGACCCGGACCGCCTCGGGGGCGGCGTGGCCGGGGAGCGCGTAGCCCTGGTATGCCGGCGTTTGCGCCGAGGCGGCACCGGCGAGCGCGAGCGCCACCCAGGCCGCGCGGATCACGTGTCGGGCGCGAGCCGACCGTCCGTCTCGATGGCGAGTCCGTCGCGCATCAGCGCGCGCAGCGCGACGACGGCGCCCCCGCAGAGGACGACGCCTGCGACCAGCATCACCAGGATGCCGCCCAGTGGCGTGCTCCGGAAGCGGACCGACACGTTCTGGCTGCCGTCGCCGCCGGCCACCGACACCACGCCGGCGCGCTCGGGCGTGAACGCGAACGTCGCCGCGCCGGGCGCGAACGTCTCCACCGAGGCGGTGACCGCGCCGGGACGGTAGGTGACCGTCACGCTGTCGACGGGCGCGCTGAACGTGACCTCGACGGGCTCGCCACGGATCGGGATCTCGGGCGTGATGCCGACAATGTCCTGGGCCGAGAGGGCCGGCGCGAGCAGGAGGGCGAGGAGGAGGAGACGCATCAGGGCTCGACGGCGGCGGCGACGGGCTCGGAGGGCTCCGGCGCGGCGGCGCGGCTGGTGAGGAAGGCGGCGAGGGCGAGCGTGCCCACGATCCACACGAGCGGGATCACGACCGGGAACCAGTCGACCGGTCCGAGCGGATTGGCCGAGCCGTACAGCTCGCCGCCGAACAGGTCGAGCCAGAGGTTCCAGACGATGACCGTGAACAGGATCGCCGGGATGACGAACTTGAGCAGCACGTCGAACCAGGCGCCCAGCGTGAGCTTCGAGTGCTCGTTGACGAACGCGCGCAGCCGGCTCGCGCCGAACACCCAGCCCAGGAGCACGCTCTCCAGCAGGCCGACCGTCAGCAGGCTGTAGCTGAACGCCCAGTGGTCGAGGATGTCGAGGAAGTTGAGCCCGACGGTCCCGTTGCCTGCCAGCCCGGGGTCGACCACGAACGGCAGCGTCGTGATGACCGAGCCGATGACGCCAGGCACGGCCACCATCGTGAGCGCCGTCGCGCGGCTCGTGCCCGTCTTGTCGATGACCGCGCTCGCCATGCCCTCGACGAGCGAGATCGCGCTCGTCACACCCGCCATCACGATCAGCAGGAAGAACGCAAAACCGAAGACCTTGGCCCCGAACGGGAACGCCGCGATCCCTTCCGGAATGGCGAAGAAGGAGAGTGAAAGGGTCGTGCCGGCCGGGTTGAGGGCGAACGCGAACAGCATCGCGAAGATGGCGATGCCGGCGATGTACTCGAACCCGCAGTTGAGGAAGGAGACCATGAACGAGTTGTTCACCTGGTCCGAGTCCTTCGGCAGGTAGCTCGCGTAGGCGGTCATCGTGCCCAGACCAAGCGAGAGCGAGAAGAACATCTGGCTGAAGGCGCCCTTCCACACGTCCGGCTGCGCGATGCCCGCGAGGTCGGGCGTGAACAGGTACATCACGCCGTCCGTCCCGCCCGGCAGCGTCACGCCACGCACGATCAGGATGATCATGAAGATCCACATGGCCGGCACGGCGATGCGGACCGTCTTCTCGATCGTCTCGGTGCCCTTCCAGAGCGCCGTCAGCGTGATCGCCCACACCACGACGACGGCGATCATGGGCCACCACGAGGCGAGAATGCCGAAGAAGTAGGCCGTCGCGTTCGGGCCGGCGCTCGGCTCGGCGAACGGCTCGAACGGGGCCGTCGCGCCGGGCTCCATCAGCCCGAACACGGCGCCGACCATCATGCAGAGCGCCCAGCCGAGGATCGCGATGTAGTACATCGTGATGAAGAGCGCGCTCGCGAGCGCCCACCAGCCCACAAACTCGCCCTTCTTGCCGACGAGCGAGCGGAGCGCCATCGGGAAGCTCCGCCCGGTCATGGTGCCCATCGAGAACTCGGCGATCATCACGGGGATGCCAAGCACGAAGAGCGCCAGGAAGTACGGCAGGTAGAACGCCCCGCCGCCGAACTGGTAGGCGTTCGAGGCGAAGAAGACGATGTTGCCCAGGCCGATCGCCGAGCCGCTGGCCGCGAGCACGAAGCCGAGCTTCGACGACCAGAGGCCGCGTTTGGCCGCCTCGGGGGCGGCGGAAGAGGTGTCAGACACTGGCAGGAGGGACCCGTCGTGAGGCGCGCAAGCTACGAGCCGCCCCGCAAAGTCGCGCAGTCACTCGGCCCCGCCTCGGGGCAGCAGCCCGTCGCCCTCCAGGATCGCGCGCACGACCCCGAGGCGGGCCGTCCGCAGGTCGACCTCCACCTCGGGGCCGGCGGCCTCGACGTTGAGTGCGTAGACGAACGGGCCGTCGGGGTGCTCCAGCCAGCCGACCAGCCAGCCCAGGTCGGGCCGCCCGTCGCGGAGGCCCCAGCCGGTCTTGCCCCCGAGGCGGACGTCCCCGCGCTCTACCAGCACGGGCACCATCGCGCGGACCGCCGCCTGCACCTCGGGCCGGAAACCGGCCTCCCCGAGGCGGAGCCGCCGCAGAAACGCTACCTGCTCGTCGGCCGAGACGCGGAGGCTGCCGTCGAGCCAGAACAGCCGCAGGTCGTCGCCCACCGTCCCGTTGCCGAAGGGCTCGCGCGCGAACGCCGCGTCGTAGCGCTCGCGCCCGACCGCCTCGGCGATGTCTTGAAAAACCCAGACCGCGGACGCCGGCAGCGCCTCGGCCAGCGACTGGTCGCGGTTCCACGCCGGCGCCATCCGCTCGACGCCGTCCCACACGAACGCCGAGTCGGGATCGCCCACGGCGCCGGTCTCCAGCGCGACGAGGGCGTTGTAGACCTTGAACGTCGAGGCGGGCCGGAACCGCTCGGCGGCGCGGGCCGCGTCGTAGCGCTGCGTCCGCCCCGAGGCGATATGCTGAAGAACGAACGTGCCGGTGACGCCGTGCTCTGCGAACGCGCCGGCCCAGTCGGCGCGGACCGTGTCGCGTGCCGCCTCGGGGGCGCCTGCCGCAACCTCCGGCCCCGAGGCGGGCGCGTCGGCGCAGGCGACCAGGGCGGACAGGGCGAGAAGGGCGAATCGCATCGAGACGGGCAGGGGAGACGGGCGGGAGCATACGGCGCAACCTCGACGGCGTAGACGTCGGCCCGCCCGGCTGTGCCGACATGGACCTCGCCCTCGACTTCGGGACGCCCGAGCACGGCTGGCTCGACGTCACGCTCCGCCTCGGGGACGCCGTGTGGACCGACAACGTCTCCGACGTGCCGTGCGACTCGCTCGGCGACCTCGCGAGGGCCCTCGTCGGTCTCGCCTCAGGGGGCGGCGAGCAGCGCGTCGCGTGGTCGCTCGAGCCGGCCTGGGCGACGTGGGTCCTCCGCCCCGAGGCGGACGCGCTCGTGGTGACGGTCCTGGACGGCGACCGGACTCTCTGGAGCCGCCGGTGCCCGCGCGAGGCCGTTCTACGCGTGTGTCTCCAGGGCCTGGACCGCCTCGGGGCTGACCCGGCGTGGGCGCGCACCGATGCCGACCGGACGGTCTGGAGCTGGCCGCTCCCGGCCGATTCTCTGGCCCGACTGTGGGCGCGGATCGCGTAGAGCGATGCGGAGTCAGGCCAGGCGCGCTCTTCTGAGTCCCCCTCCTGGACAGGAGGGGCCAGGGGTGGTGGACCGAATCGAGCACCCGCCTCGGAGTCTGGCCTCGTGGTTGATTCGTCGCCCCCCTCCCGGCCTCCCCCCGCTGGGGGGAGGAGACTCTCATTCGCCGAGGCGGTCGGCTCCGAGGCGGTTCGTGATCCGTCGTCCCTCCGGTCCGAGGTGGCGGTCCGCGGTCGGCCGTCGGCGGTCGCCCCGGGGCGGCTACTCCTCCGCCAGCGCGTCGTCCGGCCCGACCTCCACGCGGACGTGCTGGATGCGGTTGTCCTCGACCGCCTCGACGCGGAGCTGGAGGCGCTCGTAGGCCACCTCGTCGCCCGCCTCGGGGATGTCGCCGGCGACGTGGAGGATGAGGCCGCCGAGCGTCTCGAAGTCGAACGCGTCGGTGTCCATCTCGACGCCCACCTGCTCGGCGAGGTCGTCGAGGTCGACGCGCGCCTCGGCGCGGTAGACGCCCGGCTCGACCTCGCAGACGAGGTCGTCGTCCTCGGGCCGGTCCAACTCGTCGCGGATCTCGCCGACCACCTCCTCCAGCAGGTCCTCGAGCGTCACCAGCCCGGCCGTGCCGCCGTACTCGTCGACCACGATCGCCATGTGGGTGTTCGACTGCTGGAAGTCGGCCAGCATGTCGTCGAGCGCTTTCGCGGGGGGCACGAAGAGCGGCTTGCGCGCGATGGCCGTCCAGTCGGGCGTCGGGTGCTCGGCGCCCCCGTCGACGTACGGCAGCAGGTCCTTGGCGTAGACGACGCCGAGCACGCTGTCGAGGTGGTCCTGGTAGAGCGGGAATCGGCTGTGGCCGCTCTCGCGGATCATCGCGAGCGCCTCGGCCAACGAGGCGTCGGTGCTGAGGGCCGTCACGTCGACGCGGCTGACCATCACCTCGCGGACGCACGTCTCGCCGAACTCGACGATCGAGTGGATCAGCGCGCGCTCCGACTCTTCGAGGCTGCCCTGCGCCTCGCCCACGTCGGCCATCGTCTTGATGTCGTCGGGCGAGAGCGAGTCGTCGTCGGCGTGGAAGCGCGCCTGGAGCCGCGACGCCATCGCCGCCAGCAGGTCGGCCAGCGGGGCCACGAGGCGGACGAGCGGGCCGAGCAGCCCCGACACCGCCTCGGCGAAGCGCGTCGGCCGGCGGCTCGCGACCAGCTTCGGCGCGATCTCGCTCGTGACGAGGAGGACGAACGTGAGGCCGACCACGTTGGCCACGAGCGCGGCCACCTCGCTCCACCCGAACCGCTCGGCCGCGGCCAGCATGAGCTGTGTTGAGAGGATCGCCGCGCCCACGTTGACGACCGTGTTGAGCATCAGGATGGCCACCAGCAGCCGCCGGGGCCGCTCCAGCAGGCGCAGCACGCGCCCCGAGGCGGAGCGGCCGGACGTGCCCAGCGCCTCCTTCTCGGCGTGGGTGATCGAGAACAGCGCCACCTCGGAGCCCGAGAACAGGCCCGAGAGGGCGAGCAGAAAGACGAGCGCGCCTGCCTCGGCGACCCATCCGAGCGGAGGGGCGAGGACGTCGGCGAGGGGGAGGGCCGCGAGGGCCAGACTAGAGGCGGGGTCCAAGGTGGGTGGACCAGGCGAGACGGCGGGCCAGGGGCCTGAGCAGGCTCAGGCGGCCGGGGTGTACCAAGATAGGGGCCGGAAGATTCGCGGTCTCCCCGCGATCCTTCCCCCAAACAGCGCCGGGCGGCGACCCGGAGGCCGCCGCCCGGCAGAGCGGATGGCTCGGTGCCCCCGGAGGGGCATGCCCTAAAAGGGCAGGTCGTCGTCCGGCTCGAACGAGTAGTCGTCTCCGCCGGCCGACGCCGGGGCGGCCTGCCGCTGGGGCTGGGCGCTCCGCTGGGCCTGCTGCCGCTGCGGGCGGGGCGACTGGTCGTAGCCGCCGCCTCCGCCGTCGCCGCGGCCGCCGAGCATCGTCATCTCGCGGACCTTCACCTCGGTGGTGTACCGGGTGTTGCCCTCCTTGTCTTCCCACTGGCGGGTCTGGAGCTGGCCCTCGAAGTAGGCCTGGGAGCCCTTCTTGAGGTACTCGCCGCAGATCTCGGCGAGCCGGGCCCACGCCACGACGTTGTGCCACTCGGTGTTCTCGACCATGTTGCCGTCCCGGTCCTTGTACGTCTCGGTGGTCGCGAGGCGCATGTTGCAGACGGCGGTGCCGCTGCCGGTGTACCGGAGCTCGGGGTCCTGGCCGAGGTTGCCGATGAGGATGACTTTGTTGACTCCGCGTGCCATGGTTGGCTTGGGGTGTGAGGACCGCCTCGGGGGGCGATGCCTCGGGTACATGAATCCACCGGTCCGAGCAGAGGCGCCCGGCCGGCCGTTCGGGTGTCGCCCAACGAGTGAATCTCGTGGGTCGACGCAGGATAGACACCGCCTCGGGGCGGGCGTAACCTGCGAGAGCGTCAACTTATCCACACCCCGTGTCAACAGACCGTCACACGCCAGGCTCGACCGTCTTCCCGTACGCCGTCGACGACCTCGGCCTCTCCGAGGCGGACCGCAAGGCGGCCCAGGCCGACACCTACCGCGACTTCGTCGCCATCGTCCGCCGCCTCCGCCGCGAGTGCCCCTGGGACCGCGAGCAGACGCACGACAGCACCAAGCACCTCACCATCGAGGAGGCCTACGAGCTGGTCGACGCCATTGACGCGGGCGACCCGGCCGAGGTCAAGAAGGAGCTGGGCGACCTGTTCCTGCACGTCCTCTTCCACGCCCACATCGCCGAGACCGACGGCACGTTCGACCTCGGCGACGTGATGCGGGCCGAGATGACGAAGCTCGTCCGCCGCCACCCGCACGTGTTCGGCGACGAGGTGGTGGGTGGGACCGGCGACGTCCTCCGCAACTGGGAAGCCATCAAACGCGCCGAGCGCGCCGAGACGGGCGCGGCCGGCGACGGCGTCCCCGAGGCGGTGCCGTCGGCGCTCGACGGCGTGCCCGACGCGCTTCCCGCGCTCCTCCGCGCCGAGCGGGTGCAGGAGAAGGCCGCCGCCGTCGGCTTCGACTTCCCCACGGCCGACGAGGCCTGGGCCAAGGTCGAGGAAGAGCTGGCCGAGGTGCGTGCCGCCGACGACCCCGACCGCCTCGAGGCCGAGGTGGGCGACCTGCTGTTCGCCGTCGTCAACTACGCGCGCCTGCGCGGCGTCGTGCCGGAGACCGCGCTGCGGCGGACGGTCCGCACGTTCTCGTCGCGCTTCCGCCACGTCGAGGCGGGCCTGGCCGCGCGCGGCACCGCCCCCGAGGCGGCGACGCTCGACGAGATGGACGCGCTGTGGGAGGACGCCAAGGCTGCCGAGCGTGCGTAGGGCAGAAGGCAGCACGGGGGCCGGTCTAGGACGTGGGCCGTTGGACGTGGGGGCTTGAGCGCTGCGGCATGCCGGGGCCTCTGTCCCACGCCCTACGAACCACGCACCTGCCGTCCGCCCTGCTCCGCCTCGGGGCCGGCGGGGCGGACGACGATCCACTCGACCGGCCGCTCGACGGCGACCAGGTCCAGCCGGTCTCTTCGACGAGCGCCGTGCGAACCGCCTCCACCGCCTCGGGGCCAAACGGCAGGCTCAGAAGCGGTTCGGGTTTCGGTTTCGGCAGGCGAGAGCGAGCGAGATCCCGAACGGGCCAGGAGCCCGAAGCAGCCGTAGCCGTAGCTACGGCGATGCAGGGCGACGCCGAACGGACGGGGTCGCAGCCGCTCGGAGCCCGAACGCGTGAATCCGAACAGCTTCTCAGACGCCCGGCGCCGCCTCGGGGAGGGCGGGGAGCGCGTCGATGCCCAGGATCTCGGCGGCCTCTTCGGCCGTGCGGCAGATCTGGAGCTGCCGCCCCAGCGGCCTCACCATCTGCGCGTAGAACTGGAGCGAGTACCGGATCATCGGCCGGTCGACGATGATGAGCGTGACGCTCCCCTCGAGGAGGCCCTTGACGTCTTTCTCGAAGTCGCCCAGGGCCTTCACCTCGGGCGGCGACACGCTGACCGTGGCTGCGCGGACGTCCCACACCTCGGTGAACCCGGACTGCCAGTCGGGGTGGTGCACGATCTCGCTGCCGGCCGCGAGGACGTCGCCGCCGTTGGCGCGGCCGTGAAACTGGGCGAGCGCGAACCGATCCTCGGGAAAGATGGCGATCCGGATGTCGGGTTCCTGTGCGGGGTGGCTCATTGCGACAGCGTTCCCTTGGTGCTGGGCATCGGGTCCGCCTCGGGGTCGCGCGAGACGGCCGTGCGGAGGGCTCGGGCGGCGGCCTTGAAGACCGCCTCGATGCGGTGGTGAACGTTGGAGCCCCGCAGCACGTCGAGGTGGAGCGTCAGGCGGGCGTGCTCGGCGACGGAGCGCCAGAAGTGCTCGACCATCTCGGTCGAGAGGTCGCCCACGCGCTCGCGGTCGAACGCGGCCTCGAAGACCAGGTACGACCGCCCGGAGAGGTCGACGGCGGCGCGGGCCAGCGCCTCGTCCATCGGGATGGTGGCCTCGCCGTAGCGCGCGATGTGGGCCTTGTCGCCCAAGGCCTCGCGCAGCGCCTGCCCGAGGCAGATGCCGACGTCCTCGACCGTGTGGTGGTCGTCGACGTGGAGGTCGCCCTCGCAGGCCACCTCCAGCCCGAAGCCGCCGTGGCGCGCGAACAGATCGAGCATGTGGTCGAGGAAGCCGACGCCCGTCTGGTTCGCGTAGTCGCCTCCATCGAGGTGGAGCGTGAGGCGGACCGAGGTCTCGGAGGTCGTCCGCTCGACCGAGGCCGAGCGGGGTGGGAGGACGGGCATGCCGAAAGCTACGGTCGGCGCATGGTACAGACGGACGATTCTCTGCCCTCCACACGGACCACGGCCCCGAGGCGGGGCCGTCGGAGGTTGGACGTGCACTCCTTGCGATCTCATGCGCAGCCTCCTCCTGGTCTCGTCCCTGTTCGCGATTGCCGGCTGCGATGCGTTTGGCATCTCCAGCGTCGGGCACGGCGTCGTGACCCGCATCACCGTCGACCGCCTCGATCTCGAGCGGCGGTGGGACGGCGACCTGTTCTCGCGGAATCCTCCCGACGTTTATGTCGATGTCAAGTCGGAGAGCCAGAGCGGGTATTTCAGCGCCTCGCCGGTCTACCGGTCGCTCGTCACGAACGACATCGAGGCAGGACAGCTCCCCCTCACGGTGCGCCCTCGCGACGGCGACGTGCGGATCGCACTCGACGACCCGATGTGGATCAACGTGTCGGACCGCGACGGGACGCTCGACGACCTGATGGTGACCTCGGGGCCGTTTCGTCTCGGGGATGTCTACGGCGGCGAGGAGGCCGGTGAGCACAAGACCGTGCGCTTCGAGGGCGACGCCGGGGCGATCCGCGTCACCGTTCGGTGGGACTGACGGGCCTCGGCGGCCCCGAGGCGGTGTGACGTACAGGAGCGACGGAGCGGCTAGCTTGCCTCCCCGTCTACGTCCCCCCATGCGTCTTCGTCTTCACCTGGCCCTCGTGCCCGCCCTCGCCGTCGCCGGGTGCGACACCATCTCCACCGGCGGGCCGCCCGAGCGGGCCTTTCTTCAGGTCGTCCAGGTCGACGACGCGCCCCTGTCGGATGCCGGCTCGGGGTGGGACGGCTCGGCCGGAGGCGGCCCCGAGATT
Source organism: Bacteroidota bacterium (assembly GCA_039024395.1). Taxonomy (GTDB): domain Bacteria; phylum Bacteroidota; class Rhodothermia; order Rhodothermales; family Rubricoccaceae; genus Rubrivirga. The sequence continues at coordinate 492 of JBCCQJ010000045.1, read as the reverse complement.
TACTTCCGGATCTACGAGGCCGCGTCCAACATCGACCAGTGCCCGGCGACGGACGTGCTCAACGCCCGCGACGACGACGACTTCGTGTTCGCCCGGACCTCCGCCCAGCCGTGGTACCCGGATGTCGACGGCGTCGACTTCCCGCTCGTGTGGGACGTCGACCCGCAGGGGCCGGGCTTCGAGTTCCGCGACCTCAACCGGCTCTACCGCGTGGTGCTGTGCGACTACGACCCGTTCGACTCGGACGAGGACATCATCGAGACCGAGGCGTTCACCTTCGCCGAGTTCGCGCCGGCCGAGACTGACGGCGCCGAGGACATCATCCGCCTCGAGGCCCCGAGCGGCGGCGGCCCCGTGGAGGTCCGCCTGCGGCTCGTCTACGGCGACTGAGGCGACGCCGCCTCGGGGCCACGCGCTCCGAGGCGGGACGGGATCCCCGAGGCGGGACGGGATCCCCGAGGCGGGACGGGATCCCCGAGGCGGGACGGGATC
>JBCCQJ010000044.1:0-19999 GCA_039024395.1 Bacteroidota bacterium | reverse complement strand
CGTGGCGGTGGCGAGCAAGCTGGCGCGTCAGGCGTGGGCGGTGCTGCACTACCGGGAGCCGTACGTGGACGGCTTGGGCTTGAGCCCTTGACATTCTGCACAGTTCATCCTGAGCGAGCGCAGCGAGTCGAAGGATCTCCGCCGAGCACAGCGTCCGGGCGAGCAACCTCATCGAGGCGGTGCCCTCCGGAGATCCCTCGGCTGCGGGCTCCGCCCTCCGCTCGGGATGACACATGGTGAGGCCGCTTCGAGGGTGAACTGGCGCACCCACGGCGTCATCCTGAGCGAGCAGCGCGAGTCGAAGGATCTCTCGCACCGCCATGCCCCGAGGCGGACTCGACGGGAGGACCGAGCGCGCTGCCGACGCTCTCCCGCCTCGGGGTGGACGCTCTCGGCGGTCATGGACAACCCCGTCGCACCAGAGATCCTTCGGCTCTGGCCGGAGCCTGCCCTGAGCGCCGCCGAAGGGGCCTCTGCTCAGGATGACACGTGAAGAGGGTGTCGCCTCGGGGAGAGAGGAGCAGGCGTAGGTTGACGGTGCCCATGCCCTTCCCACTCGATCTCTGGCTGATTCATCCGGACCGCGACGTCTGCGACGCCTTCCGGAGTCGGTTCGACGGGTTTCCTGACGTTCGGGTGATCGAAGCCCGGTTCGAGGAGCTGGAGCCGCACGACTGCTTCGTCACCGCGGGCAACGCCTTCGGCATCATGACGGCCGGCATCGACGCGGCCGTCGTGGAGGTTCACGGGCTGGACCTCATGGGCCGCGTCCAGCGCCGGATCCTGAGCGAGTACCTCGGCGAGCAGCCGGTCGGGACGTGCTTCATCGAGCCGACTGGAACGCCCGGCTATCCCTACATCGCGCACGCCCCGACGATGCGGATGCCTGGTCCGATCAACGGGACAGACGCCGTGTACCGGGCCGCGTGGGCGGCCCTCCTCGAGGTGTACCGCCACAACGCCGCCGCTCGGCGCGACGACCGCCCCGAGGCGGAGATCCGCACGGTCGCAATGCCGGCCCTCGGTACAGGATTCGGCAACGTGCCCGCCCCCGAGGCGGCCCGTCAGATGGCGGCGGCCTACGCTCACTATCTCCATCCGCCCCACCGGCTCGACTGGGACACGGCCATTGCGCGGCACAAGGCCGTTGCGTTCGCCGGTGGCGAGAAGGTCGCCCGGTAGCGCCGCGCCCACCTCGGGGCTGGGCTACCAGAGCTTCCAGAACGGCTTCGCGGGCGTCTCCTCGGCTGCGGCCTCCGGCGCCGCCTCGGGGAGGGCGTCGGGCGCTGGCGTCCCCGAGGCGGCGGCGTAGCGGCGGCGGCCGGCGGAGGGGGCGGGCGCCCACTGGTGCTTTTTGAGGAGCGCCTGCGTGCGGGCTACCAGGGGCGCGCCGCGCTCGGCGTCCACCATCCGCACGACGTGCGCGAACCCGTGGACGGCCGCGAGCACGTCGTCGGCGTCGCCCCAGCGCTTGCCGGCCGGGCCGTCGCGCTCGATCTGGAAGAGCGTCGCCCGGAAGCGGCGCATCTGGCGGCGGCTCAGGCTCAGCTTGTCGTTGACGACGAGGCCCGTCACCTCCTGGCGGGCGCCCCGGCGCATCACGCGCAGCTTGTCGGGGTGGAGCACGAAGTCCTCGTCGGCGACGATCTGCGCCGCGCCCCAGAGCAGCCACGGGAGGGCGGCCATCGCCGCCTCGGAGCCCGAGAACGTGAGGTCGTCGGCGTAGCGGGTGTAGGCGACCCCGAGGCGGTCGGCCAGGCCCTGCATCCGGGCGTCGAGGCGGCGGCAGAGGACGTTGGTGAGCGCCGGGCTCGTGGGCGCGCCCTGCGGCAGCACGCGCTCGCCGCGCGCGACGAAGAACGTGTCGCCGTCGAGGCGGGTCTCGTCGATGGCCGGCTCGGTGCAGAGGAGCGCGAGCACGGTTGCCACCTGCTCGCCGTAGCCGAGCGCCCGCCAGAGGCCTTTGACGCGGCGGTAGGTGACGGTCGGGAAGAAGTCCTGGAGGTCCATGTTCACCACGACGTCGGCGCCGACGTGGGGCGCAGCGTTGGTGGCGATCGAGCGCTCGGGCACGAAGCCGTGGGCCGCCTCGTGGAGGGGCACGCCGGCGAGCATCTCGTCGAGCACCCACCGCTGGGCGCGCTTGAGGCGCGGCATCGGGGCCGAGATGCGGCGCGTGCCGCCGCGCTTCTTTGGCATCTCGAAGCGGCGGTAGTGCGACACCCGCGAGACGCGCCGCGTGAACGTGAGGAAGCGGAGCTCGCTCAGCTCGATGCCCATCGCCTGCGCGAGGTCGAGCGCGGTGTGGAAGACGGGGAGGTGGTTGGCCCCGAGGCGGTCGGGGTCCGCCTCGGTGTCGCTGAGGCCGCCCGAGACGCCAGCGCCGAGGTAGGTGATCTCGCGGCTCTGGCGCTCGGCCCAGGCGGCGGCGCGGGCCTCGCGCTCGACCTTCTGGCGCTCGCGCGTCTCCTTGCGCCGCTCCATCGCCTCTTTCATCCGGACCTTCCGCTGCTCCTTGAGCAGCCGCTCGCGGTCTTCGATGAGGCGCTTTTCGCGCAGCAGGCCCCGCAGCTCGCGCTGCAACTCGCCCCGCCGCGTGATGAGCTGCTCGGGGATGGAGGGCGTCTCGGCGCTGTCCTCCCAGAAGCCGAACCGCTTCATCTCCTCCAGCACGAGCTCGTCGCGGGAGGTCTGGCGGATGCGGTCGTAGAGCTCCTGGCGCGTCTTCGGCTGGACGGTGTCCAGCGAGGCGGCAGGGGTGGGAGAGTCGGACATCGGAAACAGGGAAAATGGGAAGCTGTTCGGGTTCGCGCGTTCGGGCTGCGAGCGGCTGCGACCCCGTCCGTTCGGCGTCGCCCTCCATCGCCGTAGCGGACCCGGCCGAGGTCCGGCCGGCTACGGCTGCTTCAGGCTCCTGGCCCGTCCGGGATCTCGCTCGCTCTCGCCTGGCGAAACCGAAACCCAAACAGCTTCTGAGTCTCGTGGCAGAGCCGGGGGGCCTTCGGACATCCTCAGGACGGGGCCGGTCTACTCCTCGCAGGACCGCGTAGGTGTACGCCATTCGACGCCTCGGGCGTCGCACGGCAATGCGTACACCTACGCTGTGTCCTGCTCTGTCATGAGCGGACCCGTGAAGCAGGGGAGTGCTGTGCGCGTGGATGGCGATCCGCCACCCGGAGGTCGGAGACCTCGTGCAAGGCAACGCCCCCGGCGTCTGCCAGCGAGACGAACAGGAGACAGCGGCGGGGAGCCTTCGAAACAATCCTCAGGACGAGACCGGTCCACTCCTCGTGGCCGACGACTAGGGCGTCGCATTCGGCTTCTCGGAAGCCGGACGGCAATCGCGCCCTAGTCGTGCCAGGCCACTCTGTCATGAGCGGTCTCGTGAAGCGGGGCAGTCCTTCGTGCGTGGATGGCGATCCGCCACCCCGAGGCCGAAGCCTCATGCAAGGCGGTGCCCCGCCGCTGTCAAATCGGAAAAGAACGAGGTGGGGCAGCGTCGCACGCGGGGTGCCGCGAGCGCTCCGCCCCGAGGCGGTCTAGTGCAACCGGCCAGCCGGTTGTAGGAATGGAGGGCGCGCTCCGCGCGCGGGGGAATGGAGGGAGGGTGTCATGGCGGGATGGAGAGCGTGGAGACGTCCCTGAACTCCATCGACCGTTTGTTCTAATTGAGAATCCCGGCGAACCGGGTCTGCCGCGCGTGCGCGCGCCGGAGCGCGAGCAGGTGCTCGCAGGGGCCCTTCATGAGCTTGTTGCGCACGAAGAAGCTGCACGAGCAGGTCGCCTCGACGATGCGCTCGTCGCGGTCGGTGACGAGCATCGGCTCGAAGGTCTGGTCGCCGTCGCGGACGGTGCCCGTGTAGACGGTGTGGCCGTCGGCCCGCGTCTCGACGTGGACCGTGACCGCGCCCGCCTCGACGAGGCGGTCGGCGGCCTGCTCGCGCTCGTTGGCGAAGCGGAGCTTGTCCAGCGGCAGCGGCTCGCGGCTCAGCTCGCGGACGCGGTAGACGCCCTTGTTGAGGTCGTAGATGGCGCGGCCGGCCTGCGTGTAGGCCGCGAGCGCGCCGAGGACGGTGCTGCGGTCGAAGCCCGTGCGGCGGGCGAGCGACTCGGGCGCCTCCTGCTACGTCTCGGAGAGCGCGCGGAAGACCTCCTGCTTGGTCACCGTGTCGACGTCGGCGCGGGGCGCCATCAGGTCGAAGTTGCCCTGGCGCGACCAGTCGTTGCGCGTCCAGCCCGAGAGGCCGAGCGTGAAGCTCATGTGGCCGAGGTCGGCGACGTAGAACGACGGCAGGCCGGTGCCGAGCAGGAAGACCGAGAAGGACGTGGCGACCGGGATCAGGCGCTCGAGGATCATCAGGCGCCGCCGGCCCCACACGCGGATCTCGTCCACCTCGGGGCCGCAGTAGATCGAGCGCGGGCAGCGGACCTCGACGTTCCACGGCTCGACCGTGATGCGGACCGGCTCGCCGGGCACGAGGTGGAATCGCAGCGACCGCGGCCCCTCGCGCTCCTTTCGGCGCTTGAGGACGAACAGCAGGTTGTGGACGTCCATCGGGTGGAGATCCACGCGCCGGGCCGGCAGCGTCATCGCGCTCGAGACCTGGAGGAAGCCGCGCACCCAGCTCTCGGGCAGGTCGATCTTGACCTCCTTGTAGGCGTCCTCGTGCTCGGTCTGCACCTCGAACCCGCTCGGGTCGACGGCGAGCTGCGTGTCCTTGTACGTGCGGATCTTCTGGAACTCGTTGTAGAGCGCCGCCGAGTAGTCGACGTTCGTGGTGCCGCAGGCGACGTCGTCGATCTCGCGGAAGACCTCGTAGCTGCACCCGAGGCGGCCGTAGCTCGACTCGTCCTGGCTGAAGCACTCGAAGAACACCTCGTCCGGGTGGACCGTGATGACGGGGTCGAGCACGAACCAGAGGTCGCGGTACTTCGTGTAGGTGTAGTTGAAGAAGCGCTGGCGGGCGTCCCAGAAGGGCTTCATCACGCGGGCCTCCTCGTTCCAGAGCGCCCGCAGCTCGGCCTGGACCTCCTCGGTGCGCGCCGTCACGTCGCCGTGGCGGGCGAGGGCGTCGGCGAGGAAGGCCTCCTCCTGCTGGGCGAGCCACGCCTCGTACTCGGTGCGGTCCTTCGGCTTGAAGCGCAGGTCGGAGACGACGACGTCGTGGAGCGCCGAGATGGCCTCGCGGAAGGGCAGCGCCTTGTCGAGCGTGCCGACGAAATGCGTTGGTTTGCGGAGGGTGTCGGGGACGAACGTGACGCCGGTCGCCTCGGGCGAGGCGGCGACGGCCGACGTGCCCGCGTAGCGATAGTCAAACTGCATCGGAGACCTCGTGGGGGGAGGGAACGGGGACGCGCTCGAGAGGCAGGTCGAGGCCTGGCTGCGCGTCCTGGAGGTCGCGCATGGCCTCGACGAGCGTGGCCTTGTCGCCGACGGCGATCGTGGCCGAGTGGTGCGCCAGGAGCGGCGCGACGACGGCGGCCGCCTCGGGGCTCTGGGTTGCCTCGCGGGCCAGGAAGGCGAGCACGCGGTCCTTGGCGACGCGACCGCGGTTGACCTGCCCGAGCACGGCCCGGACGTACGGCACGAGCGCCCGGAGGCGGTCGAGGTGGCCGCCCGCATAGGCCTCGAGGTAGTCGCTCGCGAACGCTTGCACGCCGGTCGCCGGGTGCTCGCTCAGCTTGAGGAGGTACGTCGGGCCGTCGCCGTCGTCGAAGAACTGCGCGATCAGCTCCTGGCCGAACGCCTGCACGTCGGGCCGCGTGCTGTCGACGACGTGGACGAGCAGGTCGGGCGTCCAGACGTCGGCGCCGAACGTGCGGCGGACGTAGCCGACGGCGAACGCGCGCGCGTCGTCCCAGTCGGCGTCGAGCAGCGTCAGCGCGTCGATGGGGTTCTGGCGCATCCGGTCGGGCTGGCGCTCGACCATCGCCCAGGCCGCCTCGCGGACGGCCGCGACCTCGTGGCTGGCGAGCCGCGTGATCTGGCGGATGGTGAGCGTCTCGGCCCAGTCGCGCTCGGCCAGCATGCGGGCGCCGAGCGCCTGGGCGGGCGCGTGGTTGGCGTGGAGGAGGCCCCAGAGCCGGTCGCGGTCGAACGCGGCGCGCACGGGCGCGAAGGCGTCGTCGGCGAGCAGGGCCAGCAGGTCGGCGTGGAGGCCCTCGATCTTCTCGGTCCGGAAGAGGACTGGCAGGACCGCCTCGGCGAGCGTGCGCGCGAACGCCGCGTCGCCGGCCCCGAGGCGGAGGACGACCGGCCGCACGGCCGCGCGGACGTCCGCGAGGGGCGAGAGGGCAAGGGCCTCGAGCGTCTCGGGTTGCTCCAGCAGCACGGCGTCGGGGAGGCGGCCGAAGAGGGCCATGCCCTCGGCGCGGACGTCGGCGTCGCCGGCCGTCATGAGGGCCGCGATCAGGGCGCCCGGCAGCGCCTCGGGGGGCGTCGGGTGGTGGCCGAGCAGGCGCCCGCCGAGGGCCTGCACCGCCGGCGCCTCGTGGCGGACGAGGTCCTCGATGGCGCCGAGCGAGAGGCGGGCGACCGCCTCGGGGTAGAGTGCGAGGAGCGCGTCGCCGGCGTCGCGGACGCAGTCCGGGTCGGCCGTCGCGTCGGGGGCGAGGAGCGCGGCGAGGACGCGCCCGACGACCGCCTCGGGGTCGAGGCCGGGCAGGTCCGCCTCGGCGAGGAGGGCGCGGGCGCCCTGCCGCACGTCGGCGTGGGGGTGGAGGAGGAGGGTGGCGGCGAACGCCGCGTCGAAGAAGGCCTGCGGCTGGTCGCCGATCCAGCCGAGCGCGAGCGCGCGGGCCTCGGCCAGCTCGGCCGCGAGGAGGGCCTCGACGAGCGCGCGGTCCGGCGCGGAGGCGTCGTAGAGGCGCGTCGCGAGGTCGAGCCCCAGGCCGATCGTCTCGGGGTAGGGCTTCCCGAGCAGCAGCCGCACGTCGTCGGCCCCGAGGCGGTCGAGGAAGGCAGGGTTGTCGCGCAGGGCGCGCACGGCGAAGGCGTGGACCGGGGCGTACCGGCTCTCGGCAAGCAGGTGCATCAGCCCCTCCGGGCGGGCGTCCCACAGCTCGGGGAACGCCTCCTCGCGGCCGCTGGGCAGCGTGTCGGGGGCGACGCCCTCGCGGAACGACCACGCGCGGTTGCTCTTCTTGAGGTGGACGCGCGGGCTGCCTGCGTAGAGGAGGTGGCCCAGCGTGAGGTGGGGCGCGAACGCGGGGTAGTGGGTCGTCCGCGAGCGCATCGTGCGGGTCTCCCACTCGTACCAGTCGTAGACGACGGTGCGGGGCTCGTGGGCGTCCTCGTCGGTGAAGGCGAGCAGCGCGCCGACGACCATCGGCACGTAGGCGTCGGCGCCGGCCTCCCCGAGGCGGCGGAGCGTGCGCCAGGCGCGGCGGCGGAGGTAGGCGCGCGTCTTCGGGGTGTAGCCCAGCGCGGCGGTCTCCCGCGCCTCGTCGTCGCTCAGCGCGTCGGCGGCCACCCACGTCGGGCCGTCGGGCGTCCGGACCTGCGTTTCCACGCGCGTCGTGCGGTTCTGCCAGTCGCCGTGCGCGTACTCGGTCGTGGTTCGCCGGTACGCATAGCGTCCGCGGGTCGAGCTCGGGCCGACGTCGAGGTAGACCGTCCGGCTCCGCCCGTCGTCGTATGTCCAGGTGTAGCCCGTCTCGAAGTCGCCCAGGCCCGACGCCTCGGTGGCGAAGCGGTGGGCGAGCAGGCCGAACAGCTCCGGGTCCTCGCGGAAGAGGGCGGTCTTGTACAGGTGGCGGATCCAGAAGAAGAACGGCGCCGCGAGCGGGAGCGCCCGCGCGGCGTCGAGCACGATCGCCCGAGCGTCGGCGTCGTCGAGGGCGAGTTGGTAGAGGGCCTCCAGGCTGGCGAGGTCGGCCGGGGTCGCGGCCTCGAGAAAGCGGTCGAGGAGTGCCGTCTGCGCCTCGGGGTTGGCGAGAGCCTGCTGGGCCGCCTCGGGGAGGTCGCCGCGGAGCGCCTCCAGCGTCGAGGCCCGCGCGTCGGCGGTGGCGAGGTGGAGCGCGGCCTCGCGGGCGATGCGGCGGACGTGCGCCGGCTGCGCCTCGGTGCCGCCGGTGGCGACGGCGAACGCGTACGCCTCGGCGCGGTTGGGAGCCGCCGGCCCGATCCGGCCGAGCGCCCACAGGCTGCTGTAGAGACGCATCGCGGCGGCGTCCTCGGGCACGTCGGCGCGGGCCAGGTCGAGGATCGCCGGGGCCGCCTCGGCGAGGCGCAGCTCGCCCGCCCGCCAGATGACCCGGTCGGTGGGCCAGTCGGTTTCCGCCTCGGGGTCGCGCCGTGCGGCGTCGAGGCGGGCGAGGATGGCCGCCGCTCGCGCCTCGGGGTCGATCGGACGTCGCTCTTTTGGCTCGGGCGCGCTCCTCAAGGCGGGCACCTCGGCATACCCCTTCTTGGTCTTCGACTGCACGAGCCGGTCGAAGAGCGCGTCCGCCTCGGCGCGCGAGACGGGCGTCTTCGTCTTGACCTCCTCGCGCAGCGAGGCCCCGCGTCGGCCGTAGCGGGCCACCACCTCGACGCCGCCGTCGACCTCGCGGAGGTCGACCTCGTACACCTTGTCGGAGGTCCCCTGCTGGAACGCGAGTCGGATGTGCCGGAGCGTGGACATGAGGGCAGGAGGGGGCAGCGAGCGGGCGTCGGTCCAGGGCGGAGCGCGAGGAAGAATAGGGACCGACGGGCTCGTCGGAGGGACGTGTCGTTGCGTGACAGAGGCAAGATGCGACGGATGGGTGACAACAAAATGTCATACTGCTCCAGGCCCTTCGATTTTCGTCTGGAGGCGCGCTCGGGCAGCGGCGCCTCGGCGTGCGAGATTGCACGCTCCACGCCCCGAAGCGGAGCCCACCCGATGCCACTCGTGATCCGCCGCCTCGTGCCCGATCACGCGGCCCGGTACCGGGCGCTCATGCTCGCGGCCTACGCCGAGGCGGGGGGCGCCTTCACGTCGACGGTGGCCGAGCGCGAGACGCTGCCGCTGGCGTGGTGGGAGAGCCGCCTGTCCAACGACCCCGAGGCCGTCGAGCGGGTCCTCGGCGCGTTTGTCGACGGCGACCTCGTGGGCGTCGCTGGGCTCCGGCGTGCGCGGCGGCTTCGGACGCGCCACAAGGCGACGCTGTTCGGGATGGTCGTCCAGCCCGCGCACCGGGGGCGCGGGATCGGCCGCGCCCTCGTCGAGGCGGTCCTGGGTGAGGCCGCTTCGGAGCCTGGCGTGCTCGTGGTCCAGCTCACGGTCACCGAGGCCAACGCGGCGGCGAGGCGGCTGTACGAGGCGTGCGGGTTCGCCGCCTTCGGGACGGAGCCCTTCGCGATCCGCCTCGGGGACGGATTCGCGAGCAAGGTTCACCTGTGGCGCGGGGTCGGCCCCGAGGTGGGTCACCACAGGCAGCGGCCGGGCGGGGCAGCCTGAGCCCGGTGCCCCAGCAGCTTGTGGAGCACCGGGTCGCGCGTGACGAGGGCCGGGTCGTCGGCCGCCCGCGCGTGGTCGATGCGCTCGCCGCCTCGGCGGTAGGCGATGCGCGCCTCGGGGTCGCGCGCGAGCACGCGCCGCAGCTCGTGCCACGTGATGCGGTCGCCCCGCTCGCGGACCCGGTCGAGCCGCTCGTTCGAGGTGTCGAGGATCTCCACCAGGTCGTCCTGGAAGGTGCCCGGGTTGAGCCGCGGGAAGAGGTAGTGGTTCGACGTGGCCTCGAACGTGTCGAGGTTGCTGTACATCGTGTAGGTGCCCGCCGTCTTCCAGCCCAGGTACGGCGCGGCGACGTTGAGCAGCGCCAGGCCGAGCAGCGCGACGTGCGCCGGGCGCAGCCGCCTCGGGGACAGGGCCGCGCGCTCGGCGGTGCCTCGGTCGCGGACGACGGCGGCGACGAGCGCGGCGCCCAGACCGACGGCCGTGATCGCCAGCAGCGCCCAGCCCCGGTTGCCCGCCACCGTCCCCAGGCGCCACTGGTAGACGACCATCACGCCGAACAGGAGCCCGGCGCCCACGGCCCCGCGGTCGAGGCGCCCCACAACGCGCTCGACGCTCCGGCGGAGGGCCTCGAGGTCGGCCCCGAGGCGGTCGCTGGGGGGGAGGAACAGGAACAGGACGGCCGCGATGGCGACGGTGAAGTCGATGGCCGTCGCCGTCGGGCTGAGGGAGATCGCCAGGTGGAACGCGACCGTCACCCCGATGCCGACGGCGCGCGTCCGCCGCAGCGCCAGCAGGAGCGGGATCGCCATCTCCGTCCCGGCGACCAGAAGCGGCACCGCGTCCGCCATCGAGGCGGGGAGGGCCGTCCGGTCCAGGCCGACCGCGCGGCCGGCGTCGTCGAGCATCGAGAGGGCGCAGCTCGCCTCGGAGAAGAGGAAGTCCGGGTTGAGCTTGGAGAGGGCGGCCGCGGCGTAGGACCCCAGGAACACGACGGCGACGTAGGTGCGCGCCACGCCGAACGTGGCGGGGCTCCACGCCTGCCGGCGGAGCGCCAGCGGGAGCGCCACCACCAGCAGGCCGGCGTTGACGAACGCCATGATGTAGAGGTGGTTGTCCGTGATCGGCATCCGGTCCACGAACAGGGCGATCTGCGCGACGCAGAGGCCCGCGAGCCGGGCGGCCGACCCGGGCCGGAGCAGCAGCAGCACGCACGCCAGCACGTTGAGCCACGAGAAGGCGTCGTTGAACGGCTCCTTGCGGAGCGCGTGCGCCAGGTGCGCGACTGACCAGAGCACGAAGAACGCCTGCGCGTAGAGTGCTCCGCCACCCAACGCAAGGCTTCGACCGGCCTCGTCGAGGCGGACAGGGAGCGGATCCTTCGACATGCCGGCGGCGGGAGGGGCGATCCAGACGGGCGCTGCCTCCGATATACGGCATCGGAGGTGCACACCGCCGATCCACCTCGGGGGGCGACCTTGCGGCGGACCGCCTCTCGGAATGACCAGCCTGCAGGCCCTGCGTCGAGGCGGGGCGCGTCCGGAGTGGCCGGTTACCGCTCGGGGCCTCGGCTCTCGGTTTGGACCGGAGCCTCGGGGGTGGTGCTCTCGGGCTCGGGGGTGGTGGCCGGCGCGGCGGTCTGGTTGAGAACCACCGCGTTCCGAAACGTCCCGATCTCCGCGATCTCCTGGCTGTCGCGCGTCAGGCCCGCCCGCGTCTCGGGGTCCGGATGCACGGCCGCTGACGCGTCTCCGAGCGCGTCGATGGCCCGGTCGAGCTGGGCCTCGGTGCCCGGGGTGCGCCCAGGCGGCAGAGCCTCCTTGGCCGCCTCGAGGCCCGAGGTTGCCGCGGCATCGCGGAACGCGACGTACGGCTCGAGCCACCGGTCGGCCCCGTAGGCACCGATGAACCCGACGACCACGTCCGACTGGCGGTCGACGAGAGCGCCGAAGGCGTCGGCGGTGCCCGGCGTCGTGGCCTCGAGGCCCTGGACGGTCTGGGCGATTTGGGTCTGGCGGAGCGTCGCATACGCCTCGACGGTCTCGATCTGCTCGGCCCGCGAGGCGCCGTCCGGCGTGAGCGCGGCGGTCGGGGCGAGCAGGCCGTTGGCCGTGCGCAGGAAGGTGTCGCTGCCGTCGAGCCCGTCGCGGACGCTCCGCGGATCGACGTACACGTCGGCCAGCTCGCGGTGGAGCTGCTGGTCGGCCTGGAACACCTCGACGCTCCCCGGCCGGATGCCCGTCGGGCGGGTCCGCGTCGAGGGCGCGCCGAGGGGGATGTTGACGCCCGCGACGACGGAGGCGTCGACGGGCGCCGAGCCGTCGAGGGGGACCGAGGCCTGGGCGCGCACGAACGCCTGGGCGTTGCGGCCGATGTCAGCCGAGGCCTCGACGCTCGCGTCGAGCGTCGTCGTCTGGCCCGTGCGGACTCCGATGCCCGCATCGATCTGGTAGTCGGCGATGCCATCGCGGTCGCGGTCGCCGGCCGACGTGTAGTCGACGGTGACGTCGACGCCGCCGGTGGTCGTCGACGTCACCGTGGTGCCGGACCACGTCGTGGTTTGGACGACCGAGGCGACGCCCGAGAGCGTGAGGTCGCCCGAGGGCGCGCGCTGCTCGGGCGGTGTGACGTCGCGCGTGGAAGCGTCGTCGGCCATGACGGGCTAGCGCTCCAGGCCGACGGGCTCGGTCGCCGGCGTCTCCTGCGCCGGCGTCTCTTGCGCCGGCGTCTGCTCGGGCGCTTGCGAGGGCGTCTGCTCGGGCGTCTGGCCGGACGTCTGGCCGGCGTCGGGCGTCGGGTTGGCCTCGCGGTAGATCTGGGCCGTCTGGCGGTCCTCCGCGGCGTTGAGCACGCCCTCGGGCATCTGCTGCTCGAAGTAGCTGTAGCTCGCAGTGATGCTCCGGAGCGTGTCGGAGGCGCCCTCAGGGAGGCGCGTCGCGGCGACCCCATAGCCGACGCGGTCGGCCGTGTCCTGGAACGCGGCCCACGCCTCGCCGGCGCCGTCGCCGTAGCTGTTTCGGAACTCGGCGTAGGTCGCCTGGACGGTTGCCAGGGCCTGCCGGAAGGCCTCGGGGTTCTCGGCGGCTACCTGGTCGACGCGAGCCTCGCTCCGCTCGACGACGGCCCCGATGAGCTCGGCGCGCTCGGTGTCGGCATAGCCGGCCGGAGTGAGGCGCCCGAACGTCTCGGCATTGTCCTGGAGCGTCCCGATCATGCGCCCGAGCGAGAGGCCGTCCTCGTTGAGGCCGTCGGCGAGCCCGTTGTCGCGGAGGTCGATCTGGGCGAGGGCGCCTGCGCGGTCGACGTAGACGTCGCCGGCCTCGCGGGCGAGGTCGGCCTGCGCGGTCTCGAGGCGCTGCTCGGCGGCGGCGACGGCCTCGGGCGTCTCGGGCTGCTTGAACGTGACGCTCGCGCCGACCTCGGCCCCGACGGTTGTGGTCTGGGTGGAGGTCGTCTGCCCGTCAGCAGTGCTTGTCGAGGTGGTGGTGTAGTTGCCGTAGAAGTCGGCCCAGAGGTTGGTGTCGGCGGTCGGCGTCGAGTCGCTCGACTGAACGTTGGCCCCGAACGTGACGTCGGTGGTTCGGTTGCTTCCGGTCGGCGAGTCCTGGGCCGAGACGGTCCCGCCGAGGTAGACGCTGGCCGACGTGTCGCCGTCCTGGCTCACCCAGTCGCCCTGGACGCCGCCGGTGGCGTTGAGCGTGGTGGTGGTGCCGTCGTCGGTGGTCGTCTGGGTCTGGACGACCGACCCGATGGCCGAGAGCCCGGAGCTGGAGGGGGGCGTCGCCGGGGCGGAGTCGGTGACCGAGTCGACGGTGGGGACTGTCGGGGCAGGGCGGGGCGTGACGGCGTCGGTCGTCGGCGTTGGGGTGTCGGGGGCGTCAGGCTCCATTGTGATTAGATCAAATAAGTGTTAGACGGTACAAAGGTTTGCCTGTCTTGTCAACTCTCTTCGGCGGTCGGGCCACGCGCCGCGCCCTCGTGTAGCTCGTATGGATCCTCACAGCGCTCGGCGCCGTCGTCCGAGGCCAGGCGCGCTCGGTCGCGCTCAGCCTTCGCCCCTGCGGCAGGATGATGCGCGGTGGGGAGGCAGAGAACGGCGGGCCGCATTCCGCGTAGGTGCCCGCATGCTCCACCTCGACGCGTTGCTCCCGGCCGAGACCGACGGCCCCGAGGCGACGCTCGCGCTCGGCCGCCGCCTCGGGGCGCGCCTCGAGCCGGGCGACGTGCTCGCGCTCGCGGGCGACCTCGGGGCGGGCAAGACGCACCTCGCCAAGGGCATCGCCGCCGGGCGGGGCCTCGCCCCCGAGGCGGTGACCTCGCCCACGTTCACGATCGTCCAGGAGCACGGCGACGGCGCGCTGCTCCACCTCGACCTCTACCGGATCGAAAGCGACGACGAGCTGGACCGCCTCGGGCTGGGCGAGCTGCTCGACGGCGATGCCGTCGCCCTCGTCGAGTGGCCCGAACGCGGCGCCGCCTGGCTGCCGGCGCGGACGGTCTGGTTGCGGATCACCCACCTCGGGGGCGACCGGAGACGGGTGGACGAAGTGAGAAGGGAGAGGTGAAAAGGGAGGTGGAGACGTACGGCCGCTCTGTTCGGGCACAACGCCTCGGTGTGCCCACTTCTCCCTTCTCCCTTCTCCCTTTCCCATGACTTACCCCGAGGCGGAGGCCCGCCTGCTCGCGCTCCCGCGCTTCGCCGACCGGGGCGCCGCGGCGTACAACCCGGGTCTCGACCGGATGCGCGCGCTGCTGGAGGCGCTTGGGACTCCCCAGGACAGGTATCCCAGCGTCCACATCGCCGGGACGAACGGGAAGGGGTCGACCGCCTCGATGGCGGCGGCGATCGCGCGCGCGTCGGGCGTGCGCGTCGGGCTGCACACCTCACCGCACCTTTTCACGCTCCGCGAGCGGATGCGCGTCGACGGCGTGCCTGCCCGGGAGGCGTGGGTGGCGGACGCCGTCGCCCGGATCGGGGACGTGCTGGACGCGGTGCAGCCGAGCTTCTTCGAGGCGACGGTCGCCCTCTCGCTCCTCCACGTTGCCGAGGCAGCGGTCGACCTCGCCGTCGTCGAGGTGGGGCTGGGCGGGCGCCTCGACGCGACGAACGTGCTCGTGCCGGCGGTGTCGGCGGTCACCCACATCGGGCTCGACCACACCGACCTCCTCGGGGAGACACGTCCCGAGATCGCG
This sequence comes from Bacteroidota bacterium, assembly GCA_039024395.1. GTDB lineage: Bacteria > Bacteroidota > Rhodothermia > Rhodothermales > Rubricoccaceae > Rubrivirga. Next base: position 5,387 of record JBCCQJ010000044.1, on the reverse strand, counting down.
CGCGAGAAGGCCGGCATCGCCAAGCCGGGCGTCCCGTTTCTGCACGCCGTGGCCGACCCCGAGGCGCGGGCCGCGCTGGAGAATGAAGCCGCCTCGCGTGGGGCGACCGTCGAGGCGGTCCGCGACACGTGCCGCGCCGACCCCGAGACGGGGGGCGTCCGGATCGTCACCCCCGAGGCGGACTACGGCGTGGTGCCGGTCGGCCTGCCGGGCGTGCATCAGGCGTGGAACGCGGCGCTCGCCGCGCGGGCGGCGGAGGTGGCCCTGGACCGCCTTCGCGGGGACCGCCTCGCGGCCGACGCCGTGCGGACGGGCCTGACCGACGTGGTGCGCCTGAGTGGGCTGCGCGGACGCGGCGAGGCGTGGGCGGGCGACCCGCGCGTGACCCTCGACGTGGCCCACAACCCCGACGGCTGGCGTGCCGCCCTCGGCGCGATGCGTGTCCCCGAGGCGGGGCGGCTCTGGGCACTCGTCGGCGCGATGGCCGACAAGGACGCCGACGCGCTCGCGGCGCTGCTCGCCGCCTCGGGAGCGCGGGCGTTGGTGCTCGGGCTGCCGGGCGAGCGGGGGCTCCCGGCCGACGCTCTAACCCAGAGTCTCCGCCGCCTCGGTGTCGAGGCGACGACCGTCGAGGGCGCCGCCGCGGGCCTCCGCGCCTTCACCGAGGCGGCCGCGCCGGACGACCGGCTGCTGGCGACCGGCTCGCACCTTGTCGTGGCCGATGTGCTGGGGGCAACCCCCTGACAACGTGGGAGGTGGCGCTTTTTGAAAGCGTCGGAGGCTCGGAACAGGACCCCCCCGGCCCTACGTCTACGCCCTCCTTTTCTCCGGCCCGCGTTTTGCACCTCTCCGCGAGCCGTTGCCTCACCCCGTCCCGCCGTGTACTCCCGGCGGACTGCCCATGAACATCACGGTCCTCGAACAGAAGAAGGTCTCGGAGCTGCACGAGATCGCCCGGCGCCTGGGCATCGAGGGCTACGCCGACCTCCGGCGCCGCGACCTGATCTACGAGATCCTCGGCGCCCAGGCCGACGCCGAGGCGGACGCCTCCGACGTGCGCCCGTCTGTCATGCCCGACGACCGGCCGGCGGTGCGCCCGCGGTCCAGCGTCCGCCGGCCGACCGAGCGGCCCGAGGCCGCCTCGGGGGAGACCACGCGGCCGGCGCGCCGGCGCCGCGCGCCGCGCGTGCGCCAGCCGATCTCGCCCGACTGGCCCGACTACATGCAGGGGTTCGACCCCTACGCGATCACCCTCGACGGGCTCATCCGCAAGACGGGCGTCCTCGAGATCCTGCCCGACGGGTACGGCTTCCTCCGCTCGGCCGAGTACAGCTACCTGCCGTCGCCCGACGACATCTACGTCAGCCCGAGCCAGATCAAGCGGTTCTCGCTGCGCGTCGGCGACACGGTCGACGGGCAGGTGCGGCCGCCGAAGGAGGGCGAGCGCTTCTTCGCCATCATCCGCGTCCACTCGATCAACGGCCGCTCGCCGGACGACTTCGAGGAGCGCCCGAGCTACGACTTCCTGACGCCGGCCTACCCCGACGAGCAACTCCGCCTCGAGACCGGCGCCGACGAGCTGTCGACGCGCGCGATCGACCTGTTCGCGCCCATCGGGAAGGGCCAGCGCGGGCTCATCGTGGCGCAGCCCAAGTCGGGCAAGACGGTCCTGCTCCAGAAGGTGGCCCGGGCGATCGTCGAGAACGAGCCCGAGGCGACCGTCATCGTGCTCCTCATCGACGAGCGCCCCGAGGAGGTGACCGACTTCGCGCGGACCGTGCCCGGCGCCGAGATCGTGGCGTCGACCTTCGACGAGGACCCCGAGCGCCAGATCCACATCGCCGACCTCGTGCTCGAGAAGGCCAAGCGCCTCGTCGAGGCGGGGCAGGACGTGGTCATCCTCCTCGACTCGATCACGCGCCTCGCGCGGGCGCACAACGCCGCGTTCGAGGGCCAGAGCCGGACCATGTCGGGCGGCCTCGAGGCGGGCGCCCTCCGCGGCCCCAAGCGGCTCTTCGGCGCCGCCCGCGCCGTCGAGGAGGGCGGCTCGCTGACCGTCATCGCGACGGCGCTCGTCGACACGGGCAGCCGCATGGACGACGTCATCTTCGAGGAGTTCAAGGGCACCGGCAACATGGAGCTGGTGCTCTCGCGCGAGCTGGCCAACCGCCGCCTCTACCCGGCCATCGACATCCTGGCGAGCGGCACGCGCCGCGAGGAGATGCTGATCGCGTCCGAGCGCCTGAGCCGGATCTGGGTGCTCCGCCGCCTCCTCGCCGACCAGGAGCCGGCCGAGGCGATGACGTTCCTGCTCGACAAGATGCGCGGCACCGACGGCAACGAGGCGTTCCTGTCGGCGATGGATGAGTAGGGGTTGAGCGCGTCGTGCGGGTTGAGCGCGTTCGGCGGGTTTGTTGGGTTCTTCGGGTTCAGCAGGTTGGGCGCGTCATGCAGGTTCTGCGAGTCTCTGCGGGATTGGCGGGTTCTGCCCGTTCGGTTCGCCCGACCCGCGTAACCTGCCTGACCTGCAGAACCTGCCCAACCCGCAGAACCGGCCTGACCTGCTCACCCCGCCCAATCTCCCCGTGAAAGCCGTTTTGCTCGACATGGACGGCGTCCTCGTGGACGTCCGCGGCTCGTTCCGCCGCGCCGTCGCCGAGACCGTCGGGCAGTTCGTGGGCACCGAGCCGAGCCCCGAGGCGATCCAGGCCAAGAAGGACGCCGGCGGGTTCAACAACGACTGGGTCCTCTCGCACCACCTCGTTGAGGAAGCCGGCGGTGACGCCTCGTTCGAGGCGGTCAAGACGGCGTTCCAGCAGCGCTATCTCGGCGACGACTTCGACGGCCTGATCGCGACCGAGCCGGCCGCCATCGAGACGGCCACGATCGAGGAGCTGGCCGACCGCTACGCCCTCGCCCTCGTCACCGGCCGCCCCGAGGCGGACGCCGCGTGGACGCTCCGCCGGTTCGGGTGGGACGCCCTCATCCCCGTTGTGATCGGGATGGACCAGCAGGCGGGCCGCGAGAAGCCCGACCCGTACGGCCTCGAGCTGGCCCTGGGGTGCCTCGGGGTGGACGCCGCCGAGGCGGTCTACGCCGGCGACACGGTCGACGACCAGACGGCGGCGGTCGCGGCGGGCTGCACGGCGATCGGCGTCGTGCCGCCGGGCCTCGACCTCCACGCGCACGGCCACACGCTGATGACGGCCGGCGCCTCGGTGGTCGTCTCGACGCCCGACCTGCTGCCGTCGCTCCTGCGGGTGCTCGACGGCTGAGCCGCCTCGGGGCGGGAGGGTGCCGCCTCGGGGTGGGAGAGCAGGGAGAGCGCGGCTGCGCCGCGAGAGCGCGGAGAGCGCCGCTTCGCGGCGAGAGCATGGAGAGCGGTCGGCCGGGCGCGCCGGAACGGAAGAACGCACGAGCGACGGCACAACGATCAGGGTTGTCGCGCCGACCGCCTCGGGGCAGCTTGCGCTCCTGCGCTCCTGCGCTCCTGCGCTCCTGCGCTCCTGCGCTCCTGCGCTCCTGCGCTCCTGACCTCGGTGTGGCACGGTCCCCGAGGCGGTGGCACCTCCCGTTCCCCTCAGGCGACCGCCGCCTCGGAGTCGGTGGCCTGGCCGGTCGGCTCGGGGAGGCGCAGCCACACGAGGGCGCCCATGGCGAGGATCGCCGCCGCCGAGGCGACCGTGTTCGCCTCGTACCCGAACGTGGCGTAGAGGACGCCCCCGAGCGTCGCGCCGAGCCCGGTCCCGATCTGGCCGACGGCGATGGTGAGCGACAGGAAGGCGCCTCGCTGACGGCCGGGCACGAGGGCCGTCAGGAGTGCCTGGAGCGGGGCCATCCGCATCGCGAACAGCGCCATGATGGCGACGTAGAGCGGGTAGGCCGCCCACCGCTCGACGACGACGTACGGCAGCGCGGCGGTCACGGCGGCCAGCCCGAGGCACGACGCCAGGATGAGCGGCTTGCGCCCGATCGAGTCCGAGAGCGTGCCCGCGCGCGGCCCCACGACCACGCTCACGAGCCCGCCGACGAGGAACAGCGTCGCGATGAGGTCCATCGGGAGGCCGAACACCTCCAGCGGCTCGCCGAAGAGCGTCACCTCGAGGTCGAACTGGACCGTCAGCCACTGGGGGAGGTACACGATCAGCACGCCCAGCCCGAGGTACATCAGGAAGTAGGTCGCCGCCGCCGCCGCGGTGTCCCCGAGGCGGAGCAGCGCGCCGTACTGCCTGAGCGCGCCGCGGACCGTCGGCCGCTCGTCGGACAGCTTCACGTCGGGCTGCGGGACGACGGTCAGGATGAGCAGGAACGCCATCGCCATCACGGCCGAGAACGCCACGAACGGCATCCGGAACCCAAACGCGACCGCGAGCGCTCGCCCGAGCGGGATCCCGATGACAAGCCCGAACGGGATGCCGCTCATGACCCAGCCCGTGGCCCAGCCGCGCTTCTCGTACGGGAAGTAGTCGCCGCAGTAGCTCACGGCGGCGCCCGAGAGCATCCCGCCGCCGGCGCCAGCGAGCACGCGCATCCCGAGGAGCGCCCAGAACGAGTCGGCGAGGCCGTGGAGCGCGAGCGCGACCGCGAGCGCGCCGGATCCGAACAGGAGCACGCGCCGCCGCCCGATGCGGTCGGAGATCGGCCCCATCACGAGCGCCGCGAACGCGAGCACCCACGAGTAGACCGACACCAGCAGCCCCAGCTTGCCCACGAGCACGTCCAGCTCCTCGCCGATGAGCGGCAGGATGGGCGTGACGATGATCGTCTGGCTCGCCGCCGTGAACACGAGCAGCCAGAGGGCGAACAGGATGCCCGAGGTGCGGAGCCGGGAGTGCGTCAGCGGATCGACGTTGGAACAACCATCCCTTGACGCCCCCGGCCTCCGAAAGGTCCGCACCGCCTTGGAGGGGGGACCGCGGACGACGGACCGCAGACGGCCGACGGCCTCGGGGTCACCGCCTCGGAGAGGGACGACGGATTACAGCCAACAGACCACGGACCGTAGGTGGGACCGACCGCCTCGGTGGGTGTGAGTCTCCTCCACCCAGCGGGGGGAGGTTGGGAGGGGGGCGACGAACCGACCGCCGCGCTCGACCCCGAGGCGGACCCCCTCACCCTATCCCTCTCCCCGGGGAGCGGGGACTCCGCTTCTGACGCCGCACCGGGCCCCGAGGCGGTGCCCGTCGTCAGATCGCCCTCACCTCCCGCTGGGAGGCAGGGCCGTTAAGTTCTCATTCCTCGGCTCTGTTCTACCCACAGAGTCTTCCCCGCGAACGCGGGGATCCATGCGAGGGTGCTCAGAATCGGCGCCGTATGGATTCCCGCCTGCGCGGGAATGACTGGATTATGGGGAGTGGCGGCAGAACTTAGCAGCCCTGCCCGCTGGG
>JBCCQJ010000043.1:0-20014 GCA_039024395.1 Bacteroidota bacterium | reverse complement strand
CGCCAGTGAAGGATCCGGGTGCCATCGCTGGCGGACGTCGGGACCGGTGACGACGGGCTCTGGGGCCGCGTTGAGATCCTTCGCTCCGCTCAGGATGACAGTTCTGGACGCGTCGAAGCGAGAACTTTGCAGCCCTGCCCCCCTGGGGGGAGGAGACTCGAAATCACCGAGGCGGTCGGCACTGAGGCGGTGTCGCCCGGGTCGATCGCTCAGGCGGCGGTCTGTCGTCCGCGGTCTGTCGTCTCGCCACCCCGAGGCGGAGGCCCCTCGCGCGAGCATTCAGGCGGCAGTCCGCGGTCCGTCGTCCGGCCCAACGGGCCGCGCCCGAGGCGGTGCAACCTGGGCGGGCGTGGGGCGTGTGCCGACCCGGCGCCCTGCCACGAGGCGGCGCCCCGGTATCTTCCTGCTCCGCTCGCCGAACCCCCGATGGCTCAGACTGCCGCCGACCCGCTCGCTCACTACCCCGCCTGGGCGCGGGAGCTGGCCCGCCGCTACTTCACCAAGACGCTCAACCAGTTCATCCTGCACGGGAACGTCCGCGACCTCGTGCCGGCCGAGGACGAGCGCGGCGACCGCGTCTTCCTGCCGCTGCGCCAGTTCCTCGCCGAGGACCTCTTCGCCGGGCGCGACATCACCGTCTTCTACGACCGCTCGGACGGCATCCACTTCCAGGACGCCGAGAGCCGCAAGGACTTCAACCGGGCGCTCAGCGGCTACGACACCATCTTCGGCACCGAGTACGCCAAGCGCCTTCCCAAGGACCCGGCGCGCGTCTTCGCCCTCCTGGACAATTACTTCCGGCTCCGCCTCGCCGACGGCAAGCGGATCGCGTGCGTGATCGACTACGCCGAGACCGTGATCCCGATGTCCGAGGCGGCGAGCTACTCGGCCGAGGACCGCGCGGCGCTGGTGACGCTCCAGAAGTGGGCGCACGACCCGCACCTGCTCCGGGCCGACTTCACGCTCGTCCTGATCGCCGAGAACCTGAACGACCTCTCGCGGGCGTTCATCCAGAGCCCCTACAACGCCGAGCTCGAGATCTCTTTCCCCGAGCAGCCCGAGCGCGAGGCGTTCGTCGACTGGTTCCTGGCCGCCGCCTCGGGGGGGCGCGCGCGCTTCGACGGGCTGAGCGACGTCTCGGACCTGGCGCTGGCCCAGAACACGGCCGGCCTCGGCTACGTGCAGCTCCGCACGATCCTCGCCGACGTGCTCGAGAACGAGCGGCGGCTCACGTTCGAGTCGCTGAGCGCCAAGAAGAAGGAGCTGATCGAGGCCGAGGCCTACGGCCTGCTCGAGTTCGTCGAGACCGGCTACGCGCTCGACATGGTCGCCGGCCACACCGAGGCGAAGGCGCACCTGCGGGCCGCCTCGGAGGCGATCAAGGCGGGCCGGCCCGACGTGATGCCGATGGGCTACCTCGTCTCGGGCCCCGTGGGCACGGGCAAGACGTTCCTGATCACGACCTTCGCTGGCGAGATCGGGATCCCGATGGTCAAGCTCAAGAACTTCCGCAGCCAGTGGCAGGGCGTGACCGAGGGCAACCTGGAGAAGATCCTGACGCTGCTGCGGGCCATGAACCCCGTCGCGGTGATGATCGACGAGGCTGACGCCGCCCTCGGCGACCGCAACTCGCAGGGCGACAGCGGGGTCTCGAGCCGGGTGTTCGGGCAGATCGCGCAGGCCATGTCCGACACGCGCTATCGCGGCAAGATCATCTGGTTCCTCGTCACCGCCCGGCCCGACCTGATGCCGGTCGACCTCAAGCGGCAGGGCCGCGCCGAGGAGCACATCGCGCTGTTCTACCCCTCCACGCGCGAGGACCGCGAGGAGCTGCTCCGCGTGATGATGCGCAAGACGGGCGTCGAGGTGCCGATGTCGGAGATCCCCGAGGCGCTCCTCGACGGCGAGCGGACGTACTCCGGCGCCGACATGGAGGCCCTCCTGACGCGCGCCAAGTTCCGCGCGACCACGCACGCCCTCGACGCCGACCCCGAGGCGGACGGGGCATCTGACACGCCCGAGCCGATGGGCGATGGCGCGGCTCCGCCGCCTCCGGGACCAGGCGAAGGCGGCGGAGTCACGCGGACGGTCCTGACGAACGTGGTGGAGGATTTCATCCCCCCCTCGTACCCGCTCCAGGTGGAGCTTCAGAACCTTGTCGCCGTCATGGAATGCACCAGCCAGTCCATGCTCCCCGAGCGGTTCCGGACGCTCGACCGGGAGTCGACGGTGCGGCGCGTCGAAGAGCTGAAGCGGCTGATCGGCGAGCGGTGAGCCGACGAGGCGCGGTTACTTCTTGGTGTGCGACTTGTACATCTTCTGGTACAAGTCGTACGAGATCAGGACCGCCTCAGGCTCGTTGTTCTTCTGGATCATGATGCCCGTCTTGAGCGACTTGGCCTGGTCGATCAGAGACGAGGTTTTCGAGCGAAGCTCGGTGACGGTGGCGATCGCTTCGATGCCTTGGGTGCTGTACATCAGTGGGAGGGATAGGGGGGTGAATGGTGGTGAGGTGCTGCAACGCATGTGGTGGTCGTTGCAACAGACGTAAGCTACACAACCCCCAGAGATTATGAGACGCCGCATCCACTGATGTATCTCGCCCGCGTCACAGGAACGGTGGTCTCCACTCGGAAGAGCGACCGCCTCTCCGGCCATCGCCTGCTTCTCGTGCGCCGCCTCGGGCTCGACGGCGCCGAGGCGGGCCGGGCGGAAGAGGTGGCCCTCGACCCGGGCCTCGATGCCGGCCTCGGCGATGCCGTGCTCGTCGCCAAGGAGGGGGCCGTGGTGGCGGGGCTGCTCGACACCGAGTCGGGCGTCCGCCCGACGCCGGCCAACGTCGTGATCGTCGCCATCGTCGACGACTGGACGGCTTCTGAGCCGTCTGCCGCCTGACCGGCGCCCTTTCCGCATCTCTTCAACCCGCCTCGGGGACTGCGCCTCGGGGTCCGGAGTATCCTCGGCACTACCACCCTCCTCCCCTCTGAACTCATGGCGAACGGCCCCTACGACGTCCTCGTAATCGGCTCCGGCCCCGGCGGCTACGAGACGGCGATCCGCGCCCACCAACTCGGCCTCAAGACGGCCATCGTCGAGAAGAACAAGCTCGGCGGCGTGTGCCTCAACGTCGGCTGCATTCCGACGAAGGCGCTCCTCAAAAGCGCCGAAGTCGCATCCCAGATGCGCCACCTGGCGGACTACGGCCTCGCCCTCGGCGACGGCGCCAGCGTCGAGATCGACTTCCCCGCCGTCATCGGGCGCTCGCGCGGCGTGGCCGACAAGATGAACAAGGGCGTCCAGTTCCTCATGAAGAAGAACAAGGTGGACGTCTACATGGGCAAGGCGACCCTCCTCGGGGGCGGCAAGGTGCGCGTCGAACCCTCCGAGACGATGGACGGCGAGACGGTCGGCGAGGCGGGCGAGATCGAGGCCGCGCACATCATCATCGCCACCGGCGCCCGCGCCCGCGAGATCCCGACGCTGCCCGTCGACCACGAGAAGATCCTCGACTACAAGAGCGCCATGCTCCAGACGACCCAGCCGGAGAGCATGGTCATCGTCGGGGCCGGCGCGATCGGCGTCGAGTTCGCCTACGTGTACCACAACATGGGCACCGAGGTGACGATCGTGGAGCTCCAGGACCGCCTCGTGCCGGTCGAGGACGTCGACGTGTCGAAGGAGCTGGCGCGTGCCTACAAGAAGATGGGCGTGAGCGTCATGACGGGCGCCCAGGTGACCAACGTCGACACCTCGGGGCCCCAATGCGTCGTCACGATCAAGACGTCGAAGGGCGACGAGACCCTCGAGGTGGACCAGGTGCTCTCGGCTGTCGGGGTCGTCGGCAACGTCGAGGGCTTCGGGCTCGACGACATCGGCGTCGCGCACGAGGGCGGTGCGATCAAGGTCGACGAGATGTACCGGACGAACGTCGAGGGCGTCTACGCGATCGGCGACGTGGTGGGGGCCCCCTGGCTGGCGCACGTCGCGAGCCACGAGGGCATCGTGTGCATCGAGAACATCGCCCATGAGATGGGCATGCTCGACCACGCGCCCCACGCGGTCGACTACCTCAACGTGCCCGGCTGCACGTACTGCCTCCCCCAGATCGCGTCGGTCGGCTACACCGAGGCGGCCGCCAAGGAGGCGGGCTTCGAGGTGAAGGTGGGCAAGTTCCCGTTCGCCGCCTCGGGGAAGGCCGCCGCCATCGGCGACCAGACCGGCTTCGTGAAGGTCGTCGTCGACGCCAAGTACGGCGAGGTGCTGGGCGCGCACATCATCGGCCACGACGCGACGGAGATGATCGCGGAGGTCGTGACGGCGAAGTCGCTCGAGACGACGGCCCACGAGATCATGGACGCCATGCACCCCCACCCGACCCTCTCCGAGGCGGTCATGGAGGCGTGCCGCGACGCCTACGGCCAGGCCATCAACGCCTAGCGCCATCACGCACCGCCTCGGGGCGGCCCCGAGGCGGTGGATCTGGGCCGCCGCGGAGAGGGGGTGCCCGTAAGGCCGCCCTCTCCCCCGCGACCGAACGAGCTGGGCTCTACCGGGTCGTCAGGCGGATGTCGCCGAACGACGCCGAGGCGGTGCCGCCCGTGTTGTCGGTGTCGGTCATGATGGCCACGCCGCTGATCGCCGGCGGGTCCTCGCCGAAGGCCGCCCGGTAGTCGCGGACGATGTCGCGCCGCTCGGTCTGCCACGCGCCCACGTTCGCGGCGCCGCTCTCGGCCGGCACCATCTGCACCCAGTCGGTGTAGGCGTTGGGAACGATCTGGGTCTCCGAGGACCGGTTCGCCCACACGTAGCTGAGCGCGCGGACCGGAATGTCGTTGTAGCCGAGGGCGCGCAGAGCGCGGTACTTCACCCGATCGCCGAACGAGAGGTCCGCCGGGTCGTAGTCGAACAGGACGTAGATGCGGGCCGGGTAGTCGTCGCCTCGCTTGCTGCGGAGGTTGCCGCCGTCGATGACGTTGTCGGCCTTCCAACGCCACGTCATCACCGGGAACCGGTTCGGGTCGATCTCGATGCGGCGGACCAGCCCCGAGGCGGAGCCGTCCGACTGCGCGCGGACGACCGTCGTGCCTCCGTCATTCACGAGGCGGTACGACGTCGGCGGGGCGTCGCCGAGCTGGAGGACCTGCCAGCCGTTGATGGTGCCGCCCGGCGTCATGTTGGAGAACGACGCAACGGCGTAGTCGGTGCGCACGGTGAAGGCGGTGAGGGTCGCGACGACGGCGAGCCCGAGCGCCCAGCGGAGGGAGCGAGGCATGGCACAAGTGGTGGGACGTGGGGTCTCACCCTCGGGTCACACGACGGGATTCCGCGTCTGCGCCTCTTCAACCTCACTTCGGGGGCGACGACAGCCCTGGGGCGCAAAAACCTGCGCCTACGCCTCAGAACCGGCGATCCAGGCCGAGTCTAACGTTTCCATCACATCGCGCAGCCCGTCCCGGAACAAGCCCTCGGTGCCATCGGCGCGGCGGCGAAGCCAGAACCCAAACGCCGCATTTGCCTCGTATCGAACGTGCCATTCGTAGCCGCCTCGGGGCACGAGCTGCGCAACGATCCGGTCGGAGTGGTCGCTGAAGAGCGTGTGCATCGACACCCCGCCGTCGAAGCCGGGCGCGTCGGGCATCGGGCCGCCGTCGAGGAAGTCGGCGTACGCCCGCGGCGTGCCCTCCGGCGCCACCTCGGGGAAGCCGCCCGCCGCGAGATCCTGGTAGGCGAGCCAGTAGACCCGCGCCAGCCGCTGCACGTGGGCGTCGTAGACCGGCTGCGCGAGGCGGATGGCGCCCTCCGTCCGTGGGACGAGGTTTTCGACCGCCCACGCGACGAACGCCGGATCGTAGCGCCCGAAGTCGCGCTCAGACGTCAGGTCGAGGTCCAGCCGGGTCGGCCCCGAGGCATGCGGACCGCTCGTCCAGATCCGCGACGGCGCCCGGCCCGAGGCCTCCCCGAGGCGGACGGCCTGGTCAGTCGAGCACGCGATGCCACGCACGCCGAAGTCGGCGAACCACGTCCCGAACGACGTGTCGCACGCGTCGGTGACGTCAGTCTCCGTCAGAGTGGCGACGCCCACATGCACCGCGGCCCAGAGGTCGAGCAGCGCGTCGCTCGGAGGCGCCGCCTCGGGGGGGCGGCCCGAGCAGGCGACGAGAACGAAGGGCAGAGCGAGCAGAGAACGTCGCATGGGTCAGTCGAGGGCGAAGAGGCGGTCGGGAAGTGTGGGGTCGATCTCGACCGAGACGAGGCGCGTCGTCCCCGTCGTGTCGCCGTCGACGGTCTGCACCGTCCGCGACGGCAGCAGCAGACCGCCTCGGCGCCCGTACTGGTCGAAGGCGACGCGGACCTCCGAGCCCGCGAGCGTCGTCGACACCGAGGCGGGCAGCCCGTCCGGCCCGACGACGAGGCGGATCGGGGCGGCGAGGTCGGGGGCGCGGAGGCTCAGAATCGTGTCGTCGCCGTCCCAGGCGAGGCCATCGAGCGAGAGGGCGTTCCGCTGCGCGAGGAGGACAGGCAGCACGAGGTAGAGCTGCCCTCGGAGTTGCCGGGCCGCCTCGGGACGGAGGTCGCGCGTCACATTGCCGGACCGTGTCCGCGCGGCGTCGTCGGTCCAGATTGTGACCACGGGTCCGGACGGAAGCTGCTGGCCGAGGCGCACCGCGTCGGGGAGCCGGACCGAGGCGGTCGACCGAACCGACACGATGCCGGCCGGCCCCTGGGCCTCCACGTCCGACACCAGGCGCAACGAGGTGATCGCGTCGAACACCTCGCGTCCCCCGAGGCGGTCGGCGACGGCTGCGAGGTCGGTGGCCGGGTGCGCACGCGCCCCGAGGAGGAGCAAGAGGCCGCCGAGGAGTGAGAGGAGACGCATGCGGGGAGGTCCGGATCGCCTCAGGATACCGCCTCAGCCGTCAACGCCTGTCATCCGCCCGACCACGCGCTGAAGCGCCGCGACGGCGTCGTCGACGTCCGCCTCGGTGGTCTCGCGGCCGAGCGAGAGGCGGACGGTGGCCGCGGCCGTCTCGCGCGGCACGCCCTGGGCGAGCAGCACGTGGCTCGGCTCGAGGGCGCCGCTCGTGCAGGCGCTCCCCGACGACACGTGGACGCCGTCGAGGTCGAGGGCGACCAGCAGCATCTCGCCGTCGAGCGGACCGCCAGGGCCCGGCGGGAACGAGACATTCAGGATGTGCGGCGCGCCGCCCTCCGGCGAGTTGACACGCACGCGGTCTCCGAACGTCGACTCGACCGCCGCGCGCAGGCGGCTCCGGAGCGCCCCGAGGCGGACCGCGTGGGCCTCGCGCTCCGCCTCGGCGAGGGCGAGCGCCTCGCCGAGCCCGACGATGGCCGCCACGTTCTCGGTCCCGCCCCGGCGCCGACGCTCCTGGGCGCCGCCTCTCTGCACGGGACCGAACGGCGTCCCGGCCCGCACGAACAGTGCGCCGACGCCCTTGGGGCCGCCGACCTTGTGGCCGCTCAGCGAGAGGAGGTCCACCCCAAGGTGGTCGATGTCGAGGGCGAGCAGGCCCGCCGCCTGGACCGCGTCGGTGTGGACGCGGGCGCCGCCTCGGTGCGCCGCTGCGGCGACCTCCGGGAGCGGCTGGACCACTCCGGTTTCGTTGTTGACGAGCATGATCGAGACGAGTCCGGTCTGCTCCGTCACGGCCTCGGCGACGGCCTCTGCCCCGAGGCGGCCGCCGGCGTCGGGCGTGAGCACCGCAACCGGGTGGCCCTCTGCCTCGAGGGCGTGCGCCGTTTGGAGGACCGCCTCGTGTTCGGTTGCCGAGGTGACGAGCCCGGGCCGCCGCGTGTCCTGGAGGGCCGGGCCGGTGAGGACGCCGCGGATCGCGAGGTTGTCCGCCTCGGTGCCGCCGCTCGTGAACACGACCTCGCCCGGCTCGGCGCCGAGCACCGAGGCGACCTGCTCGCGGGCGCGCTCGACGGCCACGCGCGCGCGCCGCCCCGGCCCGTGGAGCGACGACGGGTTGCCGAACTCCGCCCGGAGATACGGCAGCATGGCGTCGAGCGCGCCCTCGCGGAGGGGTGTCGTGGCGGCGTGGTCGAGGTAGGGCACGGGGGTGAGCTATGGGCGACGGTGCTCCCGCCTCGGGGGCGAGAGAGGACGAGACGGTGGGTGCCCGCCGGGGGCGGTGCGTCAGTGTGTCCGTGAATTGGAGCCGCCGACAGCCGACAGCCGACAGCCGACAGCCGACAGCCGACAGCCGACAGCCGACAGCCGACAGCCAAGGTGCATCCGCCTCGGGGGTGGTGCTGGCGGGATCTGACGAAATCGCCGAGGCGGAGACACGGGAAACAACGAAGCGGGACCGCCCGGTGTGGACGGCCCCGCTCGGTTCGTTCGTCGCGCGTGCTGTCGGCTAGACGGCCGGGTCGTGGTCCTCGGCCGCGGCCACCGCTCCGGCGTCGGCCACCGTTGGGCCGTCGAGTTCGACGGCCGCGGGCGCGCCGTCGCCGGCGGCGAGGCCGTCCCCCGAGGCGGTCGGGGCGACGGCGGTCGCGAAGTACTCGTCGGCCGTGAAGGCGTCGACCTGGACGGCGTCGTTGCGGGCCGCCTCGGCGCGGCGGAGCAGGTCCGCCTCGGGGGCCGTGAGGACACCGGCGTCGAGCGCCTTCTCGACGAGGGTCGCCGGGTGGGCGCGCGGGAGGTCGCCGCGGCGGATGGCCGCCTTGACCTTGCCGAAGACGCCCTCGGCCTCGTAGGCCAGCCGCATCGTGCTCTCGAAACGGCCGAGCGTGTGGTCGGGGTCGAGCGTCGTGAACACGCCGCCGAAGATGCGCTCGCGCTGCTCGCCGGGCACCTGGATCGCGGCGGCGACCTTGTGGCCGACCTTGTCGGAGGGGGCCGCCGCGAGGCGGTTGAGGCGGCTCCACGCCGCGAGCGGGCCGCGGAAGAGCCACGTCGCGCCCGGCACCTGGAGGTTGGCGAACAGGCCGTCGAAGGCCTTCTGGATCTCGCTCAGCGCGTGCTGCATCGACCAGTGGAGGAACGCCTCGTCCTCCTTCCGGCGGCCCTCCGCCTCGAAGCGGGCGAGGACGGCCGTGCCGAGGTACATCCACGAGAACACGTCGGCGAAGCGGCCGGTCAGCTTCTCCTTCCGCTTGAGGTCGCCGCCGAGCGTGCCCATCGCGAGGTCGGCCAGGAAGGCGAACGTCGCCGAGGACCACGCGAGCTTGCGCCAGTACGGCGCGGCGACGCCCGACACCGGCGCGCCCCCGAGGCGGCCCCGCGTGAGGCTCATCCCGACGCCCCGGAAGGCGTTGCGCACCACGTGCCCGATGTGCGGCCAGAACGCGGCGTCGAACGCCTTGACGTCCCACGCCATGAGCGCCTGCATCTCCTTGAGCGCGTACGGGTGGCACCGGATGGCGCCCTGCCCGAACACCATGAGGGTCCGCGTGAGGATGTTGGCCCCCTCGACGGTGATCGAGACCGGCAGGCCGGCGTAGGCGCTCGCGATCGGGTTGCGCGGGCCGCGGCTGATGGCGTTGCCGCCGAGGACGTCCATCGCGTCGTTGACGGCGCTCCGGAACAGCTCGGTCGTGTTGTACTTCATCATCGCCGTGACGACGGCCGGGGCCGCGCCCTGGTCGAGGCCGCCGTTCGTGTACCGGCGGGCCGCCTCCATCGTGTAGGCCCAGCCGCCGATCCGCGCCAGCGGCTCCTCGATGCCTTCGAAGCGGCCGATCGAGAGGCCAAACTGCTTGCGGATGAGCGCGTGCGCCGAGGCCACGCGGCCGGCCTGCTTGACGCCGGCCGTCGCCGAGGCGGGCAGCGAGATGCCGCGGCCGGCGGCGAGGCTCTGCATGAGCATCCGCCAGCCCTTGCCGCACCCGTCGCGGCCGCCGATGACGGCGTCCTCGAGCTTCACGACCACGCCGTGGCCCTCGGTGGGGCAGTTCCAGAACGGGACGCCCAGCGGGTCGTGCCGCTTGCCGATCACCACGCCCTCGGTGTCGGTCGGGACAAGCGCGCACGTGATGCCGAGCGTGGCACCTTCCCCGAGGAGGCCCTCCGGATCCTCCAGCTTGAACGCCAGGCCGAGGACGTCCGAGATGGCGGCCAGCGTGATGTAGCGCTTGCGCCAGTCGAGCCGCACGTACAGCTCGCCGTCGTCGCCCTCGAAGACGACGCCGCGCGACGAGATGGCGCCGGCGTCGGAGCCCGCGCCGGGCTCGGTGAGGGCGAACGAGGGGATCGCCTCGCCGGTCGCCAGCTTGGGCAGCCAGTGGTCCTTCTGCGCGTCGGTGCCGAAGTGAGCCAGCAGCTCGGCCGGCCCGAGCGAGTTGGGCACCATCACCGTGATGCCGAGCGTGCTCGACGCCGAGGCGGCCTTCGCCACGACGGCGCTGTTGAGGCTCGGGCTGAAGCCGTGGCCGCCGTACGCCTTCGGCACGATGAGGCCGAAGAACCGGTCGTCCTTGAGCTTCTGCCACACCTCGGGCGGCAGGTCGCGCCGCTGCCAGATCTCCCAGTCGTCGACCATCTGGCACAGCTCCTCGACGGGGCCGTCGAGGAACGCCTGCTCCTCCTCGGTGAGGCCGGCGTAGGGCTGCGCGAGCATCCGCCCGAAGTCGGGCTTGCCGGAGAACAGCTCGCCCTCGACCCAGACCGTGCCGGCGTCGATGGCCTCCTGCTCGGTCTCCGAGATGACGGGCAGGAACTTGAGGGCCTTCATCGCCTTCATCACGCCCAGCGAGAGCTGCCGGCGGACGGGCGGCATCAGGAAGACGGCCGCGAGCACGCCGAAGGCGGCGACCGCCCACACGGGCGCGCCGAAGCCGACGAGGGCGACGAGCCCGGCCAGCGCCCACGCCCACAGCGGGGCGCCGGTGAAGCCGAGCGCGAACAGGACGAGGAGCACGCCGAGGGCGGCGGCCCAGGCCGGCGTGCCGGCGAACAGGTGGAGGGCGTCCATGACGAAGGAGGAAGTCCGGGGGAAGGAATCGACCGCCCGCCTCGGGGCGGAAGCGCGGGCGCCACAGGGCGGCGATTGGAAGCGCTTTGAGACGGGTTAACAGTGTAAACCTATTTCAAGGCTCCGTCAAGACACCTCCTCTCGGCCTCGGAGGCGGGCGCCCCGAGGCGGGCACCCCGAGGCGGCTGCGGGGTACCAGAGCTCCCCACCTCTCCACGTCCATGTCTGCCTCCTCCCTCCCCGCCTGGGTCGCCGCCCACGTCCCCGACCAGTCCGGCCGCGTGGCCGTCGTCACCGGCGCCAACGCCGGCATCGGGTTCGAGACCGCGCGCGGCCTCGCCCTCCGCGGCGCCCACGTCGTGATGGCCTGCCGCTCGCTCGACCGTGCCCACGCTGCCCAGGGCCGCATCCGCGCCGAGCACCCGGCCGCCTCCACCGAGGTGGTCCACCTCGACCTCGCCGACCTGGACTCGGTCGCCGCCTGCGCGGAGGCGGTCGCCGCCCGCCACGAGCGTGTAGATCTCCTCCTCAACAACGCCGGCGTGATGGCGCTGCCCGAGCGTCGCGAGACGGCGCAGGGCTTCGAGATGCAGTGGGGCGTGAACGTCCTCGGGCACTACGCGCTCACGGCGCACCTGATGCCGCAGGTTTTGGCCGCCTCGGGGAGCCGCGTCGTGACCGTCGCGAGCCTCGCCCACAAGCGCGGCACGCTGAACGCGGAGGACCTCAACAGCGAGCGAAGCTACGATCCGTGGGCGGCCTACGGGCAGAGCAAGCTGGGCGACCTCGTGCTCGCGATCGAGCTGCAGCGCCGCCTCGGGGCCGCGGGCGCCGACGGCACGATGAGCGTGGCTGCGCATCCCGGGTGGACCCAGACCGAGCTGGCCGAGGACGCGACGGCCGGCTCGCGCCTCATGAGCCTCGCCTTCAACGCCATCTGGCCGCTGGTCGCGATGGAGACCTGGCGGGGCGCCCTCCCCACGCTCGTCGCTGCGACCTCGTCGCACACGCACCCCGGTGACTACATCGGGCCGAACGGGTTCGGCGAGCAGCGCGGCGACCCCGCTCGCGCCTCGATGACCGACGAGGCGCGCGACCCGGCGACGGGCCAGACGCTCTGGGCCGCGTGCGAGCGCATGACCGGCCTGGAGATCCCGCTCGGCGCCCCCGAGGCGATTTGAACCCGCGCGACAGGTCGAGTCACAGCACGAGCCGGCGGAAGCGCTCGGCATAGGTCCGGCTGACGCGGACCCGGTGACCGCCATCGAGGAAGGCCTCGTAGCCGCCGCTCCCGTCGCTCTCGAGCGACCGCACGGCGCCGAGGGCCACGAGCGCCGAGCGGTGGACGCGCGCGAACCGGTCGGCCGGCAGGCGCGCCTCGACCTCCCCGATCCCGACGCCGGCCAAGAGCGGCCGGCCCGTCGTGTGGAGGCGGGCGTAGTTGCCCTCGGCCTCGACCCACACGATCTCAGACAGGTCGACGGCCACGAGGCGGTCGCCTGTTCGCACGAGCAGGCGGTCCGGGCTCGGCCCCGCCTCGGCGACGGCGCGGGCGTCGGCGGCCGTCATCGAGGCGGCGCGGGCGCGGAGGCGGTCGAGGGCCGTCGCCAGGCGCGACCGCGTGACCGGCTTGAGCAGGTAGTCGACCGCGCCCGTCTCGAACGCGCCCACGGCGTGGTGGTCGAAGGCGGTCGTGAACACCACGGCCGGGAGCGTGTCGAGGCGGGCGGCGAGGGCGGCGAGCACGCCGAACCCGTCCAGCTCGGGCATCTGGACGTCCAGGAACAGGGCATCGACGGGCGTGCCGTCTGCGGCCTGGGCCGTCACGACCTCCACCGCCTCGGGGCCGCCAGGGGCGAGGGCCACGAGGTCGACGTCGGCGACCGGCGCCAGCAGCTCGGCGAGGAGGGCGCGGGCGGGAGGCTCGTCGTCGACGACGACCACGCGGAGGGGGCGGCTCATGCCGGCACCAAGGCAGTTGCCGAGGCAGGCATCGCGTCGGGGAGCGGGACGCGGAGGCGGACCGCGAAGCCCTCCGGTCGGTCGGTGTCGATCTCGACATCCGCCTCGGGGCCGAACAGGAGGCGGAGCCGCTCGGCCGTGTTCGCCAGGCCGATCCCCTCCCCCATCGTGTCGGCGCCGACGCCGTCGTCGGTCACCTCGACCTCGGCGTGCGCGCCTGCCAGATGAGCGCGGACCGTGACCGTTCCCCCGTCTCGGCTCGGGGCCAGCCCGTGGCGGACGGCGTTCTCGACGAGCGTCTGGACAGCCATCGGCGGCACCTCGGCCCCGTGTGCGTCGGGGTCGACGTCGAGGCGCACCCCGAGGCGGTCTCCCATCCGGGCCTGTTCGAGCGCGAGGTAGTCGCGCACGAACGCCATCTCGTCGCCGAGCGGCACGAGGTTGCGGCGGCCGGCGTCGAGGGCGTAGCGAAGCAGGTCGGCCAGGCGGCCGAGGGCTTCGCGCGCCGCCTCGGGGTCGCGCACGACCTCGGCGCTGATCGTGTTGAGGGCGTTGAAGAGGAAGTGCGGGTTGAGCTGCGACCGAAGCGTTCGCAGCTCCTGGTCACGCGCGAGGTGGCGCAGCGCCTCGGCCTGTGCCCGGCGGACGCGCGCCCGGCGCGACGCCTCGACGGCGTGGTAGATCGCGAACTGCGCCACGTACAGGATGCCGGTCCACAACCCGATCCACCCGGCGCGCGCGCGGACCGTCTCGTACGCCGCCTCGCCCCCGAGGCTGGCCCACGCCAGCGTCCCCGCGACGACAGCCCCGATGCTGATCGAGGCGCCCCCGGCGTGCACGAGGACCACGCGCCATACCGGCGCCTCAGCCATCCGGCGCACGGCCACCCACCAGATCGGCAGGCTCAGCACGGCCATCAGCGCGGCCTGCCCGCCCTGGGTGACGACGATGTACACGAACGGGACCCCGGCGAAGACGGCCACGGCCGCCGAGTAGACGATCGCGTAGACCGACCAGGCCACCACCGCCACGCCCACCCCGCGAATCGTCGGGCGGGCAAGCGTCACGGGGCCGGTTGTCGGGTCGAAGTCAGCAGTCATGGCGCGAAGCTAGAAGAGACGATGGGTGCTCGTCGGCCTATCCGGCCGGCACCGCCTCGGGGTTCCCGAGGCGATAGAGGGAACGTGCCCTCTCCCTTGGGGAGAGGGTGAGGGGCTCCGTCTCGGGGTTGGTCGTGGCGGTCGATTCGCCGCCCCCCTCCCGGCCTCCCCCCGCTGGGGGGAGGAGACATTCATGCACCGAGGCGGTCGAACACATTACGGAGCCTGCGTCTCGCCTTCTACGCTGCCGAGCCACGGCTTGAGCTTGAACTGCACGAACTCGGAGTTGGGCGTCAGCCGCTCGGCCGCCTCGATGGCGACGCGGGCCTCGGCCGCCTCGCCGCGCATCAGATGCGCCATGCCGAGCCAGGCGTAGGCGTCGCCGGCGCCCCACGTCGGCGCGAGGGCGTCGCCCGCCTCGGAGACGTCGAAGCCGGCCGTCGACGCCTGGAGCAGCGCGAGCGCGCGGTCGGGGTCGCCACCCCACTCCTCGGGCGTGTTGAGGAGCGTCTGGGCGTGGATGAGCTGGACGCGCGGGTTGTCCGCGTCGAGGCGGGCGGCCTCCTCGATGGCGGCCGTCGAAACCGACCCGAGCGACATGGCCTGCGACGGGTCGAGCCCCATCTGCGCCCCGAGGAGGGCCGACTGGAGCGCTGCCGCCTCGGGGGCGAGGCCGTCCGGCAGGCCGCGCTGGCGGCGGAGGTCGGCGAGGGCGTCGGCCCCCGAGGCGGCGTGCTGGGCGGCGCGGTCGGCGTCGGCGCTCCAGAAGGTGTAGGCGAGGCGGTAGTCGGCGAGGGCGCCGTAGTAGGTCGCCCAGGCCGCCTCGGGGCCGTCCGCCTCGGCGGCGAGGGCGAGCGTGGCGCGGGCGCCGAGGATCGCGTCGGCGTCGCCAGCCAAGACGCCGTCGGTGAGAGCCTGGCGGGCGTCGAGGACGCGGTCGGGCTGGGCCGAGGCGAGCTGCGTCGAGGCGGGCAGAGCCAGAACGAGGGCAAGGAGGGTCAGGAGGCGAGTCATGGATCTGGGGGGGTTATCGGGCGGTGAGGATCACGGTGGCGCCGGCGTAGACCGACCGGCGGAAGGGCGAGGCGTCGAGCGTCCGCGAGGTGTAGTCCGGCGCGTAGCGGTAGCCGATCGCGTTGGCGCGGTCGAGCACGTTGTCCGACGCCGCGTAGAGGACGAGCGAGCCGCGTCGCCCCAGGGGCACGCTGTAGGTGAGCGTCACGTCGAGGCGGGTGTAGGCCGGCAGCGTCTCCGACCCGAGCGGGCCGTCGACGGGATAGAAGAAGTCGCCCTCCGGGGCGGGCACGGCACCCTCGATGGGCGTCACCGATCGCCCGCCCCCGAGGCGGAACCGAGCCGCCGTCGTCAGCCGCGACGTCGCCCGCCACTTGCCGACGGCATTGAGCGAGTGGCGCACCGCGAACGTCGGCGTTCCCTCCCCGAGGCGCGCGTCCAGCCCGTCGCGGCGGACGCCCGTCCGCGAGGCGTCGAGGTAGGAGTAGGACACCCAGCCGCTCCAGCGGTCGGTCTCGATGGCCCCGAGGCGGGCGAACAGGTCGACCCCGCGCGCGTGGCCCTCGCCGACCGACCCGAACACGTCGCCACTGCGTGTGACGACGAGGTCGCGGTAGGTCTTGGCGTACGCCTCGGCGCGAAGCGTCACGCGGCCGCCCTCATGCAGCACGCCCGCGATGAGGTGCGTCGCGCGCTGGACGTCCAGGCCGGGGCCGTCGGGGTTGGTGGCCTGGTCGAGCGAGACCGTGCCCAGGTCCGGCGCCTGGCTGTAGCGGCCCGCGGCGACGCGGAGGCGAGTCTCGTCGTCGAGGGCGATCAGCGCGCTCACGCGGGGATCGAGAACCGTCGCACCGAGGGCGTCGTGGTGGTCGGCCCGGAGGCCGGCGATCACCACGAGCCGGCGCGTCGCCTGCGTCTCGACCTCGGCCCAGGCCCCGAGGCGGGCGCCACGCGTCGTCTCCGCGAACGTGGTCACGGCCGCCTCGGGGTCGGCCACGTCGCCGGCCGGGACCTCGCCGCGGTAGCTCGCCTCCCGCCGCTCGGCCTCGGCGCCGAGGTGAAGGAGCGTGCGGTGGGCGACGGTCCGCTCGGCCGTCGTGCGAAGGGCTGTCCGTGCCGCGCCGGGTCGGAGGCGGAGCGCCCCGAACCGCTGCTCCGACGACCGCCCGGCGTGGGACGCCGTCGCCGCGACCGCCCATCCGGCGCGGAGGTCCGTCCACTCGACGAGGGCCAGCCCATTTCGGGCGTCGCTCTCGAAGACGCCCGCGAACGAGGGATCGTCGAGGCGGAGCCCGAACCGGTCGGTGTTGCCGAGCGCGACGGCCTTCAGGCGGCCCGCCGCCCCCATGGGGACCGACGCGAGCAGGCTGCCGGTCGTCGCCTCGGGGGCGCTCTCGAACTCGTCGGCGCGGCCGTTGACCCAGAAGAGTGCATCCGTGAACGTCTGCGTGCCAGCCAGGCGCAGGCCGCCGCGCCCGAGCGGCACGTCGGCCCCGAGCGAGGCGCCGGCGAGGCCGACGTCGAGCGTCTGCGCGCCGGCCGCCGGCTCGTCTTGCGAGTCGAGCGCGAGCACGCCCGAGAGCGCGTCGCCGTAGCGGGCCGAGAAGCCGCCCGTCGAGAACCGCGTGCCGCGGACGAGCCACGGCGAGACGGCCGACCGCGCCCCGCCCTGCGGCGACTCGAACTGGTAGGGCTGGAGAAGCGTCGCGCCATCGAGGACCACCGCCGTCTCGGCCACGTCGCCGCCGCGGACGAACAGGCCGGCCCCCTCCTCCGCCTCGGAGACGCCCGGGAACGAGCGGATGGCCTGGAACAGGTCGGCCCCGGCGCCAGGCGTCGTGACGACGTCGAGCGGGCTCAGGCCCTCCACCTCGGCGCCGGCCACGAAGGCGTCCGCCGAGACAACGGCCGCGCCCAGATCGACGAGTTGCTCGCGCAGCACCAGATCCACCCGCACGGTGTCGGCACCGAGGCGGACGCGCGCCCGCGCCGGCTCGTAGCCCACGAACCGGGCCTCGACAATCCGCCGCCCCGAGGCTGTCGTGCGGAACGCGAACCGCCCGTCGGAGGCCGTCGCGGCACCATCCGACGTGCCCGCGACCAGGACCGTCGCGAACGCCACCGGCGCGCCGTCGCCGTCGGTCACGGCGCCCGTGACGACCGTCTGCCCCAGGGCAGGCCGCGCGAGGGAGAGGAGCAGGAAGAGGCCGAGGCAGCGCATGGTCGTCGGGGGACGTGTCGCACAACCAACGGGACCCGCCTCGGGGGGTTGAACCGCATTGACGAGATGCGGCTCGGGCGGACGGGTCGCGGTGAGCGCGGACGAGCGGTGACCCGTGGTAGACTCCAGCCCTCCCTCCCTCCGCTCCCGCATGTCCGCCCCGTACGAAGGCCTCGGCGTGTTCTACCTCGGCCGCGAGGTCGACCCCGAGACCGCCGACGTCACCGACGCCCCCGTCCTCTACGACGCCGCCGACCTCACGACGCACGCCTTCATCGTCGGCATGACGGGCTCGGGCAAGACCGGGCTCGGCGTGGGGCTCCTGGAAGAGGCGGCCATCGACGGCGTGCCCGTGATCGCGATCGACCCCAAGGGCGACCTCGGCAACCTGGCCCTCCAGTTCCCCCGCCTCGGGGCCGAGGACTTCCGGCCGTGGATCGACGAGAGCGAGGCGACGCGCGACGGGATCACGCCGGAGGAGCTGGCGGCGCAGAAGGCGGCGTTGTGGACGAGTGGCCTGGCCGACTGGGACCAGGACGCCGACCGGATCGCCCGCCTCGGGGCCGCCGCCGACGTGCGGATCTACACGCCCGGCTCCGACGCCGGCCTGCCGGTCTCGGTCCTCGGCTCGCTCGCCCCGCCGCCGGACGAAGCGGGCTCCGAGGCCTTCCGCGACCGCGTCGACGCCACCGTCGGCGGGCTGCTGACGCTGCTCGGCACCGAGGCGGACCCCGCCTCGGGCGAGTACGCCTTCCTGTCGCAGGTCGTGGCCCAGGCGTGGGACGCGGGGCGGACGCTCAGCGTGGCCGACCTCATCCAAGCCCTCCTCGACCCGCCGTTCGAGACGCTGGGCGTGATGTCGGTCGACGACTTCTTCCCGGCCAAGAGCCGCAAGAGCCTCGCGATGAAGCTCAACGGGCTCGTCGCGAGCCCCGGCTTCGCCGCCTGGACTCAGGGCGAGCCCCTCGACGCCGACCGCCTCTTCCACGGCGCCGACGGCAAGCCGCAGATCTCGGTCCTCTCGATCGCCCACCTCGACGACGCCGAGCGGATGTTCTTCGTCACGCGCCTCCTCGGGGAGGTGCTCGCGTGGATGCGCCGGCAGCCCGGCACGGGCTCGCTCCGGGCGATCCTCTACATGGACGAGATCTTCGGCTACCTGCCGCCGAGCGCCAACCCGCCCACCAAGGCCCTCCTGCTGACGCTCCTCAAGCAGGCCCGCGCGTTCGGGCTCGGCGTGGTGCTGGCGACGCAGAACCCGGTCGACATGGACTACAAGGCGCTCTCGAACTGCGGCACGTGGTTCGTCGGCCGCCTCCAGACCGAGCGCGACAAGGAGCGCCTGCTCGACGGCCTCGAGGGCGCCGCGCAGGCCGGCTTCGACCGCGCCGACATGGACCGCCTGCTCTCGGGCATCGGCAAGCGCCGGTTCCTGCTCCACAACGTCCACGAGTCGGCGCCGGCGCTGATGGCGACGCGGTGGGTGCTGAGCTACCTCGCCGGCCCGCTCACGCGGACCCAGATCGCCGACCTGATGGCGCCGCACAAGACGGAGCCCGTCCCCGAGGCGGAGGCCGTCGTGGACATCGAGACCGCCTCGGAGACGCCGCCCCCGGCCTCCGAGGCGGCCCCCGAGGCGGACGGCGAGCGGCCCGACCTCGACGTGCCGCAGGTCGTCCTCGACGGCGCGGCCGACGTCTACGTCCCGATGCTGCTCGCGCGCGCGGAGGTCCCCTACCGCCGTGCCGACCCCAAGGTGGACCACACCGAGCGGTTCACGCTCCTCGCCGAGGTCCACGGCACGCCCGACTGGTCGAGTGCCGACGTGCTGCCCGACCGCCCCGCGACCGCCTCGGTGCCGGCCGAGGGCGCGACGTTCGCCGAGGTACCGGGCGCCCTCGCCGAGGCGGAGGCCTACCCGAAGGCGGAGAAGGACCTCAAGCGATGGCTCCAGCAGGAACGGCCGCTCGCGCTCCTCCAGTCGAAGGCGCTCAAGGCGACGAGCACGCCGGGCGAGGACGAGCGCGCGTTCCGGGTCCGCCTGGCGCAGCTCGCCCGCGAGGCGCGCGACGAGAAGAAGGACGCCCTGCGTGCGCGCTACGGCAAGAAGCTCGAAGCCCTCGAGAAGCGCATGGAGAGCGCCGAGACAACCATCGACCGCGAGCAGGCGCAGGCCAGCCAGCGCAAGATGGACACCGTCGTCCGGGTGGGCACGACCCTCCTCGGGGCGTTCCTGGGCGGCGGCCGGCGGCGGTCGACGCTGAGCCAGCTCGGCGTCACGGCCCGGAGCGCCGGGCGCGCCTCGAAGGAGGCCTCCGACGTCCGCCGCGCCGAGGAGCAGCTCGACAGCCTCAAGGCCGACTACGCCACCCTCGACGCCGAGCTGACGCGCGAGATGGAGACCATCGACCTCACGTTCGCCCCAGAGACGGCCGAGCTGGAGACGGTCGAGATCACGCCCAAGCAGACCGAGATGCACGTCACCGAGGTGGCGCTGGCGTGGGTTCCCTACCGCCGCGACGCCGACGGCCGCCTCGTGCGCGCGTAGAGCAAACGCCAGATGTCCATGTGCCGCAAGCGTCTCGGGTCACGTCCCGCCTCCGAGAAGGTGAGGGGTTCCGCCTCGGGGTCGAGCGCGGTGCTCGGATCGTGGGGGGGGGGGGGGGGGCGGCCCCCCCCCCCGCGGGGGGGGGGGGCGGGGGAGGGGCGGACGGGGGGGGGCGCCCGGGGGCGCCCCCGCCGGGCGGGGGGCGGGGGGGGGGGGGGGGGGGGGGGGG
>JBCCQJ010000042.1:0-20176 GCA_039024395.1 Bacteroidota bacterium | reverse complement strand
CGTCGACCTTCGCTCTGATACCGTCACCCGCCCGACGCCTGCCATGCGCCGCGCGATGGCCGACGCCGAGGTGGGCGACGACGTGTTCGGCGAGGACCCGACCGTCCAGCGCCTCGAGGCGCGCGTGGCCGAGATCCTGGGCAAAGAGGCCGGGCTGTTCGTGCCGTCGGGCGTGATGGGCAACCAGGTCGCGATCCGCCTCCACACGCGGCCGGGCGACGAGGCGGTCGTCGCCGAGCGGTCGCACATCTACCACTACGAGGCCGCCGCGCCAGCGGCGCTGTGGGGCGTGCAGGTGCGTCCGGTGGGCGACCGGACCGGGGTGCTCACGCCGGGCGACGTTGAGGCGGTCGTGCAGGGCGCCCACGACTGGGAGGCGCGGACACGGCTGGTGTGCCTGGAGAACACCGTCAACAAGGCGGGCGGAACGGCGGTCCCCCCCGAGGCGGTCGCGCCGGTCGCCGAGGCGGCCCGGCGGCACGGCCTCGCCCTCCACCTTGATGGCGCGCGCCTCTGGAACGCCGCTGTTGCCCTCGGCCTCCCCGAGGCGGACCTCGCGGCGCCGTTCGACACGGCCAACGTGTGTCTCTCGAAGGGGCTCGGCGCGCCGGTGGGGTCGGTCCTGGCCGGGAGCGCAGACGCCGTGCGCGAGGCGCGGCGGGTGCGGAAGCTCCTCGGGGGCGGAATGCGGCAGGTGGGCGTGCTGGCCGCTGCGGCGCTTGTCGCCCTCGCCGACCGCCCGCAGCTCGCCGCCGACCATGCGCGTGCCGCGCGTCTCGCCGAGGCGGTGGGGGCGTTCCCCGAGGCGTTCCGGCTGGTGCGACCTCCCCAGACCAACATCGTTCTGTTCGACACGCTCCAGGCGTCGGCCGGCGACGTGGTCACGGCACTGGAGGCCGAGGGGGTCCGCCTGGTGCCGTTCGGCCCAACCACGGTGCGGGCCACGCTCCACCGCGATGTGAGCGACGCCGGCCTCGACCACGCCGTCGCCGCGCTCGGCCGCGTCGCGGGGACTTCCTGACGCTGTGGTGAGGGATTCCCGAGATCCGCCTCGGGGGCGTTCGGGCGCCTTGGAACCTATCCGTCGGAAGCGGTACCATAGTCACCCTTCCCCTAGATGCGACGGCATGGCCGAGTGGTTCCAGGTCTACAGCGACGACGCCGTCCTGAATGGCGCTCGCCGCGATGCCCGGCGCATCGCCATCGGGTTCGCCGTTGCGAGTGGCGTCCTGGTGGCGTCGGCTCCGGTCGTGGGAGTCCTGTGGCCCGGCCACGCCAGTCTGATCGCTGCGATCAGCCTCGTCGTCCTCACGTTCTGCGCGCTCGCCACGATCGGCTGCCTCGGGGCCTGTCACCGGCGCGTGTGGCGGGTGGACCTCTCGGTGCGACAGGCGGTGGGTCACGATGCCGGCGGCCGGCGGCTGGCTCTGCCCTGGACCGCCCTGGACCGCGTCGACGTCGGAGACGACGCCCTCACGCTGACGGGGCGCTCGGAGGACGGGCGGGCGGTCCGCATCGACGTGCCCGCCTCGATGCCCGACTTCGCCGCACTCAGCCACCGGGCGGTCGAGTACGCCGAGGCGTTCCGCCGCCCGATCTGCGTCGACGGGCGGCCGTGGGAGGCGCTCGACCTGACGGTTCTCTACCCCTCGATCCGGGCGACGGGCGCCCCGGAGCCGTAGGTCAGCCCGCCTCGGGAGCGGCCCCGTGTGCCTCGGGGGCGGCATCCGGGAGCTCCAGGAAGGCCGCGATCTCGTCGGCCTGCCGGTCGACGTCGGCCTCGCCGATGTCGAGGAGCCGCTCGATGTAGGCCGGGTCGAAGAGGAGCATGGAGAGCCAGTCCGGGCTCGTGCCGTCGCCCGACGACAGGCCGCCCATGACGAGGCGCATCGACGGCGGCAGCTCGGGCTCGTAGCCGCCGGCGAGCGTCGCCAGGTCGATCGACGGCCGCAGGACGAGCAGGTCGACGGGCCGGAACCCGTTGCGCTCGGCCGCCGGCAGCTCGTCGACGAGCTGGTTGATGCGGCGGAGCGTCTGCGCGTCGCGGTCGAGGACGTCCAGGAACACCGCGTTCATGAGCACGCCCAGCACGCGCGTCGGCGGCGGGTAGGCCTCGACCTTGGGGGCGTCCGCCTCGGCGCGGCTCTGGCCGTAGCGCGTGTTGACGACCAGGATCTTGTCGGCCCCGAGGTGGAGGGCCGGCGAGAGCGGAGCGGTCAGCCGGATGCCGCCGTCGCCGTACCAGCCGTGGCCCAGCGTGTCGTCGTCGACGGCGACGGCGGGGAAGAAGAACGGGAGCGCGGCCGAGGCCAGGATGTGCTCGGGCCGGAGGCGCGTGCGCACGGCCCGGCGCATGGGCCGGTCCCACGGCTCGGGGCCGCCGCCCTGGACCCACGTCACCGACTGGCCCGAGGTGTACGACGTCGTGGTGACGGCGAACGCCCCGAGGTGGCCCTCGGCGACGGCCCGGTCGATGGCGGCCATCGGCTGCCCGGCCGGCCCCAGGTGCCCTTCCACGAACGCCTTGAGCGGCGTCGTGTCGAGGAAGCCGCCCTCGGCCGGCGGCTCGACCTCGGCCGGCCGGCGGACGAACCGCGTCAGCGCGTGCGCGACCGTCGGCCGGTCGGTGCGGTAGACGTGCTCGGCGCGCAGCTCACGCCAGACCTCGACGAGGTGGTCGACCGCCTCGGGGAACGGCAGGTCGGCGCTGGCCGCGAGGAAGGCGCCGTTGAGGGCGCCCGCCGAGACGCCGGTGAGGATGTCGGGGCGAAGCGTCGGGAACCGGCGCGCCAGCCCCCGGAGGACGCCGGCCTGGTAAGCCGCCCGGGCGCCGCCACCGGTGAGCGCCATCGCGAGTCCGCCGCCGCCGCCCGGCATGGGGTCGGGGTCGTCGAGGCGGAGCCGGCCGAAAAGGCGAGAGAGGGGCGCGAACATGGCGTCGGGGGGGACGCGGGAAGGATAACCGCTTCGGCCTCGGAGAGCCGACGGTCGGCCGCCACCTCGGGGCGAGACGGCGGACCGCGGACCACAGACCGCCGCCTGAGCGCTCGGCGTGTACCGCACCGCCTCGGGGTTGTAAGAGTCTCCTCCCCCCAGCGGGGGGAGGTCGGGAGGGGGGCGACAAATCTGGCACATCGTCCGGCCCCGAGGCGACGCTCGATTCGGGCACGCCGATGGCGTGCCTCTGCGGCCATCGTTCCGATTCGGAGAGGCGCCACTCCCCGAGGCGGTGCTCCTCTCCCCAAAGGAGAGGGACTTCTGCCTCCGTCGTCTCGCTCTGCCCCCGAGGCGGGGCTACGCCAGAATGCCCGCCGAGAGCGTCTCCATCAGCGACTGCCGGGTGAAGGGCTTCGAGATGTACTCGTTGAAGCCCGACTCCAGGAGCCGCTCGCGATCGCCGGGCAGCGCATAGGCCGTCAGCGCGATCGCGAAGACGTCTTCGTAGCCGGACAGCGACCGCGCGATGCGCAGCACGTCGGCGCCGGTCTCCTTGCCGCCGAGGTTGATGTCGAGCACGAGCCCGGCGAAGCGCACCTCGTTCATCGCGAGCAGCGCCGAGCGCGCGTCGCCGACCGCCCGCACGTCGTAGGTCGAGCGGAGGATGCGCTCGAGGAGCATCCGCGTGTCGTCGTTGTCTTCGACCACGAGCACCGCCGGCTGGCGGTCCTCGTCGGGCTCCTCGACGATGGTGGCCTCTTCCGGCGGGCTCACCTCCGGAAGGTCGGAAGCCGCCGAGTCGGACTTCGCCCGGACGATCAGGACCGGTTCGTCCATCTCGGCCGTCTCCGCCTCGGGGGCCGAGGACGTCGACGGAGAATCGGCGGGCGGGCGGCTGAACGAGGAGTCCAACATGGGAGTCGAGGGGTCGGAGCCGGTCGGGCCGGTGGGCGCGCCGGGGGCATCCGGGAGGGTGAGGAACGAGGGGTCGGAGACGTCGGCCGCTCCGTCGCCCGAGGCGGCCATCCCCACGGGTATCGGAGAAAGTGTCTCCGACTCAAGGCGAGCGACGAGCGTCGGGAGGTCGTCGAACAGAACCGGCTCGGCGGCCGTCTCGGTCAGCAGGAGCGGGACCTCCGGCGCGACGACGAACAGGCGGACGCCGTCGGGCACGTAGGCGGCCACCTCGACGTCGGCGACGGGGCCGCCGGGAACGACGACGACGGCGTCCCACGCGGGCCGGAGGCCGCCGAACGCAGCCTGGAGGGCCTCGCCCGAGGCGACGACGTGCACGTCCGCCGCACCGCCCAGGTGGATCGCGGTGCGGGCGTCGCCGGCCTCGGAGGGCGCGGCGACGCAGAGAAGTCGGGGGGACGGGGACATACGAGATCGCAGGATTGCCGCGGGGATCCACAAACCCAGTGCCGCACGCCCTCCCCCGTCCGCATCGCGCCTCACGCAGGGCTCCGCCGCCCCTGGCATACCGATTCGTAACGTTCCGTCCCGCTATCGAACCGATGACCGCGCCCTACGCCCTCGCCCTGCTCGCCCTCGACGGCGTCGGCCGCGTGACGGCGCACCGCATCCTGGAGCGGTTCCCGACGCTCGACGCGCTCCGTGCGACGCCACGCGAGCAGGTCCTGCTGCGCCTCAAGGGTGCCCCCAACGCCGAGGCGACCGTCGACGCCCTCCTCGCCCCCGAGGCGATGGCGCCGCACCTCGACCGGGCGCACCGCGAGGTCGAGGCCATCACGTCGACCGGCGTCCACATCCTGACGCCGGGCACGGCCACGTGGCCGGCCGGCCTCGACCGACTTCCCCGTTCCGAGCGCCCCGTTGCGCTCTACGCCTACGGGCACGTCGGCCGGTTGGAGCGCCCGGCCGTCTCGATCCTCGCCCGCGCCCCCATCGAGGCGGCGCCGTTCGAGGCGGTGCAAGCGGTCGCCCGCCGCCTCGCGGCCGCCGGTACCCCGCTGGTGATGGGCATGGGGCACGGCGTCGACGTCGCCGTCCAGAAGGTGGCGCTGGCCGGGGCCCCGCCGATTGCCGTCGTCGGGTGCGGGCTCGGGAGGATGGAGCGGAGCCTGCGCCCGGCCGCGACGGCGCTCGTCCGGGCCGGCGGGCTCCTGCTCTCGCCGTTCGCGATGGGCCACGGGCCGTTCGACCACGACGACCGCGAGCGCGCCCTCGTGCAGGCCGCCCTCGGCGAGGCGGTGTGCGTGGTCGCCCCCCCCGCCGACTCGTCCGAAGACCGCGCGGCAGCGTGGGCCTTCGAGGCGGGCCTGCCGGTCGCGCTCGTCCCGCCGGCGCCGCCCGGTGCGCCGTACGCGGCCGACGCCCTCCCGGCCGACGCGCTCACCGCACCGCCCGGATGAGCGTCCTGTTCGTCTTCCTCGACGGGGTCGGGCTGGGGCCATCGGGCACCGACAACCCGCTCGCCACCCTCGACCTGCCCGCGTTCGCCCGCCTCGGGGGCGGCCAGGCGTGGACCGCCGACGCGGAGGCGGTCCGCACCCCGACACACGCGTTCGTGCCGCTCGACGCGACGCTCGGGATCGAGGGGCTTCCGCAGAGCGGGACCGGCCAGGCCTCGCTGTTCACCGGCGAGAACGCGGCGCGCCTCCACGGCCGCCACTTCGGGCCGTACCCGCCGACGACCGTGCGGCCGCTCGTGGCCGAGCGGAGCGTGTTCGCCCAACTCGCCGCCTCGGGGCTGGAGCCTGGCCGGATGGCGTTCGCCAACGCCTACCCCGACCGCTTCTTCCGGTTCGTCGAGGCGCGCGGGCGGTGGACCGTCACGACGCTGGCGGCCCACAGCGCGGGCGTCCGCCTGCGGCGGGCCGACGACCTCGCGGCCGGGCGCGCCCTCGCGGCCGACCTGACCGGCGCGGGATGGCAGCGCCTCCTCGATCCCGACCACACGCCGATCCCCGAGTCGGAGGCTGCACGCCGCCTCGCCGCGCTCACCCGCAGCCACGCCTTCGTGCTCTCCGAGTACTACCTCACCGACAAGGCCGGCCACAGCCAGGACGCCGCGCGCGCCGCCTCGGTGCTGGCGTCGCTCGACCGCTTCGTCGGCGCCCTGCTCGACCACCTCGGGGACGACCACCTGCTCGTGGTGACGAGCGACCACGGCAACCTCGAGGACCTGGGCACCAAGAGCCACACCCGCAACCCGGTGCCCCTCGTCGCCCGGGGGCCGAGCGCGGGCGCCTTCGCCGAGGCGGCGTCGCTCCTCGACGTGACGCCGGCCCTCATCGACGCGGTTCTCGCCGCCGCCTGACCCATGCGCCTTGTGTCCCTGCTGCTCGCCGCTGCCCTGCTTGTCCCCGAGGCGAGCGCCCAGCTCACACTCTCGCGCCTCCTCGGGGACGGCGCCGTCGTCCAGCGCAACGCTCCGATCGCGGTCTGGGGGACCGCCACGCCCGGCATCGAGGTGGAGATCGCGTTCGGGGACGACCGAGCCACCGTGCGGGCAGACGCCGCCGGACGCTGGCGGGCCTCCCTTCCGCCCCGCTCGGCGGGCGGCCCGTTCCGCCTCGGGGTCGAGGCGGGTGGCGAACGCATCGAGGCGAGCGACGTGCTCGTGGGCGACGTGTGGCTCGCCTCGGGGCAGTCGAACATGGAATGGCCCGTGAGCGCCTCCGACGGCGCCGCGGCAGCCGTCGCCGAGGCAGGCGACCGCACGATCCGCCACTTCGAGGTCCCGCGCGCGCTCGCCGCCGCGCCGGCCGACACCCTCCCCGGCGGGTCCTGGGAGGCAGCCGGGCCGGAGACTGTCGCCGACTTCTCGGCCGTCGCCTACGCCTTTGCGCAGGCCCTCCGGGAGCACCACGAGGTGCCCATCGGCATCGTCAACGCGACGTGGGGCGGCACGCGCATCGAACCGTGGATGACACCGGCCGCGCTCGACATCGGCCCCGAGGCGGTGCAGGAAGCGTTCGACGCCGAGGCGGGCGTCATCGCCGCGATCGAGGCCCGAGTCGACGCCGTGCCAGGCGCGCGCGCTCCCGACGGCGACGATCCCGCCGGCTGGGCCTCGCCCGACCTCGACGACAGCGGTTGGGCCTCCGTCCCCGTCCCCGCCCTGTGGGAAGACGCCGGCCTCGACGGCCTCGACGGCGTCGCGTGGTACCGCACCTCGTTCGACCTCACCGCTTCGGAGGCGGCGGCCGGCGTCGTGCTGGGACTCGGGCAGATCGACGACGACGACGTGACGTTCGTCAACGGCACCGAAGTCGGGCGGATGGAGGGCGGCTGGAACGTGGACCGGCGCTACCCGGTGGCCGCCTCGGTGCTGCGGGCAGGCCCGAACGTCCTCGCCGTGCGTGTGACCGACCACGCCGGCGGCGGGGGCATCGCCGGCCACGAGGCCAATCTCTACCTCGAGACGGTTGCGTGGAACTCACGGTCGAGACGGTTCCGCGTTGAGAACGACTACCTCATTCCGATCGAAAAGCGGTCGCTGGCCGGGGCGTGGCGGCTCCGCGTCGAGGCGGTGCGCGTCAACCGGATGTGGTCGATGGCGCAGGTGCCGACGGCGCTCTGGAACGCGATGGTCCACCCGGTTCGGCCGGCCGCCGTGGCCGGCGTGATCTGGTACCAGGGCGAGTCGAACGCCGGCACCGAGGCCGACGCCCGCGCCTACCGAGCCCTCTTCCCCGCCCTCATCGAGGGCTGGCGTGAGGCCTTCGAGGCTCCCGACCTTCCGTTCCTGTGGGTCCAGCTCGCCGCCTTCGAGGCGACCGGTCACTGGCCGACGCTCCGGGCCTCGCAGAGCGCCGCGCTCCGCCTCGCCCGCACCGCCGAGGTGGTCACGCTCGACGTCGGCGACGCCGACGACATCCACCCCCGCGACAAGGCGACGGTCGGGCGCCGCCTCGCACTCGCGGCCCGCCA
The DNA here is from genome assembly GCA_039024395.1 of Bacteroidota bacterium. Lineage (GTDB taxonomy): Bacteria > Bacteroidota > Rhodothermia > Rhodothermales > Rubricoccaceae > Rubrivirga. Next base: position 12,340 of record JBCCQJ010000042.1, on the reverse strand, counting down.
GGTCGTTTACGGCGAGAGCCTGACCGCCTCGGGGCCGCGCTATCGCAGCCACACCGTCCGCGCCGGACGGGTTGACGTGCAGTTCGACCACCTCGGAGGCGGGCTCGCAACCCGAGACGACGCCCCGCTCGGCGGCTTCGAGGTGGCCGGCACCGACGGCCGCTGGCACGACGCCGAGGCAGAGATCCAGAACGACCGCGTGGTGGTGTGGAGCCCGGCGGTCCCTGCCCCCGAGGCGGTGCGGTACGCCTGGGCCGACAACCCCGAGGCGGCCACGCTCGAGAGTGCGGAAGGCCTCCCGGCCGCGCCGTTCTGGGCGGAGTAGACCGCCCACAGAGCCGGCCTCTATCCCGCCGCTGTGGCACGCGACGCCGCAGCGGATCGTGAATTCGACGATGGCACGGCCTCCTCCGAGAGGCTCAAAACCGCTTTGACTCCCCATTTCGGAACGGTACCGACCGCCTCGGGGCCGCCAATGGTCGATGGCCCGTAGGCGCCACGGCACCTGAGGCTGGAAGCGCTTCGGCGGTCGCGAGCGGTTTTGACACCTGCGTGGAGTCGCAATAGTTTATGGGCCTCGATCCGAAACGATGACACGTGCCCCGTTTATAAGGGGTTGGCGTCTCTCCCATTCCCCGCTCGGGTCGCGGTCGCCCGGCCACTGGCTCTGTGCAACGGCCAGCCTCCACCACGGCTCACCCGGGTTGCACCCCACACCACTCGCTCACAATCCCAGGGAACCACTATGGGCCAGCAACAACTCATCCTCCTCGTCCTCGCAACGGTCATCGTTGGCGTGGCGATCGTCGTCGGCATCCGAGCCTTCACGGAGAACGACGCCAGGGCCAACTCGGAGGCAATGATGCAGGATGCTGTCAGAATCGGAAATGACGTGCAAGCATGGTTCAAGAAGCCCCCGGCTTTCGGAGGACCCGTTGCCGGCACGACGATCTCCACGGCCACGTTCGCGACGGTCGGCTACCAGACCGGTGACCAGCCCGGAGGGGGCACTGCTGAGAGCAGCGAGTATGAAAACCTGAACGGCATCTACTCCATCGCCATCAGCGGTGATGGAGTCGTGATCACCGGTGAGTCGTTCGAGGACGACAACGCAACGGTTCGCAATCAGGTCCAGGTCTCCGTCTGCGGGACCACGGACGCTGACATCACGGGTCGCAACATGATCCTCTCGGGCACAGCAACAGGGACGACCGCTCCCTCCTGTACCACTACGTCTAGCTGAACCAACACGGGCCCGCGACATTGGGCGCCCAGGCGAATCCGAGCCTGGGCAGCCCATGTCCTTCGCCGGGTCTTGGCCTGCGAACCATGCGCGAGTACAGGTTCACCGGCCTCAACATCGCAGGCGAGCCCGTTCGCGGGACGGTCTATGCGCCGTCGATGCGCAAGGCGCTCCGGCGCGTCGAGGATCTCGCGGCCAAGCACGACTTCCAGACCCGCGAGACCGAGGAGCGGCGCGCGTACCTCTACAAGGTCCGCGACGAGGAGGGCACCGTCGTCCGGGGCACGCAGTGGGCCTACAAGGAGGCCGAGGTCCGGGCGGCGCTGGAGCGCGTCGGGCTCGAGGTGCTCTCGGTCGAGAAGCGGCTCCTCAACATCCAGCTCCCCCCGTCGAGCACCGACCTGGTGCTCTTCGTCCGCCTCGCGGCGAACATGCTTCGGCGGCGGCTGCCGTTCGCCGAGGTGCTGACGCTGCTCATCGCCGACACCAACAACGCGGCGCTCAAGCAGTCCCTCCGGGATCTCAACTCGGACCTCAAGGGCGGCATGGACGCGAGCCACGCCTTCCTGAAGCAGCAGCACGTGCTGGGCAAGTTCACGGCCTACATGCTGGGCCTGGCGGCCACGTCGGGCAACATGGCCGAGATGTTCGAGGCGACGGCGCTCTACCTCGAGCGGCGCGACAAGTTCAAGAAGGCCATCCGCTCGGCCATGATCACGCCGGCCATCACGGCGCTGGCGGCGGTCGCGGCCTTCGTGTGGTACGTCTGGGAGATCGTTCCGTCGTACGCGCGGATGTTCCAGAGCTACGACATCGACCTCCCGCCGCTCACGACGGCGTCCCTGCTCTTTGCCGACTGGATGGACGCGAACGGCTGGTGGGTCGGGCTGCTGTGCCTCGGTCTGGGCGTCGGCTTCGTGGCGTGGGCGCGGACGACGCGGGGGCGCTTCTGGCTCCACCAGCACATGCTGAAGATCCCGGTGCTGGGGCCGCTCCTGCAGAAGATGAACCTGGAGGTCTTCAGCCGGGTCTTCGCCGTCCTCTACACCGGCTCGGGCGAGGGCGAGGAGGTGATGAAGGTGGCCGCCGAGGCCACCGGAAACACCTACATCGAGCACCAGGTTAAGACGGTCACGGTCCCTCTCATGATGGCGGCAGGGGCCGATCTTATCGTGTCGATGGAGCGCGCGAAGGTGTTCACGCCGATGCTGCTCGCCCGCTTCCGGTCGGGCTCCGAGACCGGCGCCGTGCGCGACGCCGCCGACGAGATGGCCGATTTCTACCAGCGCGAGGTCGACCTCAAGTTCGAGGCGCTGGTCGAGACCATCAAAACGGCCGTCGCCATCTTCATCTCGGTCCTCGTTCTGCTCCTGACGATCGTCTCGGCCGAGAGCGCGTTCATCTCGCCGACCTCGTCCGACATCATGTTCCAAGGCCGCGAGTGACGCCTTCCTGAGCCGTCGGCCGCGTTGCCGTCGCCCTACCGTGCAGCCCGCCCCCGAGGCGGCCCCTGATGTCTACGCCTCCCGACCTCTCGGCCCTCGACGACCGCGACGACGACCTCGTCGTGATCGAGGGCTCGAACGGCACCACGACGGTCGCGGGGGCCGGCGCGGCCCTCGTCGGCAGCCCCGAGGCCGACGGCATGGCACCGCTGGTCCGCCACGCGGCCCCGCCGCCGGCCGACTCGGAAGGGCTCGCCGCAGCCAAGCGCGACCGCGTCGTGGCGCACATGCTGCGGCGCGAGCTGGTCAAGGACAAGCACGTGCGCGAGGCGTTCAACCAGTGGCGCCGCAAGGGCGAGCAGGACACGCTGTGGCGCTGGCTCGCCCGCCACCCCGACGTCGACACCGAGGCGGTCTTCGCCGAGGCGTCGCGCATCTACGCCTTCCCGCAGGCCCGCCTCGGGGACGGCACGCCCGACCCCGCGTTCGTCAAGGCGTTCGTCGAGGCGCTGCCCGGAGCGCAGCAGGACCAGATGCTGGCCTTCGGCGTGCTGCCGGTGGGGTACGAGATCGACCCCAAGCGGCGGCAGCAGCGGCTCGTGCTGGCCGCCCAGGACCCCGGCAGCCCCGACGTGATCGGGCTCGTCCACGCGATTGGCCTCGAGCCGTTCGACCTCCGCTACGCGCCCAACACCGAGATCCGCCCGCTGCTGACCGAGCTGTTCCCGAGGCGCAACGAGTTCCTCGAGCGCGCCCAGTCGGAGCAGTGGGCCTACGACCTCGGTGCCACCTTCGACACAGGCTCGAAGAGCCTCGTCGACGAGGACGCCATCGAGGCGGAGATCAACCGCTCGGGGCTGATCAACCTGTTCGAGGCGTGCCTCGTCGAGGGCGTCCGCCTCGGGGTGAGCGACATCCACATCTGGCCCAACGCCGACCGGCAGACCGAATTCCACTTCCGCATCGACGGCGAGCTGCAGCACTGGCACACCGAGGACAAGGTGCACCCCGAGGCGCTGCTGGCGGTCGTCAAGGACAAGTCGGGCAACGTGGACCGGTTCGAGCGCGAGACGGCCCAGGACGGCTACATCCAGCGCCACGTCGACGGCACGCTGATCCGCTACCGCGTCTCGGTGCTCCCGATCGCGACCGCCGACCGAGGCGTCCGCGCCGAGTCGGTCGTCATCCGGGTGCTCGACGACCGCAAGGTCATCACCGACATGGGCACGATCGGCCTGCTGCCGAACGCCCTGGAGGCCTTCACGCGGGCGATCCGCCAGCCCCACGGCATGGTCATCCTCACCGGCCCGACCGGCTCGGGCAAGTCGACCACGCTCGTGGCCGCGCTGAGCCAGGTCGTGCGACCGCAGATCAACGCGCTCACGATCGAGGACCCGGTCGAGTACATCATCCGCGGGGTGCGCCAGATCAAGCTCGGCCCGCGCCTCGACATGGAGAGCGCGCTGCGGTCGGTCCTCCGCCACGACCCCGACATCGTGATGGTGGGCGAGATGCGCGACCGCGAGACGGCCGAGCTGGCCGTGAAGCTGGCCAACACGGGCCACCTGACCTTCTCGACGCTCCACACCAACGACGCGCCCTCGGCCGTGAGCCGCCTCTACAAGATGGGCCTCGAGCCCTTCCTGATCGCCTACGCGATCAACCTGGTGGTGGCGCAGCGGCTCATCCGGACGCTCTGCGACGCGTGCAAGCGCCCCGAGCCGGACCCGGACCTCGTGATGCTGCGCGAGCTGGGCTTCTCGGACGAGGAGATCCGAACCGTCCCGTTCTACGCGCCCGGCGACAACCCGGACTGCCCGAAGTGCAAGGGCGTCGGCTACCGCGGCCGGCGCGCCATCGCGGAGGCGCTCTACTTCTCGCGCGCGATCCGCCACCTGATCGTGAAGGCCCGCGGCGACATCGACGAGGACGCGATCCGCGACCAGGCCGTCCGCGACGGCATGCTGACGCTCGCCGCGTCGGCGCGGGAGATCGTCAAGCTGGGCCAGACGTCGATCGACGAGGTCCTTCGCGTCACCACCTCGGAGGACTAGCGTCGTGCACGTTTGACCGGATGCCGCCGTCTCCCCCCATTGTCTTCTCTCGTTCCCGTGTTCCACTCGGCCGAATGCGGGGAGGCGTGGAGGGCGCATCGGCTCAGACCCAGCCCGCCTCGGCTGTAGCGATGCGCCGCCCACGCCGTGCCGGCCTCACCGGCCGCCTCGGGGCACACCGCCTCGGGGCACGGCACGTCGGTGGCCCCTGCGTTCTCCTCCCCCCAGCGGGGGGAGGCGGGGAGGGGGGCGAGGAATCGACCGCCTCGGTGTGGATCCAACCCCGTCCCCGAGGCGGCCCAGCGATCGCCACGCTCAACCCCACCGCGGACCCCCTCACCCTGTCCCTCTCCCCGAGGGAAAGGGGACTCCATCGCTCCCATTTCGGAGTCGAAGACCGTCTTCTCCCCCCAACGGGAGTCCGCGTCGGCTCCGAGGTGGCCTAGCCCCGTGGCACAGTACATCTACCTCGTGCTGGCAATCCTCGTGCTGGGCATCCTCGGAGCGACGGCCAACCGCGCGATCGGCGGCAACCAGACGCGCCAGGCCCTCAACGAGACGCAGTCGCTCGTGGCGGCGGTCGGCACCGAGATGCTCGATGCGATCGGGCGGTCGTGGTTCGACCGGTTCATGGTCGAGAACGCGAACCCGGGCCTCCCGCCGGGCGCCGGGCTCTGCGGCCGGCCGACCTACGCCGAGGCGGACCGCCTCGCCGACTACGGCGCCTTCGACACGACCTCGAGGCGGTGGATCGAGGGCTACCACGGCCTCGACACGACGCTCACGCGGGGCGGCTTCGCGTACGACCTCGCGGTGCGCGTCCGCTACGTCCCCGACGGCCGGCTGAAGACGTCGGAGGACGACACGCTCGCGGTCCAGAGCTTCGCGAAGGAGGCTGTCGTCGAGGTCACGAATCCGTACTTCGAGGTCGGAGGCCGGCCGCTCACGCTGACCATGGCCCGGACGTACACGTTCGGGTGCCCGACCGCCCCCAGCCTGGTGCCTCGCCCCCGGTCGGGAGGTGTGTGCCCGCCCGCACCCTGCGCCCGCCCGTAACGCCATGCAAGAGATGATCGCGCAGGTGGCCGCCACGGTCATCGCCTCCCTCCTGCTCCTCTCGGTGGGCGCCATCGCGTGGCGCGTGCAGCATCACTCGGTCGACGCCGTGCAGTACAGCGCCGCGAAGAGCGAGGGGCTGGGGGCGCTCGGCCGGACGCTCGAAGAGGACCTCGCCAACCTGGGCGCGGGCCTCCGGACGGACCGCCTCAACACCGCAGGGGCGTTTGTCACATACGACTCGACAAGGGGCGACTACGACTTCACGACGTGGGTCGAGCGGGACGCTCGCGGCGACGACGTGACGACCAACGACGGCGCCCTCGTCCGCTACGACGTGCGGGAACTCGACGACGCAGACGTCCGGGTCCGCCACGAGGCGACCCGTCAGTTCACCTCGGCCCCGACCTTCCAGGTCACCCGCACGTCGGGCGGCGTCTCGGCGGTCTACGACGGGATCCTGGAGGCCAAAATCCGGTTGTTCGATGTCGACGGGCAGCCCACGACCGTGACGACGCAGGCCTGCGAGGTCGAGGTCGAGGTCCGCCAGGTGTCGCCGCTCGGCGGCGGCGCGGCCGGGATGGTCGACGGGGACGCGGGCGTCGCGCCCACCGTCGACCAGACGCGCTGGACCCGCCGGCTCCGCCCGGCCAACCTCGCACGGGCCTCGGCCTGCCGCCGATAGCCTCCGCTTCGCATGGGCCAGTTCTCCGTCCTCCTCGTCCTCGCGGGCCTCTTCACGGGCACGCTGGTCCTGCTCGGCGCGCAGCGCCACACCGAGGCGGCCGAGACGGTCACGCTGGAGTACACCGCCGACTTCCTCGCGCGCGAGGCGGCCCAGGTCGGGATGAACCGCGTCGTGGGCACGCTCGCCCGGAGCGCGGGCGCGTGGTCGTCGGACGTCGCCGCGATGAACCTCGCGCACGGGGTGTCGGGCGTCCACCACCGAGGCGGGCACGAGAACGCGTACGAGGTCACGGTCGCACGCGTGACCCTGGGGACGCCGCCGGCCGCCTCGGGGGCGCCGCCCTGCCCGGCGACCGCGCCGGGAGCCCTCCCCTCGCAGGTGGAGGTCGTCGCACGGGGAACCGCGGCGCCGCTCACAGGAACCGAGACGAGCTACACGATCCGAGCGGTCTACGAGCAGTGCTACGCCGACATCGGGATCCCGCCGTCGCTGCGGTACGCGGCCGCCTCGGAGGACGACCTCACGATCGAGGACCCACTCCGGATCATCGGAAACGCCCACACGAACGAGGACCTCGAGGGCGACACGACGTTCTCGGTCAGCGGGACCCTCTCGTACTCGGCGCCCCGCCCGGCGAACGCACCGGAGGTCGACGGGCGCGCCTCGCAACAGCCTCCGGTCGAGCTCCCAGGGGTCGCGTTTCCGCCGGATGGCATCACCCTCCAGCAGGACGGAGCGTTCACGATCGATCAGGCGGCGAACCCGGGCACCGCCGTCGCCGACGGCTGGTACGGAATCAGCGGGAAGGGGACGGTGACGAACCCGTACATCCTCTTCGTCAACGGCGACCTCGCCATCGCAGGAGATGTCCGCCTGCCGGGGCACGTCCGGATCTACGTCACCGGAGACTTCTCGATGGGCCGCGACGACCGCCTGTCGCCTCTGCAACCGGGGGTCGCCCTCATCGACCCGCGCCGCCGCAGCGACGCCGACATCGAGTCGTGGGTGACGACCCAGATGCCGGAGGGTGGCACGATCGGGGTGTTCGTTGGCGGCTCCGTCGACGTCCTCGAGGCGCCGTTTGTGGCGGCTCAGATCTACGCCGGCCAGGATCTGGAGTACCAGGGGGGGCCTGCGGGCATGGTCGTCGGCAGCCTCGTCGCGCGGGGCCGCCTGCGGCTGGCGAGCCGGTCGACGATCTTTCACACCGACGCCAGCACGTCGGCGTACGACCCGGCGCACCGCACCATCCAGCCGGACGCCCTGGCCCTCGTGTCTCACCGCGAGTGGGCCGCGCGGTCGTCCGACGCCGAGCTGTAGCCCGCCCTCCATCGTGGTCGCTCCTTCCTCCGCTCCCCTCGCCCCTCGCCGCCCCTGGCGGCGAGAGGTCCTGGCGGCTCCGCACCGAGGCGCGTGGGGCCGGGCGGCGCGACCGAGCGTTCGGGTGCCAGCCCCATGAAGACGCCGACCACGAACGTTGCGCTGGGGGTCTACGTGAGCCCCGAGGCTGTCGAGGCCGTCCTCGTCCGGCGGTCGGGCGACCGGTACCAGCCGCTGGAGCGGTTCGTGCGGCCGCGGCACGCTCGGGCGCCAGAGCCCGCCGTCACCGCGACCCCCACAGTGGCAGACCGCCCCGTGGCGACCGAGAGCGACTACACCCTCCAGATCGGAGGCAACTGGAATCCCGACGCGCCGAGCCCGACGCCGACCGACGACACGCAGGGCGACGGCGCATCGGGCGCTCGGGTGCCAACCGGGCGTCCGTTTACGGCCCTCCTCCGGGAGATCCTGGACGCGTGCGCGGCGGCCGGCCACCGCGACGTGCCCGTCGCCTTCTGCCTGACCGCCCCCGAGGTGGTCTACCTCGAGGTGGTGGCGCCGACGACGAAGGACGGGAAGGGGACCGACCGCAAGAAGGTGGCCGCTCGGGTTCGCGAGCGCGCGCCGCAGGCCGACCCGGCCCGGATGGCGATCGTGCCTCTCGCCGGCCCCATGCCGGAGCGCGTGCTGGCCGTCGCCGTCGGCACCCCGGATCCTGTCGCGGCCACGCTCAGCGGCCTCGGCGACGACGCTCCGGATGCCGCCCGCCTCGATGCCGAGGCGACGCTCATCGCCAGCCTGATCGGGCGGGTGCACACGAGCGAGGGCGAGCGGACCCTCGTCGTGCGGGTTGGCGCCGAGGACACGCTCGTCCTCTTCTTCGACGGCGCCCGCCTCGCCGCCGTCGAGCGCCTCCGGTCGCTCTCGGCCTACGACCGGCCCGAGACGATCGTCAGCCGCGTGCTGCTCCAGCAGGACGCCCGCAAGGCCGGCGACCCCGACACGGTCTACCTCGCCGCGACGGAGCCCGCCGGGCCGTTCCTCGAGCGGTTGGCGGCGACCTTCCCCGAGGCGGCCGTCGAACCCCTCGGGGCGGCTGTGGCCGGGCTCGGGGTCGAGGTCCCGGACGAGGACGGGGCGCCTTCGGTCGGGCTGCTCCTGGCCGCCGCCGCGGCCGCCCGCGAGCTGAGCGGCTGGGACGTCACGCCGGACGTCCGCCTCCTTCCGTCCACGCTCCGCCGTCGCCGGCAGGCGTCGCGGGCAGCCTGGCCGACGATCGCCGCGACGGCTCTTGTGGTGCTCGTCGCCGCGGTCGGGGTGCTGCGCTACCTCGCGGCCGGGGCCGAGATCGACCGCCTCGAAGAGGACCTCCGCGTCAACCCGCCCGTGTTCCCCGCGGAGAACCCCGACCTCCTCCAGATGCGCGTCGACAGCCTCAACCGGGCCTACGTCAGCTACACGCGCTCGCTCGATGTGCTCGACTCGCTCCTCGTCGGGAGCGACGAGTGGACCCAGGCGATGCGCCTCATCGGCCGGACGACCGAGGCGACCGGCGGCACCTGGTTCACGGCGTGGGAGCCCGACGGCGAGATGCTGTCCCTCTCCGGCCGGTCCCTCTCGCGGGGCCAGATCATCAGCCTGTCGCGCCGCCTCGGGGCCGACCTCGGGGGCATCCAGGACGCCGACGTGGGCGCCCGGCAGATGTACACCTTCGACATGCGGATCCCGCGGTCCCGCGAGATCCCCGAGGCGGCCCTCTATCTCCGCAACGTCGCCGCGACCGGCTCCGACGAGGCGGCGCCGCGCCGCGACACCGAGTACGTCGTCGACCCGGGCGACCACGACCACTGAGAGCCTCCACCATGTCGGCCTACCGCACGCCGCTCCTGCTCGCTGCGCTCGCCCTCGTGCTCGGGGGCGCGGGCGTCTACGCGACCGACGTGCACCAGCAGGGCCGCATCGACACGCTCCGCGCGTCGCGCGAGGGGGCCGAGGCGGCGACGGCCCGCGTCGAGGACCTGACCGCCCAGGAGGCCGTCGCGGCCGACGCCGTCACGGCAACCCTGAGCCGGTGGAACAGCCGCTACAAGTTCATCCCACGCGAGATGGACAAAAACGACGTCTACGGGTACCTCGAGAGCCTCACGCGGGAGGGGTTCGAGTCGTTCGACGTCAACATCGCAGACCCGACCCTGTCGGGCGGCGTCGGCGCGTACGCGGCGGAGGTCCGGGGCGAGGGCACGTACGCGGCGCTCTACCACCTGATCTGGCACCTCGAGAACAACCGGGCGCTCTACCGGGTCTCCGACCTCGAGATGGCGCACGTCGAGTTTGCGACCGCGAGCGGGGGCCTCCTCGACCTCGTCACGTTCCGCTTCACGATCCACGCCTACGTCTCCGACCTCGACGGCATCCGCGCCCCCGAGGCGGGCCTGGCTCCGATCCCGGTGGGGCTCTTGCCCTCCCACCAGACCGACGCGGACATCTTCCGGCCGCTCGTCCGGGCGTCGCGGGACGCTCCGGCGACGGAGATCGCCACGCCGGACGTGGCCGTCGCGGAGGCGCCCGCCCCGCCGCCGGCGCCGCCGGTCCAAGCACCGCCCGCGCCGCGGCTGTACGAGCGCGCCACCCTCCGCGGCATCATCGGCGGATCGGCCATCTTCGACCTCGACGGCACGCAGGTGCGCGGCCAGGTCGGCGACGAGGTTCTGGGGGGAGAGATCACGTCGCTCGACGCCCAGAACGGCGTGGCCGAGCTGACGGTCGTCGAGGACGGCCGCGAGCGGACGGTCACGTTCCGCCTCGGGGCCTTGCCTCGCTTCTAACCCCACGCCATGCCCGTGGCGACGCACGCGCTTCATCTTAAGCCACCCCGGCGCTGGCCGATGTCGGTAGGGACCCCCCGGTTCCCTGCCGATGCGCCCGCGCCCGATCCTGTCTGCGACGCCGACCGTCTCGCTGGCGGTGCTGGCGCTGGCGCTCGGAACGCACGCGGCGCTGAAGGCGCTCTTCTTCTGGCGCCCCTACCTGCAGGAGGTCGCCCTCCCCATCGAGACGGCGACCGGCGGGCTGGTGACGACGGTCACGCTGGCCGGCCTCATCAGTTGGGCGGTCCTGGTGGGGGGGGTCCTGCTGGCGGGGGGCGGGCTCCGGCTGGCCGACCTCGGGCTGACCGGCCGGTCGCTGCGCGAGGCGCTGCCCATCCTCGTCGGGCTGTGGGCCATCGCGCAGGTCGCCCATGCCCTCGTGGGCACTGCCTCGGGGGGCACGACGCTGGCCGCCTCGATGCCGTCGTGGTCGGCGGCGATCGGCCTGCGGGTGCAAGCGGTCGTCGGGAGTGGGCTCCTGGAGGAGACCCTCTACCGGGGCTTCCTGATGGTCCAGGTCTTCGCGCTCCTGCGCGTGCGGACCGGCCGGGAGCAGGCCCTAGCGTGGGCCATCGTCGCCTCGTCGCTCTACTTCGGGCTCAACCACATCCCGGCCGGGCTGCGGGCGGGCCTCCCCCTCCTCGAGGCGGTCGGCTTCGCCGGGTACAGCGCGCTGGTGGGCGGGATGTTCGCCGTCCTCTACGTCCGCACGGGCAACCTCTTCGTAGCGGCCGGGGCGCACGCGCTCATCAACGACCCGGTGCCGCTCTTCTCGGCGCCGGTCGACCCGTCGGTGGTCGTGCTGACGGTGGCTGCGGTGATGATGCTCGCCTGGCCGGTCCTCGCCGAGCGCTACCGGTTCACCGTGGGCACCGTCGAGGGGGCGCCGGCGATCTAGAACACCCTTCGGGTTGGTGCACGGTACCGGGCACGGGGTACGGCCCGAGGCGCCCTCGGCGCTCGCGTACCCTGTACCTCGTACCACGTCCCCCCCTGCATTTCGCTCTCGTTCCTCCCCGAGGCGGGTGCTGAGATGGATCGGCACCCGACACCCCAGGGGGACCCTCCCCGCTACACCGTCACGCGGCTCCTCGTGCCCGAGCCGGTGCCGCCCCGCCGCATTCTGACGTGGAGACGCGGCGCCGCCGTGCTCGCGGTCCTGCTGCTGGCCGGCATCTCGACGGCCCTGCCCGGAGGCTCGGTCGTCGGCGGCCTCCCCGAGGCGGCCCCGCCCGCGTCACGCCCTGCGGCGGCGGAGGGCGAGTGGCTGACCCTCGTCCGTGCGGGCCTCCGCGACGCGCCCAGGCCCCCCGGATGGAGCCTCGAGCCGACGCCCGAGCCGGCTGCGCCAGCCGCGCTGCAGCCTCTCGGCGGCGCCCCGTGGCGAACGCCCGAGCCGCTTCGTCGCGTCCTCGACACATCGGCGCGGGCCGCCTCGGTGGCGCGCCTCGCCGAGGCCGGCGGCGCGACCCAGCACACGGCGCGCCACGTGCCCCCCTGGCTGTGGTCGTCGATGGACCTCCCCGAGGTGCCCTTGACCCGGCTCACCGTCACCCTCCCCCCTGCGTTGGGCGGGACAAGCCTCGCCTCGGGGACGGCCGCATCGATCGGTGGCATCAGCTACGCCGATCCTCTCGGGGTGGGGCTGCCCCTGCTGCAGGTGCGGG
>JBCCQJ010000041.1:0-20554 GCA_039024395.1 Bacteroidota bacterium | reverse complement strand
CGTCGGAGAGGCCGCGCGCGACGAGGCCCTCGCGGACCGGCCGGTGCAGGCAGACCTCGATCCCCTCGCCGCGGAGCCACCCCACGAGGCGGGACACGGCCGGCCAGAGGCGGTCCTTCGTCGTGTTGCCGGTGATGCCGTAGCGCATGGGGCGTCGGGGGGAGGCGGCGGAGTCTACCACCCGGCGCCGCACGGCGTTCGGCCCGACATCGGCCCGCCCCGGTCAGCTCTCCGGCGGCGCGGTCTGGGCGTTGAGGCTCCAGTCGTAGGGGCCGTACGACACGTCGAGCGCCGCCGCCTCGAGCTGGCGCCGGGCCTCGCCGTCGTAGTAGCGCGCCATGAACCGCTGGAGGTCGTCGTCGGAGCCGCCGAAGTCGTCCTTGAACCAGTCGAAGATCTTCGAGAAGCTCGCCGTGCCCGCCTCGACGTCGACGCGGTTTTTGTCGGCGTTGGCGAGGAACGTCCGCGCCTGGTCGTCGAGCTGCGCGTCGAGGCGGTCGCCGACGTAGGCCTCGCGGCGCAGCGGCGGGCAGCTGATGGCGGCGCACACGAGGGCGAAGTGGATCCGGGGCTCGTCGTACTCCTCGCGGATGATGCCGTGCTCGATGTCGTCGAGCGAGACCTCCTCGCCTCCGATGACGGCGAACGACACCGAGAACGGGCTGTTGACCGACGGGATGAACGGCCCGCCGACGACGTCGAGCACGCTCTCGATCGGGTAGTTGTCGGCGACGAGGCGCAGCGTGAATGCGTTGTAGGCGTTGAGGTAGAACGCGAGCCGGTCGTCCTCGGGCAGCCCCGACGGGTCGGAGGCGGCGAGGCGGCCCAGGTAGGCGTCGAGCCCGGCCGGGTCGGCCGCGAGCGCCGCGTAGTCGACGTGCCCGGCCGCGTCGACGTGCTGCTGGAGCACCGCCGTAAAGGGCGCGTGGTCGACGCTCGCCGGCCGCTCGACGGGGCCGGCCGCCTCGATCGGACGGACGGACACGTCGTCGCGGCAGCCCGTCAGGGCGCCGGCCAGGGCGAGGACGACGACCAAGGTGAGGCGAGAGCGCATGGGACGAGGGGCGGTGAAGAGAAGCCGGCGTACATGCGCCGACGCGCATACGCACAGGACTCCGCGTCTGCTCCCGTTCTTACGGCCGGGGCGCGGCCAGGGCTGGTCGATCCTGAACCCGGGGCGTCGTCGCTCGTCTCAGCCCCTCACCTCTTCTGCCCGCCTCGATGTCTGAGCCCGTCGTTCGTCCGCCCGTCACGGCCGGTCGCGCCTTTGTCCTGTTCGTGATCTACACCGTCGCGTTCGCGGTGGGCGGCGGTCTCGCCGCGGGCATCATGGCGTTCGTCTTCGAAGCGGTGAGCACTGAGGGCTACGACGCGACCGTCTACGCGATCACCTTCGGCGTCACCGGCTTCATCGCCTACCGCCTCGCGCAGCGCGTGGCCGAAGGCTAGCCCCGAGGCGGCTCCCAGCCCCCGAGGCGGCCCCTGGCCCCCGAGGCGGCGGGAACGCAAAAACCCCTGCCGGACGCTCGCCGGCAGGGGCTCTCTCCCTCTCTGGGACGGTGGTGAGCCTATCCCTGGAGATCGGCGTTGAGGGCGCGGAAGTACCCGACCGCGTGGTCGTCTCGGCGAAGCCAGTCGGCCCCGTAGTGGTCGAGAAGGGCGGAGTACAGAACGCGCTGGACGGCGGGATTGGTTTCCTCGTGCGCGTTTTCGTGCAGGGCAGCCATCACCTCGTCGCTGTCGAGGGCCTGGAGGAGGCGGAGGGCGAGAATGCGGTGGCGGGCATCCGTGTCGGTTTCGAAGATCGACATGAGGTCGGCGGTCACCGGGCTGAGGTCGACGCCTCGGGGCGAGCCGAACGCGAGCGTCAGCATCTGGTGCATGGCGTCGGCGCGGGTGTCGGCCGACATGGAGTTCAAGGCGCGCACGAGGCGGGCCGGAACGCGCGGGGTGTCGTCGGCGGCAACGCGAATGGTGCTGGCGTTCGCTGCCACGAGGTCTTGTGCGCTGGCGGGCGCGGCGGCGACGAAGAGCGCGAGGGCGGTCGTGAGAAGGGGTTTCATGGGGCCGGGGGGCTTGTGAGACGTGACCTCCCAACGGCCCGCCTCGGGGGCTCGTTACGGTCGTGGGGCCACCCTGTCGTGAGATGCAGCCTCGTGTCGTGGACGGAGTCCCTGCCGATTCGAAAGGGCGGAGGTGCCGCAGTGCGTCTTGGCCCGCCTCGGGGTGAGCACCCCCACCCCTCGATGTGGCGCCGTCCCCGAGGCGGGGTTACGTCTGTCCCCGAGACGGGTCTAGCGAGCGACTCACCCTCCGACCATGCTGTCCCGCGTCTGGAGCAGCGCCGTCCTCGGCGTCGACGCTCTGCCCATCGAAATCGAAACCCACACCGAGCCCAACATCCCGCGGTGGACCGTCGTCGGGCTGCCCGATGGCGCCGTCCGGGAGAGCCGTGATCGCGTGTGGGCGGCCCTCAAGACGAGCGGCCTGCCCATCCCCCGAGGCGCGGTCACGGTCAACCTCGCACCGGCCGACGTCCGGAAGGAAGGTTCCGCGTACGACCTGCCGATTGCGATCGGCCTCCTGGCCGCGATCAGCGACGGGCTGATTCCGCAAGCCGTCCTCGACGAGGTCGTGATCGTCGGCGAGCTGGGGCTGGACGGAGCCGTGCGGCCCGTCCGCGGCGTCCTGTCGATGGCGGCGGGCGCTCGCGCCGAGGGCCGCCGCGCGATCCTCGTGCCACCGGAAAACGCCGCCGAGGCGGCGGTCGTCGAGGGGTTGGAGGTCTTCGCCGTCGCCACGCTCCGCGAGGCGTTCGACTTCCTCGCGGAGGCGGGCGGACACGGCACGCCCGAAGAGGCGCGCACGCTCTCCCTCGCCGCCTCGGGGCCGGGCGGGCCGGACTTCGCCGACGTGCGGGGTCAGGTCCTCGTCAAGCGCGCCCTCGAGGTGGCGGCGGCCGGCGGACACAATGCGCTGCTGGTCGGGCCGCCGGGGTCGGGCAAGACGATGCTCGCCCGTCGCATCCCCACGATCCTCCCGCCCATGACCCCAGGCGAGGCGCTCGAGACCACCAAAATCCTGAGCGTGGGGGGGAGGCTCAACGGGCACGCGCGGCACGGGCTCGTGGCCGAGCGGCCGTTCCGGTCGCCCCACCACACGATCTCGAACGCCGGCCTCTGCGGCGGCGGTTCGAACCCGATGCCGGGCGAGATCTCGCTGGCCCACAACGGCGTGCTGTTCCTCGACGAGCTGCCCGAGTTCGACCGGGCGGTGCTGGAGGTCCTGCGCCAGCCGCTCGAAGAGGGGGAGGTGACGATCGCGCGGGCGCGGGCCACCGTCCGCTACCCTGCGCGGTTTATGATGGTGGCCAGCATGAACCCCTGCCCGTGCGGCCACGCGGGCGACCCCACGCGGGCGTGCGTCTGCGCGGGCGGCCAGGTGCAGCGCTACCTGTCTAAGGTGAGCGGTCCGCTCCTCGACCGAATCGACCTCCACGTCGAGGTGACGCCGGTGCCGTTCGAGGACCTCAGCCGGCGGCAGGACGCTGAGCCCAGCACGGCCGTCCGCGCCCGCGTCGTCGAGGCGCGCGACCGGCAGGCGGCGCGGTTCGTCTCCGACGGCGGCGCCAATGGCCGCTATTGCAATTCGCAACTGACCGCCCCTGAGGTCCGCCGCTGGTGCCGCCTCGATGCGGCGGGGCAGGGGCTCCTCAAGTCGGCGCTGACGCGCCTCGGCCTGAGCGCCCGCGCGCACGACCGCATCCTCAAGGTGGCCCGCACCATCGCCGACCTCGCCGGCGCCGAGGCGGTCGAGGCCGCGCACGTGGCCGAGGCCATCCAGTACCGCTCGCTCGACCGGGCCGGGTGGGGCGTGGCGGCGTGACGCGGCCGCCGCGCGTCGCCGAGCCCCCGAGGCGGTACCGTAGCTACCGCGTGCCCTCGGCGCGCCTGCCGGACGTCGACTACGGCCACGGCGTGTTCTTCGTCACCATCGTGACCGCGGGGCGGGTCCCGTGGTTCGGCCGCCTCGGGGCCGGGCGCGTCGCACACACCGAGGCGGGGCGCATCGTCGCTGACGAATGGCGCCGGACGGCGGACGTCCGCCCGAACGTGTCGGTGGACGCCTTCGTGGTGATGCCGGATCACATGCACGGGGTGGTGTGGATCCGGGGGGCGAACGACGACGCCACCGCGTCGATGCCGGACCATGGGATTGCACCCACGATGGACGGTGGCATCGCGGCCGTATCGGGCGATGGTACCACGATGGCGATCGACGATGGCGTTGCGGTCGCATCCGGCGATGGCGTAGAGACGCCACGGCGTGGCGTCTCTACGGGGCACAACGTTGACATCGGCGGCGACGCCATCGCGGGTCTCCCCGCCCCGGGACACGGCCGTCCGATGAAACCATGGCGTCCGGGCGTGCTCGGCGCGGTCGTTAGCCGGTTCAAGGCGTCGTGCACCCGGCGCATCCGGACGGTCCACCCCGCGTTTGCGTGGCAGGCCCGGTTCTACGACGTCATCATCCGCGATGCCCGCCACCTCGAGGCGGTACGGCGGTACATCGCCGAGAACCCCGCTCGGCACACCGCCTCGGGGCGCTGACCGCCTCGGGGATGGCTACTCGGCCGCGGTTGCGTTGGTCGCGATCGACACCCGCATGTCCAGCTCCGAGGCGGCCGAGGCGACCGCCGCGAGCTTGTCGATGGTCGCGTCGCGGTCGGCGTAGACAGCGAGCGCGGTGCGGTCCTCGCGCACAGCCGCGATCACGGCCACGAGGCTGTCGGCGGGTGCCGGCTGCTCGTCGACGAAGAACTCGCCGTCGCGGTCGATGGAGATGGCGACGTACTGCTGCTCCAGCGGGGCCGCGGCCGACACGTCCGGGAGCTGCACGCGGAGCCCGTACTGCGTCACGAACGACGACGTGAGCAGGAAAAAGATGAGCAAGAGCAGCACGATGTCGGTCAGCGACGCCAGGCTGAACGTCGTCAGCGCCTTGCGGCCGGACGAGAAATCGAAGGACGCCATGGTCTAGGGGGCCACGCGGCGACGCTCCGAGGCGGGCGTCTGCAGCAGGTCGATGAAGTCCGACGACGCCCGCTCCAGCCCGTTCACGAGCCGCGCGATGCGGCTCACGAGCAGGTTGTAGGCGAACAGCGCCAGCAGCCCGACCGCCAGCCCGGCCGCCGTCGTCACGAGCGCCTCCCAGATGCCGCCGGCCAGCAGCGACGGGTTGACGAGCCCCTCGTAGCGCTGGATCTGGCGGAACGCGCCGATCATGCCCGTCACCGTCCCCAGGAAGCCCAGCATCGGGGCGATGGCGGCGATCGACGCCAGCAGGTCCATCCGCTTTTCGAGGTCGTACGTCTCGCGCCGGCCGGCCTCCTGCACCGCCTCCTTGATCTCGCCGATCGGCCGCCCGAGGCGGTCGAGGCCGCGCATCACGATCCGCGCGGCGGGGCTGTCCTGGGCGCGGCAGTAGGCCGTCGCGCCGGCCACGTCGCCGGCCTGCACGTAGTCGGCCACGTTCTGGGTGAGCGTCTCCGGGTTGCCCTGGGCGCGGCGGAGCGCGCGGAACCGTTCCCACACGACCGCCACCATCAGGATCGAGAGCAGCACGATGGGGACCATCGACCAGCCGCCGAGGAAGAGCAGCTCGAGGCCGCCTCGGAGCGAGTCGCCGAAGGACGGCTCGGGCGCGGGCGCCACGGTGGCGGCCAGCGAGTCGGCCACGCGGGCCGAGTCGGAGAAGGCGGTCTGAAGGGCGAGAGCGAGCATGAGGGCACCGGCCGCGCCGGCTAGAGAGAGCGGAGGTTGAGGAGCCAGGCGTCGGCCGGGGCGCGGGGCGGGAGGCGCTCGCGGAGGCGGCGCGCGTGCGCCTCGGAGCCGAACTGGCCGATGCCGACGCGGTAGCGCGTCTGGCCGCGCTCGGAGGGGGGGAACACGCCGGTCCGGTAGCCGGCCTCGGCCCAGAGCGCGCGCTCCTCGTCGGCCGCCGCCTCGGAGCGGAGCGAGGTGACGATGATCGTCCAGCCGCCCATCGCGGGGTCGATGGGACCGCCCGCAATGGCCCGGCGGTCGCCGTCGTCGAGGCCGTCGAGGCGTGGGGGCGAGACGGCCGGCCCCGCGGCGGCCGCCGCAGGCGTGGGCGCCGCGGCCGGCGGCGCGGCGTCGGTCGCGGCAGGCGCGTCGACGTCGCCGGCGGGCGCGTCGGCCTCGATGTCCGTCGCGAGGTCAGTGGCCTCAGCGTCGGCGTCCGAGGCGTCGGTCGTCTCCGCACCGGTCGCTCCGGCCGGGTCCGCCTCGGTGGCGGTGGTGTCGCCCTCCGAGGCGGAGACTGCAGGAGCGGTCGCGGTCTCGGCGATCGGCTCCTGCGCAGCCGAGTCGGCATCCGACTGCGACGACGTCCAAAACCAGTAGACCAGTGCGGCGAGAAGTGCGACGACCAGGACACCGGCGATCCACGGTAACGCGCTGCCGGACGTCTCCTCGGGGAGGTCCGCCGGCGTCGTTTCGGGCGCGTCGGCGTCTGGAGCGGGGGCGACAGTCTCGACGACGGGAGCTGCCGCCGAAGCCGTGAACAGAGCGTCCATCTCCGCCTCGGGGGAGACGGCCGGCGTCGGCGACGACTCCGACGGGAGCACCTCGAAGTCTGCGTCCTCGATCAGGTCCGCGGGGGGCGCCCCGAGGAGGTCGGCCGAGGGGGCTGCCGCGGCGCCAGCCGTCCAGGTCTCCGATTCCCAGGGCTCGGATTCGCTCTCCTGGGGGGACGGGGCCTCCTCGGCCCGTGAGGGCGCGGCCGGCGACGGGTCCGGCTCGGCGGGCGGCGGGAGACGGTCGGCGGGATCGTCCGGTGGAGGGCCGAAAGGGACCGCCATCGCGGGTGCCCCCCCGGCCGAAGCGTCGGTGCCGTTCTGGTCGCTCCCAGAGAGATCCGTCTCGGCGCTGAAGTCCCGAGCCGCCGCCTCGGGGTCGGGCGCTGAGCCTGAATCCGCGGCGTCCTCGACAGGCGCGTCGGCGTCTGGAGCGGGGGGAGACGGGCTGGGTCCTGTGGAGGAGGCGTCCTCCGGAAGAGGCTGCGACGCGTGCGGGGTGTCGTCCTCCACCGAGGCGGTCTCCGTGTCGGCCGATGGCTCCGTATCCGCCGATGGCTCCGGGGCAGGGGCGACCGCGGCGGTCTCCGGAGGAGGGGCATCGGCGGGGGAAGGCGTCTGCGGCTCGGCCCCAGGGGCGTCGCCCAACTCTGGGGCGGGCGTCCCCGAGGCGGGGTCGGCACCGACGGGCGTAAGGCCCTCGAAGGCCTGGTTGACGGCCGCGAGCAGCCCCGCCTCGACGCCCAGGACGATCCCGCCGCTCGTCCGCCGGAGCAGCCCGACGCCGGGCAGCCGCACCTCGCCGGTGGCCGCGAGGTGGGCCTCGAGCTGGTCCATCGCGCGGGCGTAGGCGCCGTCGGCCTCCGCCTCGGGGAGGGCCTGGAGCCGCCCGAACGCGGCGGCGAGCGATTCGTGCTCCGCCTCGGTCTCGGCCAGGCCGATCGTCTCGCCCGGGGGCAGCAGCATCCGCGTGCCGTCCGGTCGCTCCTCGATGCGCGCGGAGACGTGCTGGCGCACGAGCGTGCCCAGACCGGGGAGCGGGGCCGGACGACCCGAGACCAGACGCTCACGGATCGCAGCGGCGAGGGCGTCGAAGGCGTTCACGGGGTGAGGGGCGGGCGAGACGGCAAGCTAGCGGGCGGCGGCGACTCAGCGGGCGAACCGGAGGCCGAGCATGACGGCGAAGGGCGCCTCGGGGAAACCCGGCCACCGCTCGACCTCCCCGAGGAGACGCTCGCCGCGGAGCACGACCGAGAAGGGCCGGTAGACGTCGTAGCGCGCGTCGAACGACAGCAGCGCGAACGACCCCGCGCGCTCCGTGTCGGCGCGGTTGGCGGGACGCTCGGTCTCGGCGTGCAGCGTCAGGCCGATGCGCCCGCGGTCGCGGTCGAACGGAGCCGCGAGGCCCGCGTGGAGGGCGAGCGGCGCGTAGAACGGAATCTCGTCGCCCGTGTCGACGCCGGCCGTGCGGAACTCGACGCCGACGCTGCCCGAGACGCCGGCCCGGCTCGCGACGGCCAGGTCGCCGCCGACGCCGTAGATGCGGGCGTCGACGTAGGTCTCGGTGAAGTCGTCGTCGAGGCGCTCGAAGACGAGGTAGGTCGGCGCGTAGATGCCCATCGCGAAGCCGCGCAGGCGGGCCGGTCCGCGCCGGATCTCCAGGCCCGCACGCGCGTCGATCGGCAGCACGTCGGGCGAGACGATCGGGAGCTGGGCCACGTACGGGTTGAGGCCCGTGAGGTCGGCCAGCGAGCGGACGTCGAGGCGGGGG
The DNA here is from genome assembly GCA_039024395.1 of Bacteroidota bacterium. Lineage (GTDB taxonomy): Bacteria > Bacteroidota > Rhodothermia > Rhodothermales > Rubricoccaceae > Rubrivirga. The sequence goes on along the minus strand of JBCCQJ010000041.1, from coordinate 12,185 downwards.
TCGTTGGTCACGAACAGCGTGCCGAGGTCGCGGAACGGGAGCTGGACGTCGACGATCGGCCCGAGGGTCTGGCTGCTGCCGCCGCCGGCCACGGCCGTGGCGTCGTAGGTCAGGCCGCGCACGCCGAGGACCAGCCGCGCGCCGTCGGCCCGCTCGAGGGCGACGGCGGCCCCGACAGCCCCGTATTGCACGTCGGCCAGTTCGTTGCCCGCTCCGGCCGTGCCGGCCGCCGCATCGAGGCGGAGCCGGTTGCGGAACAGCCCGACCTGCCCGGCCACGTCGAGGCGGCCCTCGGTCGACTCCGCCTCGGAGTCGTCGAGGCGGCGCAGGCCGGACTGCTGGAAGCCGAGCGTGACACCGTAGGGGATCCGGCCGACGCCCTCGGTGACCGCCCCGACGCCGATGAGCCGCCGCTCGCGGCGGGCGCTCAGGATCGAGCCCGGTGTGGTGTAGCGGTCGACGAGCACGCGGCCCGACAGCGCGAGCCGTCCCGTGGCGAACGACTGGCCGCCGGCCCGCACGTCGACGCGGTCGAAGTCGACCTGGCCCTCGCTCTCGCGGCCCGAGAGCCCGTCGTAGTCGGCGTCGACGAAGAACACGCCGCCGGCGCCGGCGGCGCTGAGGTCGAAGCGGCCGTAGCGCGCGAACGGGGTGCCGGCGCCCGCCTCGGCGCGGACGCTCTGGGGCTCGGCGAGGTCGGTCGGCGGCTCGGGCGGGCCAGCGATCTCGTAGGCCGGCAGCGCGTCGATGTCCGGCTCGAAGGGCCGCTCGGCCGGCGTGCGGGTGTCGTCGACGACGAAGACGCGCGGCGGCGGCCCGAACCCGGTCAGCGGCTGCCGCTCGATGTCGGGCAGGCTCACGCGGACCGCGCCGCGGCTCTCGAAGACGCGCGGGGTGAGGCTGGGGAGGTCGGTCGGCTGGGCGACCGCCGCGGCCGGGGCGAGGAGGCCGAGGGTGGCCCCGAGGCGGACGGCGCGGGCGAGGGGCGAGGCGTTACTGGTCATCGTCGTCCTCGTCTGGGGTGTCCTCGGGGCCGGCGAGGTCGGGGCGGTCACGGCGGGTGGCACTGGCCGCGGCCGAGTCGGGGTAGCGCTCCAGGAGCTGCCGCAGCCGGTCGTCCGCCTCGGCGTCACGACCGAGGGTTCGGAGCGCCCGGGCCTCGAGGGCGAGAGCGGCAGCGGCCCGCTCGGGGTCGCCGGGGTACGTCGCCGGGTATCGGGCCGCCACATTCCGAGCCGCCTCGGCGTCGCCCGACGCGAGCAGGGCGTCGATGAGCTGGAGTTCGGCCTCCGAGGCGAGCGGGTTGTCGGGGAACCGGCTCTGGAGCCGCCGCAGCACCCGGACCGCCTCGCCGGGCCGGCCGGTCGAGACGTGGGCCCCGGCGAGGGCCAGGAGGGCGTCCGGCTCGACGTCCGGTGGCGGGGCGGCTGACAGGATCCGCTCGAGGCGGACCACCGCGAGCGAGTCGTCGCCGGCCGAGAGAGCCGCCTGCGCCCGCGCGAAGCGGATCCGGGCGAGCGCGTCGGGGTCGGAGACCCGCATCTCGACGTTGGCCACGATGCCGTCGACCTCGTCGCCGCGGCCCTGCGCTTCGAGGGCCGCGGTCAGGCCGTCGAGGGCGTCGGCCGCGAGCGGGCTGTTGGGGTAGCGCTGGAGCGCGAGCTGGTAGGCCTGCTCCGCCTCGGGGTAGCGCTCCTGGTTCGCCCGCACGTCCCCGATGCCCACGAGCGCCCGGACGGCGGCCGGGCTCGACGCCCGCTCCTCCAGCACCCGCTCGTACTCGGCGATGGCCTCCTCGTTGTCGCCGCGCGCCGAGAGGAGGGCGCCCCGTGCCACGAGCGCCTGCGCGTAGAGGTCCGAGCGCGGGTACTCGACGAGGAGGCGCGCGTAGGCGGCCAGCGCGTCGTCGGCGCGGCCCTGCCCGCTGAACGCCTGGGCCGTCTGGAAGAGGGCGTAGTCGCCGCCCTGGCGGTCGCGCGTCGCGGCCGGCACGCGGGCGTAGACCTGCCGCGCCTCCTCGAACCGGCGGAGCGCGTAATACGAATCCCCGAGGCGGAGAAGGGCGTCGGCGTAGTAGGGCACCAGCTCGGTGGAGCGGGTGTAGGCCGAGAGGAAGCGCTCGAAGCCGGCGGCGGCGGCGGCGTAGTCGCGACGCTTGAAGTGGGTCCACGCGAGCACGTAGCGGCCGGCGTCGGCGAGGCGGTGGTCCGGGAAGCGATCCACGAAGCCGGCCAGGATGTCCTCGGCCTGCGCGAACCGGTTGGCCCGAAACGCCGACTCGCCGGCCCAGAACAGCGCCTCGCCGGCACGCGGCCCGGTCGGGTCCGCCTCGGCGACGGCGAGGAGCGCGGGCGTCGCCTCGGGGTAGCGCTCGGCGCGGAAGAGGGCGTAGGCGTCCTGGAAGGCCACCTCGGCGCGTGTCTCGGCGGTCGCCGTGCCGAGGGCCTCGGCCTGTGCGAACGCCTCGCCGGCGCGCGCGGCGTCGCCGAGGGCCGCGAACGACTCGCCCATCATCCGCGCCGCCTCGCCGGCGTACGGGCTCGTGGGGTAGTTCGAGAGGACCAGCTCGAAGGCGTCGGCCGCCTCGGCGTAGGTCCGCCGCGTGTAGCGGAGCATCCCCAGCTCGAGAAGCGCGGCGTCGGCGTAGGCCCCGTCGGGGCGTCGGGCGGAGGTCTCCGAGAGCCGGGCCTCGGCCTCCCCGAGGCGGCCCGTCTGGGCCAGCGCCAGCCCTTCGTAGTACCCCGCCTCGTGGCCGATGGCGTCGTGGAGCCCGGCGCGTGCGGTCTGCAGGGAGGGCACGGCCGCCTCGGCGTCGCCGCGCTCCCACGCCGCGCGGCCGAGGGCGAGCTGGGCGCGGCGGACGTACGGGCTCTGCGACGGGACCGCCTCCAGCGGCGCGACCGCCCCCTGGGCGTCCCCGAGGCGGAGCCGCATCTCGCCGAGGAGCAGGTCGGCGCGCTCGGCGTCGTCGCCGGCGAGGTCGGGCCGTCGGCGCTCGATCTCGCGGGCCGCCTCGGCGTAGCGGCCCGACCGGACGAGGGCCTCGGCCAGGGCGAGGCGCACGTCGGCGTTCTCGGGCGAGGCGGGGTAGCGCTCGGCGAGCTGCGCGAAGGCGTCGGCGGCGAGGATGGCGTCGCCGGTCGTGACGTAGACCGTCGCCATCGCGTAGAGGGCCGCCGGGGCGATGGGCGTCTCGGCGACGGCAGCGTCCTCGAACGCCGAGGCGGCCGCCTCGGGGCGCCCCTGCTGGAGGGCGGTCTGGCCGAGCAGGTACGAGGCCTCAGCCGAGAACGACGGCGGCCCCGGCCGTGCGATGGCGTCGAGGAGGGCGGTCTCGGCACGGTCGTAGTCGCCGGTGGCGTAGTAGTAGCGTCCGAGGGCGAGACGCGCGCGGCTGGCGAGCGGATGCGTCGGGTAGGCGGTCTCGAACTGGGCGAACCGGAGGGCCGCCTCGTCGGCGTCGCCCTGCGCCAGGCCGGCCTCGGCCTGGAGGTAGAGCGCCTCGGGGGCGCGGGCGTGCCGGGGGTACCGTGCCAGGAAGGCGGTGAAGGCGCGCTCGGCGGGAGCGTAGAGGGCGCCGTCGAACTGCTCGCGGGCGCGGTCGAAGGCCGCCTCGGCGGCGGCCGGGTCGGCGACAGGCCGCGCGGGACCGGGCGTCTGGGCCGCCGCCACCGAGGCGGCGAACAGGGCGAGCCCGACCGGCGCCAGGCGAACGAGACGAGTACGGAAGGGGGCCGGCGCAGGCGAGGCCAGCGCGCGACGGGACCGGAGGAGCATGGGGGGACGGCGTCCGGCGAGAGGGGCAATCTACGAGAGGGGCGGCACCCTCGGGCAGAAACAAAGGGGGGGCGCCGTGTCGTACCTAGCGCCTCCATTTCTTTCCGGGCCGGCTGCACCCGCCCGCCCGCTCCCGTCCCCGAGACCATGGCCGACACGAACGACAACGACACCCCGATCTCGACCGCCGAAGGCGACGGCGCCCCTGCCGCCAGCCCCAACGCCGCCGCCGAGCCGGTCGCGCAGGCGACAGCCCCCGCGGCACGTACGGTTCCGCCGCCCGTCCCGGCCGACTACGAGATGCCCGACGACTACGCGACGCAGGACCCCCTCGCCGCCGCGAAGGCGTGGGTCGAGAAGCACCCGGGCCTCGCCGTGCTTGCGGCGGCCGGCGCAGGCCTCCTGATCGGTCGCCTCGTCACCGGCCTCCTCCCCGACCCCGATCCGCCGACGCTGGCCGAGCGCGTCGAGAAGCGCGCGCGCGTGATCCAGAAGGAGGCCAAGAAGCGCGGCGAGAAGGTCACGTCGAGCGCCCTCGCCCTGGCCGACGACGCCGGGGACTCGCTCCAGGACAGCCTGAGCCGTGCCTCCGACGCCCTCCGCGACGCCGCCTCGAAGGCCGGCGACTCGGCCGAGGAGGGCTACGAGAAGACGAAGGACCTCGCCGAGACGATCGCCGAGGCGGCCAAGGTGGCCGTGACGGGCGTCGTGGCCTCGAAGATCGACGACTGGGTGGGCAAGGTCCGCTCCTAGCCGCTCGCTCCTCGGGTCCTCCGCCTCGATGACGTAGGATCTCCTCCCCCCAGCGGGGGGAGGCCGGGAGGGGGGCGAAAAATCCAGCACATCGTCCGGCCCCGAGGCGGCGATCGATTCGGGCACGCCAGCGGCGCGCCCCCACGGTCATCGCCCCAATCTGGTTGCGCCCCGGCCCCGAGGCGGTTGCACCGGATGTTCGCCCCGAGGCGGGGCGTGCGCTCGTACCCTTGGCGCGGCCTCACGCGCACTCCCATGAGCCTCCTCGTCGTCGGCACGGTCGCATTCGACACCGTCGAGACCCCCTTCGGACGGGCCGACCGCATCCTGGGCGGCTCGGCGACCTACGCCTCGCTGGCCGCCCGCGTGCTCGACGCGCCGGTGCTGCTCAACGCCGTCGTCGGCGGCGACTTCCCCGACGCCCACGTCGAGACGCTCCGGACGCGCGGCGTCGACACCGCGGGGCTCGTGCGCGACGCCCAGGGCGAGACGTTCTTCTGGGCCGGCCGCTACGGGCTCGACCTCAACTCGCGCGAGACGCTCGCGACGCACCTCAACGTGCTCGCCACGTTCACGCCCGACCTCCCCGAGGCGTACCGGAGCCCGAGCCTCGTGTGCCTCGGCAACCTCGACCCGACCGTCCAGACGGCGGTCATCGATCAGACGACCGCCTCGGGGCCGCTGGTGATGGCCGACACGATGAACTTCTGGATCGACCAGACGCCCGACGCTCTCGCGGCGACGCTGGCGCGGGTCGACGTGCTGGCGATCAACGACGAGGAGGCGCGGCAGCTCGCCGGCGTGCCGAGCCTGGTCAAGGCCGCGCGCATCGTGCGCGACATGGGGCCGCGCACGCTCATCATCAAGAAGGGCGAGCACGGGGCGCTCCTGTTCTGCGACGACGACATCTTCGCCGTGCCGGCCTATCCCCTCGAAGACGTCATCGACCCGACGGGCGCTGGCGACACGTTCCTGGGCGGCTTCGCCGGCCACCTCGCCCGCCTCGGGGCGCGCGACGCCGAGGCGATGCGGCAGGCCGTCGTCGTGGGCAGCGCGCTGGCGTCGTTCGTCGTCGAAGCGTTCGGGCCGGAGCGTCTGCTGACACTCCGGCCCGATGAGCTGGACGCGCGGATCGAGGCGTTTCGGCGGCTCTCGGAGGTACCGGCGATCGCCACCGCCTAGGCTGCCGCCCAGGTCGGCCCCGAGGCGGCGCTAGCCCTTGTTGGTGAACTGGTCGAACAGAGCGGCCTGGGCCTCGAAGACCCACTGGTTCATGATCGTCTCCTCGGAGACCTCAACCGCAGCGCTGACGCGGCGGGCCTCGCCGCGGCCCCAGCGGGCGATCTCGTCGAGCGTCGTCACGCCCTCGGCGTAGAGGAGGTGCTGGGTGGCCTCGTCGATCGACGAGATGACCGTCAGGTCGTCGGCGCCCTCGGGAATGGCGGGGCTGGCCGGCTCGTCCTGCGGCGCGGCGAGCGGCGTCTCGCCAAGCGGCTCGATGATCGTCGGCTCGACGATTGCCGGCTCGGGGGCGACCGCCTCGGTTGCCGGCGGAGGAGCCGGTGCAGGTTGAGGAGCCGGTGCGGGCTCGGCTGGCATCGGAGCTTCCGAGATCGGAGCCTGCGGCACGATCACCTCGGGAGCGGGCGCCGCGGGAGTGGGCGCCGCGGGGGGCGGCGTCAGCTCGGGCATCGAGGGGGCCTTCGCCGTCGGAGACGGCAGGAAGTCGTCGGCCGAGGCGACGATGGGCTCGGGCACCTTCAGCGGCTGAACGACCGGCTCGGGTGCGGGGTGAGGCTGCGGGCGAGAGACCCACGAGGTCTCCGGCGTCGGCTCGGGTGCCGGAGCCGCCGGCGGGGCCATGGGCGCAGCCTCGGCGGCCGGCGCGACCGGAGTCGCCTCGGGCTCGGAAGGCAAGGTGAGGAGGTCCGACGTCGAGAACGGTGCGGGAGCGGCCGCCTCGTTGGCGTCGGGCGTCCACGTCTCGAACGCAGGGGGGGCCTGCGGCTCGGGCGGTGGGGCGTTGTCGGCAGGAGGGGTCACCGGGGCGGGCGGCTCCACCGAGGCGGGTGGCTCCGGCGGTGCGAGGCCGACGTCGCCGAACGACACGTCGCCGAACGAATCGCCCTCGACCGGCGTCGGCGGGGCGAACGAGACCGCCTCGAAGGCCGGCTCGTTTTCGGGCATTGCGGCGGGCTCGGGCGTCGGTGCGGGCTCCGGCGTCGGCGCGGGCTCGTCGGGGGTGACGAAGGAGACCGTCCGGAACGTCGGGGCCTCGACGGCCGGCTCGACCGGCGCGTCCGCCTCGATGGGCTCCGGCTCGACGGGCTCCGGGGTCGGCTCGGGAGCCGAGAAGCTCACCGGAGCGAAGTCAGAGGCCGGGGCGATCTCGGGGGTCGCCATCGGTGCGTCGGTTCCGAACGCGGGGGTCCCGAACGAGGGCTGCTCGAACGAGGCCTCCTCAAACGTCGGCTGCTCAAACGCCGGCGGCTCCAGGGACGGCGTCTCCGAGGCGGGAGTCTCGGGGATCGGCGCCTCGAATGCGGGCTCCGGCGCAGGCTCGGCCTGTGGCTCGGGATCCTCGAAAGCGATGGGTGCGAAGTCGGAGGTCGACATCACCTCGAAGGGGAACGCGTTCGGGGCCTCCGCCTCGGGGGCGCTGGGCGCGGCCGGCTCGAAGGCCGTTTCCTCGGGCGCCGAGTCCTCCAGAGCCGCGCCCTCGAAGGTCGTCTCCTCGAAGGCGGGTTCTTCGAACGTGGGCTCCTCGAAGACGGGCTCCTCGGCAGCAGGCGCAGGTTCAGCGGCGGCCGCCTCCAGCGCGGTGCCCTCAAAGAAGGAATCCTCGAACGTGTCGTTCTGGAACGCCTCGTCTCCTCGCGTGGCCTCCTCGGGGGCGGAGTTCGCCGGCGGTGCCGTCTCCTGGGCCTCCGGCGCCGCGATGGGGAACTGGATGTCCTCGAAGGCCGCATCGGCGGCTGCGGCCTCGACGGCCGCCTCCGGGGTTGGGGCCTCGGCCGGCGGGTTGGCGGCTGCCGGCACGTCGTCGGCGGGTGCCGAGGCGGGGGGCAGGGCGGCCTGCGGCTCCGAGGCGGGCGGAAGCGCGATCGAGGTCTGGATGGTGGAGATCTGGTCGCGGATCTCGCTCATCTCGTGGTCGCGACGCTGGATCTCGTGACGCAGCTCGTTGCGGAGGCCGCCCACCTGCTGCTTCTGGTCGTCGAGCGTGTGGCGCACCGCGTCGAGCTTCTGCGCGAGGAGCTGGCGCTGGGTCTCGCCCTGGAGGCGCTGCTCGGCCATCGCACTCTCGATCTGGTCGCCGATGGAGCGGACCTCCTCGGCGACGGTCACCGGCGCGGCCACAGAGGCGATGTTCGACGGATCGGACTGGAGGTTCTCCAGGAACCGCGCGCGGAGGAAGTAGATGGCAGTCCCACCCACGATGAAGGCGCCAGCCAGAACAGCCAGGGTGATCCAAAGAATGGACATGGGTTACGAGGTGACGAGGGTGAGGGCGTGGGGTCCGGTGCCGGTTCCGATCTCGAGTCGCCCCGAGGCGATGGCATCCTCAAAGAGGTCTTCGAGGAGCACCCTGCGCGCGTCGGCGAGGCGCGGGTCGGGGGCCGTGACGGCGACACGGTGCGTGTCGGGGTTCCACTCGAAACGGGCGGTCATGCGGTAGACGTAGGACCGCAGCGTCGGCTCGAGGCGGGCGCTCTGGGTGCCGAAGCCGTGCTGGATGGCGGCGAGCAGGCGGTTCAGCTCGACGTCGAGCGTCTCGCTGCTGGCCGCCTCCAGATCGGTGATGAGGTCGACCGGGATCGGGACCGGCGGGGCGGGGAAGTCGGCCGGGGTGGCCGTTGCACCCGGCGTGGGCTCATCGGCCGCCGTGTCGTCCGAGGCCTCAGATGCACCAGGGAGGGCCGCGCCGACCGCCGCCGTCAGATCCGGGATGCGAATCGGCTGGGGCTGGGTGAGCGCCGTGATGAGGGCGACGCTGAGCGCCAGGCACGCCAGGGCCAGCCCGCCGATGATGACGACGGCGTAGCTGGGGAGGAGCGGGCGCACGGGCGCTGCAGCCTGTGCAGAGGAGGGGGCGGCCGAGGGCGTCGGCTCCGAGGCGGCCGCCTCGGGGGGCGCGGTGCCGGCCGCGGTGCGGTCGAAGACGACCTCGACGACGGGGGCGTCGGTGGACATAGCGAGGGAGGAGGCGCCATCACCCATGCCTCCAGGAGCGCGCGAGCCTGAGGCCGAAACGGAGAGCGGCGTCCCCGCCTCGGTGCCGAGGCGTGTCTCGGTCGTTCCGTTTCCACCCGGACCGGGAGGGTTCGGAACCATCGAGGGTAGATCGGTAATCGTCACGCGTCTGGAGAGGGCTTCCTGGAACGGAAGTGTGTCGTCCGGGGCATGGGCAAGCCGTGTGCCGGTCCGCCGTCGTGCCCCAGATTCGGGCGCAGACGCGGCTATCTTCGGGCCGGCCCGGAAGTGCCGCGGCCCCCGCATCTGCTGTGCCTCGCGTCCTCGTTCCCCTCGCTCTCGCCCTCGTTCTGGTGGCGGCCTACGGGCTCGCCTCCTGCCGGACGGCCATCCCCGAGGCGTTCGCAGGCGACGCGGATTGGACCTACGTCGGCGACGTGTCGTGCCAGCAGTGCCACGCCGACCTCGCGACGAGCTACGCGCAGACCGGCATGGGCAAATCGGTGTCGGTGTTCGATCCCGGGGAGGCGCCGGAGCGGTTCGACGCCTCGGGGGAGGGGCCCGTCGTATGCGCCGCCGACGGCTACTGCTACCAGCCGTTCGTCCGCGCCGACTCGCTCTTCATGCGCGAGACCCGGCCCGACGCGCCGGGCTACGAGCGAACGCACGCCGTGAGCCACGTCGTCGGGTCGGGCCACGCGACGCGGTCGTACTTCATGGCCGCTGGCGGCGGGGCGGAGGGCGCCTACCTCACCGAGATGCCGCTCACGTGGTACGTCGAGCGTGAGATCTGGGACCTCAGCCCGGGCTACGAGCAGACGAACGAGCGCTTCGAGCGCCCCATCACGCTCGACTGCCACACGTGCCACAACGGACGGCCCGGCTTCGAGGAGAGCCAGAACTTCTTCACCAGCGTGCCGCTCGGCATCTCGTGCGAGCGGTGCCACGGGCCGGGCTCGGCGCACGTGTCGGCCTACGAGGGCGGCGGCGAGCCGCTCGACTCGCGCATCGTCAACCCAGCCGACCTGCCGACCGACCTCCAGCTCGACGTCTGCCAGCAGTGCCACCTGACCGGCGAGACGGTCTACGCCGTCGGCGAGGACGCGACGACCTACCGGCCGGGCCGCCCGCTCTCGGCCCACCGCTCGGTCTACGTCACCGAGGCGTCGCTGGGCGACCCCGAGGCGTTCGGCATCGCCAGCCACGCCGAGCGCATGATGAAGAGCGCCTGCTTCGAGGAGAGCCTCGGCACCGAGCACGAGATGACCTGCACCACGTGCCACGACCCGCACCAGCCGGTCGCCCAGCTCGACGCCGACCACTTCTCGGCCGCCTGCCAGTCGTGCCACGCCGAGAGCGCGCACGTCGAGGTGTGCTCGCGCCCCGAGGCGACCACCCTCGCCGAGGCGGTCTCGGGCGACTGCGCGAGCTGCCACATGCGTGAGGCCGGCACCTCGGACATCCCGCACGTGTCGTTCACCGACCACTGGATCCGCCGCGAGCCGCCGGCCGGCCGCGACGGCGGCCCCACGGCCGACTCGTACCGCCGCGAGACGCCGTTCCGGCTGGTCGAGATGACCGGCCGCGGCGACCCGCTCGACGCCGCCGAGGCCGAGGTCCGCCTCGGCATGGCCACGTTCCTGCTCTACGAGACGCGCCACCGCCTGCCGGCCTACCTGCCCGAGGTGGCCGCCCGCATCCGCACGGGCCTCGCCGGCGGCGCCGACCGCACCGACGCCCGCGTGACGCTCGGCCGCGCGCTCTTCGAGATGGACTCGCTGGCCTCGGCCGAGCGGGTGCTCGCGGGCGCCGCCCAGGCCGACACGTCGAGCGCGCAGGCCCACCTGTGGCTCGGCGTCGTCCGCGCCGCGCAGGGCCGCGACACCGAGGCGGTGGCGCCGCTGCGGAGGGCGGTCCGCCTCGCGCCGCGTTTCACCGAGATGCGGCTCCAGCTCGCCGAGGCGCTCACCGGGTCGGGCGACCGCGCGGCGGCCGTCGACGTGCTCGAGGCTGCCCTCGACCAGGACCCGCTGCGCCACGCCGGCGCGTGGAACGACCTCGGCTTCCTGCGCCTGCAGCTCGGCCGCACCGAGGCGGCGCTGGGCGCGCTGCGGCGGTCGGTCGCCCTCGACCCGCAGAGCGCGACCGCGCGCGCCAACCTCGGCACGGCGCTCCTCGCCGCCGGCGACCTCGACGCGGCGGCGGCCCAGTTCCAGGCCACGCTCCGCCTCGACGCCGAGAGCGTGGCGGCGCTCGGCAACCTCGGCGTCGTCCGCGCCCAGCAGGGGCGGACGGGCGAGGCGCGCGCCCTGTTCGAGCGGCTCCTGGCCGTCGACCCGAACGACGCGCGCGCGCGCGCCGCGCTCGACCAGCTATGACCGTGTCTCTGCGCCGCCTCGGAGGCGGCCTCCTCGTGCTCCTAGCCGGAGGCCTCCTCCTCGGGGCGTGCGCCTCCGGCCCGGTCGACGTGCAGACCGCCGAGGCGGTCCCGCTCCGCCTCGACCGCTCCGACCCCGAGCCGCTGCTGCGGTCGGTGCTGTTCGGCTACACCGAGGCGGGCGACCCGTTCGACGGCGGGCTCGTGAGTGGCGACGGGACCGACCTCACGCTCCACCCCCAGCGCCTCGGGGCCGACGTGCGCGCGCGCCTGGACGACGCCAACGGCGACGGCGCGCTCGACTGGGACGAGCTGGCGGTGTTCCTCGAGGCGACCTACGCCGAGGCCCACGACCTCCCCCCGACGCTGGCCGACGCCGGTCTCGAGGCGATCGCCGACTCGGCGTGGTTCACCGTCGAGGTCGACGGCGTGATGACGTCGGCGCGACGGCAGATCCACGTCCCGCTCTCGGCGCTCCACTCGGCGATGGAGGCGTTCGCCGAGACGGGCGACCTCGACTACCCGGCCGGCACCTGGATCGTGGGCGCCCACGTGGTCGACGGCGAGACGGTCGAGACGACGGCCAAGCGCCGGCGGGCGGACGGGTTCTGGGACTTCGCCGTCTACGACGCCGAGGGCCGCCTCGCGCCGGCGACGGAGACCGAGCCGCGGTCGCTGCGCGTGCCGACGCAGTGCACCGGGTGCCACCTCGGGCAGAAGCTCTACGAGCCCGAGAAGAGCTACCCCGCCCCGGCGGCGGACGGCCCGTTCGGGCCGCGCGCGATCTACGTCCCCGAGGCGGTGCGATCCGCCGAAGCGACGGCGCTCTTCCAGGAGCACGCGCGGCGGTCGGACGGTGTGCTGGGCCTCTACGCGACCGTCCACGCCGGCGCGCTGATCGCCGCCCGCGACGCCGGCACCATCTCCGACGCCGACGCGGCCCTGCTCGACGCGCTGGGGCTGTAGGGGAGGGTTTTAGCGGGTTCGGCGAGTTTCGCAGGTTCTGCGGGTCGGGCGAGTTTCGCAGGTTTTGCGGGTTCGGCGGGTTGCCGTTGTCCGAACCTCCTGGCACCTTACCCGCCCG
>JBCCQJ010000040.1:0-20680 GCA_039024395.1 Bacteroidota bacterium | reverse complement strand
GTTGGCGTACATCCGGACCGTCATCGCCGTGCAGGCCCCCAGGGCCATCCCCAGGAGGTCGTAGGGCGTCGGGCCGGTCTCGGTGCCGCCCACCGAGGCGGGCTCGTCGGCCACGAGGTGGAAGCCGCGGGCCGAGAGCCGCGTGCGAAACCCCGAGGCGCCGATCGCGGCCGTGACCGTCGGGTCGGCATAGTCCGCCTCGGAGGCGGCCGCCTCGGCGTCGGGCGGGCAGAGGTAGCGGCCGGCCCACGAGGCGAGCACGTCGGCGACGTAGCGGGCGTCGGCGGGGTCGGTGAGCAGGTGGTCGGCGCCGTCGAGCGTGACGAAGCTCTTGGGGTGCCGCGCCGCCTCGTAGATGTGCCGCGCCTGCTCGATCTCGACGGTCCGGTCCTGCGGCGAGTGAAACACGACGAGCGCCCGGTCGAGTGCCCGGATCCGCGCCCGCATCGCGTCGTGGCTGTCGAGGTCGCTCAGGAACTCCCGCCGGATCGTGAACGGCCGCCCGCCGATGGAGACCTCGGCCTCGCCCGCCGCCTCGATGTCGGCCTCGTGGTCGACGAACAGGTGCCGCACGTGCGTCGGATCGCACGGGGCGCCGATGGTGGCGACGGCCCGCACCGACGGCATCCGGTCGGCCACGGCGAGCACGGCCGCCCCGCCGAGCGAGTGGCCGATCAGGAGCTGCGGAGCCATGCGGGTCTCGGCCAGGTACGCCGCGGCGTGCTCGAGGTCGCTCAGCGATGTCGAGAACGACGTGTCGGCGAAGTCGCCCTCCGAGCGGCCGAGGCCGGTGAAGTCGACCGCCAGAACCCCGATCCCGCGCTCGGTCAGCGCCTCGGCGATGCGGCGCACTGCCCCGAGGTCCTTCGAGCACGTGAAGCAGTGGGCGAAGAGGGCGTAGGCGACCGGCGTGCCCGCCTCGGGGAGGTCGAGGCGCGCGGCGAGCGCGTGGCCGTCGGCGTTGGAGATCGAGAAGCGCTCGGAACGGGGCATGGGGACAGGCAGGGGGGGCTCCTCAGACGCGGAGGCCGTCCAGATCCTTTCTGGCCGATGCCTGCACGCGGAGCACCTCGGGGATCGGAGACCGGGGAGGGGCTGCGGCGTTGAAGATCCCCACCGCTCTGCTGTTCCGCCATGACCGGTCGCCTCGTCGCCCTCTACGTCGCCCCCGAGGCGGGCGCGCCGATGCGTTCGGTCCCCGAGGCGGCGGCGCTCGCCGGACGCGGGCTCGCGGGCGACCGCTACGCCACCGCCTCGGGGGCGTTCAGCCGGTGGCCGGGCCGAGGGCGGGCGCTGACCTTGATCGCGGCCGAGACGATCCGCGACGCCGAGGCGGCCTTCGACGTGGCGCTCGCCGACGGCCAGCACCGCCGCAACCTCGTCGTCGAGGGCGTGCCGCTGGAAGACCTGAAGGGCGTCCGCTTCCGCGTCGGCGAGATCGAGCTGGAGGGCGTCCGCGTGTGTGCGCCGTGCACGTACCTCGTCCGCACGACCGGCCAGCCCGAGGCGTTCGATGCGCTCGTGGGGCGCGGTGGCCTCCGCGCCGAGATCGTGACCTCGGGCGTGCTCCGCCTCGGAGACGCGGTCGCGTGGGACCCCGAGGCGGTCGCGAACCGGCCCCGCCTTCCGGGGTAAACTCCGCCATGCCCGGCATCCCCGACGGAACGATCGACGAGGTCCGCGCGGCGTCCGACCTCGTCGACGTCGTCTCGGACCGGGTCCGCCTCAAGAAGCAGGGCCAGCGGTTCGTGGGGCTCTGCCCGTTCCACAACGAGAAGTCGCCATCCTTTTCGGTCGACGCGGCGCAAGGTTTATACTACTGTTTTGGCTGCCGCAGAGGCGGCGACGTGTTCAAGTTCATCGAGGAGGTCGAGGGGGTGGGGTTCCTCGACTCGGTGCGCCTGCTCGCCGACCGCGCCGGGATCGAGATCCGCGAGGAGGGCGCCGGCCCCGAGGCGGACCGCAAGAGCACGCTCCTGGCTGCCCTCCGCTTCGCGGCGCAGTTCTACTTCGACCAGCTTAAGACCGAGACGGGCGCGCGCGGGCTGGCCTACCTCAAAGAGCGCGGGTTCACCAAGGAGGCCGTCAAGGCGTTCGGGATTGGCGTCGCGCCGGACGGCTGGGACGGGTTCGCGCGCGCGGCCGCCGAGGCGGGCTACAAGCCAGACGTCCTCGAGGCGGTTGGGCTCGTCAAAGAACGGCAAGGCGGAGGGGGCCACTACGACGTGTTCCGCGACCGCCTCATGTTCCCGATCCTCTCGCCGATCGGGAAGGTGCTCGGCTTCGGCGGGCGCATCCTGCCCGACACCCAGACCGGCAGCGCCGACTACACGCCGGCCAAGTACGTCAACTCGCCCGAGACCGAGGTCTACCAGAAGAGCCGCGTGCTCTACGGGATGAAGCAGGCCAAGCGGTCGATCCGCACCGAGCGCGAGGCGATCGTGGTCGAGGGCTATGCCGACGTCGTCTCGCTGTGGCAGGCCGGCGTGCAGAACGTGGTCGCCGCCTCGGGGACGGCGCTGACGGCGCAGCAGATCGACCTGCTGGCCCGCCTCGACGTGCAGCGGCTGATCCTGCTCTTCGACGCCGACGCGGCCGGGCAGAGCGCGGCGCGCAAGGGCGTCGACGTGGCGCTCGACGGCGGCCTGGCGCCCTACGCGGTCACGCTGCCCGACGGCGCCGACCCCGACTCGTTCGTGCGCCAGTTCGGCGCCGAGGCGTTCCGCCGCTACCTCGCCGACGAGCGGCTCGACTTCGTCGCGTTCCTGGTGCAGGCGGCCCGCCGCGAGGGCGCCCTCGACACGCCCGAGGGCAAGGCCCGCGTCGTGCGCGAGGTGCTGGCGACGATCCGCCGCCTCGGGGACCCGATCCAGACGGGCGAGTACCTGCGCCGCGCGGCCGAGGCGCTCGACGTCTACGAGACCGACCTCCGCCGTCAGTTCGAGGGCAGCCCGCCCCCGAGGCGGCCTCGCCGCGAAGCGCCGCCCCCGGAGGCGTACGAGGACGTCCCGCCGCGCCCCGAGGTGGTCCCCATCCGCCCCGAGGAGGCGCTCCTGCTCCGCCTCATGCTCACGCACAAGGCCCCGATGGTCGAGCACGTCCTCACCCGGATGGGCGTCGACGAGTTCACCGAGGGCGCGGCGCGCGACGTCATCGCGGCGCTCATCGAGCAGTTCCAGGGCGACGGCGTGAGCGTGGAGCCGTTCGTGCGCGGCCAGCACGGCGAGGCGGCCCGCGCGCTCACCACCGAGGTGCTGGCCGAGCGCCACTCGCTGAGCGGCAACTGGGAGACGAAGGTGGGCGTGAGCGTGCCCGACCGCGACGAGCGGCCCTTCGACTCGGCCACGAGTGCGATGCGGCTGCTCAAGCTCGACCGGGTGCAGGAGGCCATCGAGGCGGCGACGCGCCGGATGCAGTCCCGCGAGCGGGCCGGCGAGCCGATCACGGACCTTCAGGCGGAGGTGGTGGAGCTGAACGACCTCCGCCGGCGCATCGAGCGCGGCGAGTTCATGGAGTGGTCGGGGTAGCGCCCTCCGGTTGCTCTGAACGAATGGGAGGCGCGCTCCGCGCGCGGGGGAATGGAGGGAACGTGTCTGGATGCGCTGGGAGAGAGGCAGAAAGGCCAGGGCGCTCCCGTGCGCGTGTCGGCTGGATTTCGCGCTGGGCGGGGAGCGCCGGGCGCGAATCGGCGTTCTACCTTGCCGCTCCCCCCGCTGCCTCGATCATGGACGCTGACAAGACCGACCCGCCGCCGCCCACGACCGAGGCGACGAGCCCCGAGGTGACGAGCCCCGAGGTGGCGCCCTCCGAGGCGGCCCCGTCCGAGGGCGACGGCGTCTCGGTTCCCGGCCCCGAGGCGGTCGAGGCCGCCGCGCCCGCCTCGGAGGAGGAGATCCGCCCCGACCAGCTCTTGCCCGTCGCCGTCGAGCCGCGCGAGGTGGCCGCCAACCCGCCCCTCGACGACCCCAGGCTGTACTTCAACCGCGAGCTGTCGTGGATCGACTTCAACTGGCGGGTCTTCTTCCAGGCCCTCGACGAGCGGACGCCGCTGCTCGAACGGGTCCGGTTCGTGGCGATCACGGCCAACAACCTCGACGAGTTCTACCGCAAGCGCATCGGCGGGCTGAAGCGGCAGCTCGGTGCCGGCGTGCGCGCCCTCTCGCCCGACGGACGGACGCCGCGCGAGCAGCTCGACCTCGTGATCGAGAACGCGCTCAAGCTGCAACGTCGCGTCTCCGAGGTGTGGGAGCACACCCTGCGGCCCGCCCTCGCCGAGGAGGGCGTCGTGGTCCGCGCGTACGAGTCGCTCGGCGAGGACGATCAGGAGACGCTGGACCACCTCTTTCGGGAGACCATCTTCCCCATCCTGACGCCCCTCGCGGTCGACTCGGGGCACCCGTTCCCGTTCATCTCCAACCTCTCGCTTTCGCTTGCCTTCACGCTCCGCCACCCGTCGCGGGGCACCGAGCACTTCGCGCGGCTGAAAGTCCCGGCCGGCCGCGGGCGGTGGATTCCGCTCCCGAGCGACCCCCACCAGTTCGTCGCCGTCGAGGACCTGATCCGGCACAACGCGGGCGAGCTGTTCCGAGGCATGCTCGTCGAGGGCGTTCACGCCTTCCGGGTGACGCGCAACGCGAGCGTCGACCGCAGCGAGGAGGAGGCCGACGACCTGCTGGCCATGATCTCGGAGGAGCTGCGCGAGCGCAAGTTCTCCGAGGTGGTGCGCGTCGAGGTGGAGGCCGCCATGCCGCAGCGCGTCCGCGACCTGCTGGCCCGCGAGATGGGCCTCGTCGACGAGCAAGACATCGTCGAGGTGGACGGGCTCCTCGACCTCGTCGGCCTCGGGGACTTGGCCTCGGTCGACGAGCCAGGGCTCAAGTACCTGCCCTGGGAGCCGGTTGTGCCGGTCCGCCTCCGCCACGTCGGCATCGAGGAGGAGGACGATGTGTTCGCGGTCATCCGCAAGGGCGACCTGCTCGTCCACCACCCGTACGAGAGCTTCGCCGCCTCGACGGAGCGCTTCATCGCCGAGGCGGCCGAGGACCCCGCCGTGCTCGCGATCAAGCTGACCGTCTACCGCACGAGCCACGACAGCCCGATCGTGCGGTCGCTGATCCGGGCGGCGGAGCAGGGCAAGCAGGTCGCGGCGCTGGTCGAGCTCAAGGCGCGCTTCGACGAGGAGAACAACATCGAGTGGGCGCAGCGCCTCGAGCAGGCCGGGGCGCACGTCGCCTACGGGCTGGTCGGGCTCAAGACGCACGCCAAGACCACGCTGGTCGTGCGCGAGGAGGGCGGCCACCTGCGCACGTACTGCCACCTCGGGACGGGCAACTACAACCCGACGACGGCCCGGTTCTACACCGACTTCGGGCTCTTCACCTGCCGCGAGGACATCGGCGAGGACCTCGTCGGGCTCTTCCACTTCCTCACCGGGTACGCGCCCGAGCAGGAGTACCAGACGCTCGCCGTCGCGCCGCGCGACCTCCGCAGCCAGTTCGTGGCCCTCATCCGCCAGGAGATCGAGCACCAGCGCGCCGGCCGCAAGGGCCGCA
Source organism: Bacteroidota bacterium (assembly GCA_039024395.1). Lineage (GTDB taxonomy): Bacteria > Bacteroidota > Rhodothermia > Rhodothermales > Rubricoccaceae > Rubrivirga. The sequence continues at coordinate 15,128 of JBCCQJ010000040.1, read as the reverse complement.
TCATCGCCAAGATGAACGCGCTCGACGACGGCGGCATCATCAAGGAGCTGTACCGGGCCAGCCAGGCGGGCGTCGAGATCGACCTCATCGTGCGCGGCCACACCCGGATGCGCCCCGGCGTGCCTGGCGTCTCCGACAACGTCCGCATCGTGTCGCTCATCGGCCGCTTCCTCGAGCACAGCCGGATCTACTACTTCCGCAACGGCGGCGACCCGGTGATCCAGATCGGGTCGGCCGACTGGATGCGCCGCAACCTCGACGACCGCGTCGAGGTGGTGGTGCCGGTCGAGGACGAGGTGGCGCGCGACCGCCTCAAGCGGACGCTTAAGTTCTGCCTCGACGACAACCGCCAGGCGTGGGACCTCGGCCCCGACGGCCGCTACACGCTGCGGTGGCCCAAACAGGGCGAGACGGTCCGGGCTTTCCACGACACCCTGATGCAGCGCGCCCGGCGCCGCACCGAAAAAGACGACGCAGCATGGACACTCTGAATCGGCCCCGGACGGGGCCTCTGGGACGAGGGAGGAGGGAAGAGGCAAGAGGCGTCTTCCGTCTCGGAACGCTCCGCCTCGGAACGCTCCGCCTCGGAGCGCTCCGCCTTGGGGCTTGCGTGGTGGCGCTCCTCGTGGCGGGCTGCGCCACCGACCCCGACCCGCTCTCGCCCGAGGAGGACGCCGTGTTCACCGAGGCGGTCGACGCCGAACTGGTCGTGGTGGCCACGCGCAACGCGATGGCGTTCGAGACGACGCGCGTCGAGGCGCCGGCCGGCGCCACGGTCCGCCTCGTGATGGACAACACGACCACGACGAGCCCGGCGATGATTCACAACGTGGTCGTGCTCACCGATGACTCCGAGGAGACGGCAGACCGCGTTTCGACGGAGCGCCCGGACCCCGAGACGGGCATCCCAGACGACCCGGCGATCCTGGCCTACACCCCGCTGGCCGGCCCCGGCGAGCGGCTGGCCGTCGTGTTCACGATGCCGCCTCCGGGGAGCTACACGTTCCTCTGCACCTACCCCGGCCACGCCCGGTTCATGCGCGGCGTGCTCGTCTCGCTCCCGCCCTCCGAGGCGGAGGCCTCCAGTTCTGAGGCAGACGCTCCGGACGCTGACCCCGCGTAGCCGCGACTCTGGACGCCGCTCGTTGCCGGATTGCTTCGATGGTCGAGGGCCTCCCTTCTTCCCATTCCATCGGGCGGGAAGCCGATGGGGGAGAATCCACCGCACAGGGAGAGCGCCATCCGACCGCAACAGCACGCCCTCCGTCTTCACGACGGCTTGGGGGCCAGGGGCGTTGCTGCCGCCTCGGGGCGGTCGCTAGCTTGGCGTTTTCCGATCCGCACGAGGCACCGTGGGCTTCTTCTATCTCCTGATCGCACTCATCCTGATCGTCGCGCTGCTGATGGCGCTCGTCGTGCTGCTCCAGAGCGGCAAGGGCGGCGGCCTCGCCGGCATCGCCTCGGGCGGCCAGACGACCCAGATCCTCGGCGCGCGCCAGGCGCCCGACTTCCTCGAGAAAGCGACCTGGAGCCTCGGGGCGGCCTTCCTAATCCTGTGCGTGGTGACGACGTTCTTCATCCCGCGCGCGGGCGAGGGCGGGAGCGTGCTCCAGGACCGCGCCGACGAGCTTCCCTCCGCCGGACCTGCTCCCATCGAGGCGCCGGCTGACGCCCCGGCGCCGTCGCCCGCCAACCCGGCCACGCCGACCAACCCGGACGTCGCGCCGTAGTCGCCTCGACGGGGTTACCGATCCTCAACGGCTGCGAGTTCACCGCTCGCGGCCGTTTTTTTGCGCCCCGCCTCGGGGCGGGAAATCGATAAAAGGCCGGGGCCTCGCCCGGTATGGACGAGGCCCCGGATGCGACGCGCGCCGGCCTGTACGCCGGATTCTGTCCGGGCGGCGGCCGTCGCCGCCGCCGCCCTGGGCCGCCATCTATCTGGGACCGCCGTCGCCGACGGCCTCGAGCGGCCTACCCGCGTCCTCGGGCGGGCACCCTTTCCACCTCGGGGCCGCACCCCGAAGGGCACACCCCGAGGCGGGCGGACGCTGCGTGGCCTTGCACCCCATGGGGTTTGCCTGGCCGCGACCGTCGCCGGCCGCGCCGGTGGGCTCTTACCCCACCGTTTCACCCATCACCTGTGCCCGCCGCGGGGGCGGGCCATCGGCTGGTCTGTTCTCTGTTGCACATGCCGTCACCCCCCGAGGGGGGCGCCTTCCGGTTAGGAAGCACGGTGCCCTGCGGTGTCCGGACGTTCCTCCCCGAGGCGGCGCCGCGAGCGGCCCTCCCCGAGGCGGCGGCCCGGCCGACGCGCCCTGAACCTACGAGGGGGCGCCGGCCTCTCGTGCCCGCGCCCCCTCGGAGACGGTGCGAATCTGGGGCTACGCCCCGAGGCGCTACGCCTCGGCGCCGACCTCGTCGAAGAGCGCCTCGTCGACCACGATGCGGCCGTCGTGCTCCGAGACGATGATCCGGTTGCGCTGGCGAATCTCGACCTGCCGCTGCGGGGGGATCATGAAGCCGGCCGCGGCGCCACGCTCGATCGGGACGACGGCGCGGCCGTCGCGGACGCGCGTCCGCAGCCGCTCGTAGGCGCGCAGGTAGCGCTCGTCGATGGCGCCGGCGGCCTTCTCGCGCTCGGTCTCGTAGCCCTCCTGCTCGGCCTTGGTCTCCTCGACGACGCGGTCGAGGTCCTTGCGCTTCTCGGTGATCCGGGCGTCGAGCTCCTTGAGCGTGTCGTCGGCCCCCTCGACCGTCTCCGAGGTGTCCTCGTCGAGGTTCTCGTAGCGCTCGATCTCCTCGTAGGCGGTCTGGATGCGCTGGCGGTGCGCCTCGATCTCCTTCGTGAGGGCGTCGTACTCGCGGTTGTTGCGCACCTGGAGCTGCTGCTCCTCGTACTTGCGGATCAGGCCTTCGCTCTCGGCGATGTCGAGCTTGAGCTTCTTCTTCTGGACCTCGGCCTCCTTCTTGTCTTGGTCGATCTGCGAGAGGCGGGTCTGGAGGCCGGCGCGCTCGTCCTCGAGGTCGCGGATCTCGTCCGGAAGGTCGCCGCGGAGCTTCGTGAGCTGATCGATCTTGGAGTCGATCATCTGAAGGCGCACGAGCGCGCGGAGCTGGTCTTCGATCGTGGTCGTTTCAGTCGCCATCGGCAGGGGAGCATCGGGGGAGGGCACAGGGTAAGCGCACGCCCGCCTCGGTGTTTTGAGGGGAGGGCGAATTGTGCGGCCTCGCGCGTGGGTCGTAGGACGTAGGAGTCGGAGTCTGATGGTTCTACAGAGAGACCCTTACGGACCACGACCTACGCACCTGGGAACGTTCGCATGGGGGAGGTGCGGTGGCGCGTCACGACGGTTTCGACGCCGGGGTGGGCGGCTCCGAGGTGGTCGGCGAGGAGGCGCTCGGTGATGGCCTCGGTCTCGTAGTGGCCCGCGTCGACAAGCGCGATCCGCGGCCTGCCCTCGGTGTCGACCGCCTCGAAGAAACGGTGGTACGTCACGTCGGCGGTCACGTACGCGTCCGCGCCCGCGCGGATCGCCGCCGTGAGGAACGACATCCCCGAGCCGCCGCACACGGCCACCCGCCGCACCTCCGCCTCGGGGTCGCCGACGTAGCGGAGCGCGCCCGCCCCGAGGCGGTCGGCGACGCGAGCGAGGAACGCCGAGAGGGGGACGGACTCGTCGAGCGCCCCGACGGCCCCGTACCCGTGCCGCGTCGCCGTGCCCTCGACGGGGTAGACGTCTACGGCGGGCTCCTCGTACGGGTGCGCCTCCTGAACCGCCCGCCGCACGCCCCCGACGGCCCACGACGGCACGACCGCCTCGATGCGCACCTCCGCGACTGATTCTTCGGGGCCCCCGCTGGATCCGATGGCCGGGCTCGCCGCCTCGGTGGGCGTGAACCGGCCGGTCCCCGAGGCGGAGAACGAGCACCCGTCGTAGGCGCCGATCTGCCCGGCGCCCGCCTCGGCGAGTGCGGCCCGCACGGCGTCGCCCGCCGCCTCGGGGGCGAAGACGACGACCTTCTGCATCACGCCGTCGAGCGGCGCTAGGATCTCGGCGTCGCGGACGCCGAGCTGCTCGGCGAGGGCAAACGAGACGCCCCCGAGGGCCACGTCGAGATTCGTGTGGACGGCTGCGTAGCTGACGCCGGCTCGCCCCAGGCGCCACACGAGTGCCCCGACCGGGTCGTCAGCCGTCACCGAGGCGGTCGGCTGGAACAGCAGCGGATGGTGAGTCACGATCAGCTCGGCGCCCATCTCGGCCGCCTCGTCGACGACGGCAGGCGTCACGTCGAGAGCAACGAGGATGCGCGACACCGAGGCGGCCGGGTCGCCCACCTGTAGCCCGACGCGGTCGAAGTCGGCCTTGCTGCCCGGCGGTGCCCAGGCGTGAAGTGTGCGGAGGACGTCAGCGACAACCGTCATGGCGAGGCGAGGCGTGAGGCGACTGTGGAAAAGTTTCAGATAAACTGTTGCGGGACAGAACGATGATACCCGATTCTCGCTGCATTTTCCCTTTCCACTCTTTCCTTTTCCCATGGACCTCAAGGAATCAACGCTGTCGTCTGAACCCGTCTACGACGGCGTGCTCCTCCACGTCCGCCGCGACGAGGTCCGGTTGCCGGACGGCGGGACGTCGGTGCGCGAGTGGATCGAACACCCTGGCGCGTCGGCCGTCGTGCCGGTTCACGCCGACGGCTCAATCACCCTCCTGCGTCAGTTCCGGTACCCGCCTCGACGGGAGTTCCTGGAGGTGCCGGCAGGCAAGTTCGACGAGGAGGGGGAGTCGGCGGTCGACCTCGCGCGGCGCGAGCTGCGTGAGGAGGCCGGCGTCGAGGCGGCGCGGTGGACCCACCTCGGCAAGACCTATCCCGGCATCGGCTACTCGGACGAGGTCATCCACCTGTTTCTCGCCGAGGACCTCACCGAGGTGGAGGCTGGGTCCGACGACGACGAGTTCGTCGAGCCGGTCCGGATGCCCTTCGCCGAGGCGGTGCGGATGGCGAGGGCCGGCGACATCCTCGACGCGAAGAGCTGCGTCGCGATCCTTCTCGCCGAGGCGGAGCTGGCACGCCGCGACACCGCCTCGGGGGCGTAGCCGCCTCGGAGAGACGCAGGACGCAGCGCTGCAGAGAGCCCCACGTCCTACGTCCGACGTCCTAGTAGTTGATCGTGTCCTCGATCTGGGGCGGACGCGCTGGCAGGGCCTCCATGGGGCCTCGACGCGGGCTCTCCGCCTCGGTGGCGTCGGCGACGGGCTCGCGGCCCAGCTTCACGCGGGGGTCGACCGAGAGCAGCGTCTCGGCGGTCGCGACGAGGTTGCGGAAGGCGCGCGTGCGCCAGACCGAGCGGTGGATGCGGGCCACCTTGGCCTGCGTCTGCCGGTACCGAGAGTCCGGGTTCTCGCGCGCGAGCACCTGGAGCCGGTCGTGGATCCGGTCGAGGCGGACGACGGCCGAGCGGGTGAACCCGAAGTCCCCGACGTCGCGGACGAGCTGGACGTACGCCTCGTCGGTCGGCGTCACCTCCTCGGGGGCGAGGAGGTAGGTCGCCTCGTCGAACGTCTCGACGTCGCCGATCACGTCGAGCCCGACGCGCGCGAGGACGCTCGCAGCACCTTCGGGCAGAAAGAAGTGAACCGGCTCGTTGTCGGCCGAGGCGGTCAGCCGGAGGTCGCCCGCCGCCGGAACCCCCGCCCCCGAGGCGGCAGGCAGGTCGATGTGCGGATTGAGATCGCGGAACCTGGCGTACAGGGACTCGCCCGCGACCGGCCCCCAGTTCAGGCGCCGGCCGTGAGGCTCGAGCGCTGTCAGGATCTGCGAGAGCGAGGTCGAGACGCCGGGGCGGATCCGCACGCGCTCGGCATGGATCGACTGAGACGGGTCGATGAGGCGGTCCTCGGTGGCGCGGAGCGAGCCGTACGCCTTGAGCACGTAGGCGCGCGAGTGCGGCCCGAACGACGAGACGGCATCGACGCGCTCGAAGCCGTCGGTCACACCCCACATGTAGGCGTCCGAGACGTGCTTCCGCTCGGCCCGAACGATGCCGGGGTTGGCGCGCAGGTACTCGCGGTAGAGCTTGAAGATGTTGCCCGGACCGGTGTGGTACGCCGAGATGCCCGGCAGCTCGTGGCCGACGGCGTTTGCGTAGGCGCGGACGAGCATCAGCGACGGCTCCATCGCAAGAAGCGGATGCCGCTCCTCGCGGACCTGCACCGATGCGCCACTCGCGGTCGAGAGCGAGTACGTCTCGACGTCGAACATGCCCAGGATGTCGGGCATCATCTGGTAGCGGCTCCGGGCACCGGCGGACGAGATGAGCGCGTCCTGGTTGAACGTCTCGACGGTGCCGATCTCCGTCGCGAGCACGCTCAGCCCGAGGCGGCGGACGAGGTTCACCTCGTAGGTGATGTAGCGCTCGTCGCGGTCGCGGGCCTCCATCGTCTGGTTGGCGTAGCCCCACCGGATCACGATGTTCTCGCGGGGCACCCCGTAGTCCTGCCACTTCTGCCGGAGCTGGCCGGTGAGCGTCCGGCGCTCGCGGTTGACGGCGTCCCAGTCGGCCTGGCGGCCGGTGCCGTTGAAGCGGTCTTTGGAGCCCCGGAGCTGCGCGACCTCCAGGGTCTCGCCGGTCCGGTCGTCGAGGACGCGCACCGTGAAGTTGTCGTCGACACCGTAGGCCTTGCGGTACATGTCGAGGCGCCAGCGGAAGTCGGCGAGGTGATCCTCCGAGACGTCGGCGCTCGTCAGGGCCCCGTCGAAGGCGCCGGCGAAGTAGCGACCGTAGAGACGGTCCGGGTGGATGTCGAGCCCGCTGAAGGTGTAGGGGTCGCTCGGGCTCATGGGCATCACGGCCGACCGCGCCGCCTCGGGGGGAGCCGGCTCGGCCTGCGACGCGGCCCGGAGGTCTCCATCGGAGAAGACGACGCTCCCGACGGCCACCACAGCCAGAAGGGCGAGGAGCGCGAGCGGAATGCGGAGGGCGCGCCGAAACGCGCGTCTGCCTCGGGCATTCTGCGGAGAGAGGTTGTCGCCGTCAAAGAGCGGCTCCCCGACGGCGTCGACCGGGCGGTCGGCAGCGTCGGGGAGCGGCGCGAAGCGACTCGGGTCGGACGTGGGCATGGTGCGGATGATACCGATGTGTTCCCCCTCCTCTGCCGCAAAAACCGATCCGGCACCGAGGCGGTTCCTAGTCCCCCCCGAGGCGGGCGCGGGCGACCAAATCCTCGAACACCACGTCCAAGGGTGGGTCCATCGCCTCGGGATGGAACTGGACGCCCAGAAACGACCCGTCCGGACTTTCGAGCGCCTCGATCACCCCGTCCGGTGCACGTGCAGAGACAACAAGGCCATCGCCCGGCGTGCGGACCGCCTGGACATGCCGGGTGTTGACGTCCAGCGCGTCCCGGCCGACGAGCATCCGGAAGCGCGTTCCGGGGACCACATGGGCAGGGTGCGTCGTGCCGCCTCGGCCCCGGCTGTGGGTCCCGGTTCCCTCGGCGTCGCGTTCGACGTCGGCGTAGATGCTGCCGCCTCGGAGGGCGCTCGCGAGCTGCATCCCGTAGCAGATGCCGAGCGTGGGTCGGCGCGCGTCGAGGAAGGCGCGGAGGATGCGCCGGTCCGACGCGACGCGGTCCGGGTCCGTCTCGTCGATGTCATCGGGGAGCGCTCCGACCAGGCCGTCCGTGACGGCCGGGCCGCCGGTCACGACAAGTCCATCCAGGAGGCATGCGAAGGCGTCGGCCGCCGCCTCGGTGGCGAGCATCGGCACGATCAGGGGGAGGCCGCCGGCGCGCTCCACGGCGCGAATGTAGGTGAGGTCGAGGCGCTGCTCGCGGGCACCACGCTCGGTCTGGTTGAGCGACGTGGTGACGCCGATCCGCGGTCGAGGGCTCATGCGAGGTCAGAAAGCCGCAGGTGCCCCTGGATCGGTCGGGGGGCCGGGGCAAGCCCGAGTGTCATCGCCCCGTCCGTGAGGTACGACGACGTCACGTGCCGGTCGTACTCCCCGGTGTCGAGGCGGTCGCGAAGCTCGTCCTTGATGGTCCGCCGGTGGCCGAGGTCGGCCGTCGAGGTGCCGTGGACGATCTTGAGCGTCGGGCGCCCGTACCGCGCGGCCTGCACCACGACGGCCTCCACAAGTCGGATCGCCTCGTCGACGTGCGCGCCGTGGAGGTCAAGGGTGACCGTCTGGCCGTCGTCGGAGAGGTGCGGGCGAGCCACAGGCGAGGCCTGAAGTGAGGCTTGCGTACGCAGCGGAGTCGTAAGAGGTCCGCAACCCCATGCACAGCGGAGGATTCATACTCCCCCACGACGACAGATCGCAGTCACGCTCGCCCATCTCCCTCGGGGCGCTGACGCTCACCCTCGCGTGGATCTGCTGCTCAACCCCGATCTTGCTGTACGAGGCGCAGGTCTGGGCCGATCGCGAAGGCGCATGCACCTGCCCCGAGGCGGCCAGTGCGCGCCTCCACCCGGCCTCGCAGCCGCGCGAGCCGTCGCCCTACTCCTCGGGCCGGCCCTCGACCGGGTAGCCGGCCGCCGTCCACGCCCGCCAGCCGCCGTCCATCGAGGCAACGTCGGCGTAGCCCATCCGCTGGAGAGCGTCGGCGGCGAGGGCCGAGCGGTAGCCGCCGCCGCAGTACAGCACGAGCGGGGTGTCGAGATCGGGCACCGCCGCCTCGATGTCTCGTTCGAGGACGCCCTTTCCCAGGTGGACGGCCTCGGGGAGGTGACCACGGTCCCACTCGGCGGTCTCGCGGACGTCGACGAGCACGAAGGCGCCCCCCGTGCCGAGACGTTCGCGTACCGCCTCGGGAGTGGTCTCGACGATGCGCGCCCGCGCTGCGTCGACGAGCGCGATGAACGTTGGGCTGTGCCCCGTGCCCATCACGACTCGGCGAGGGGCGCCGGGCGGATCGGGCGCTGGACCTCTGCACTGGCGCCCTGCGCCGAGAAGGCCACATCGTGGAGCGTGCCCATGTCGTCACGCCCGAGGTCGAGGATCTCACGCGCCTCGTGCAGCCCGACGTGCTCGGCCGGCTCGATCAGCCCGTCGGCGAGGACGACATCGATCAGGTTGAGCATCAGCGCGCGGCGCAACTCGACGTCGTGGTCCTTGAAGGCGAGCAGGCAGCGCTCGAGCGGCGGCGGCTTGATGGCGAGCTGGAATACCCGCTTGCGGGCGTCGACGGAGAGGCCCGAGAGGTCGAGCGACTCGAAGATGCGGTCGTCCTCGCTCTCGTCCATGTCGCGGTCGGCGGCCGACATGGCGAAGAGGGCGCCGTAGAACGTGAGGCGTTCCTCCTCGGGGAGCGCGCTGAGGTCGAGAAAGGCAGGCATGACGGCGGGATGGGCGTGGTCGCCAAGCTACACCCCCACCCGGCCGCCATCGGCGAGTCCGGGGGTAAAGACCGATCCCCAACGTTCTCGCGGGGTTGCCCGGCTGCACGGGCGCTGCGCTCCGTGCTCCGCGCCTCTTCGCTGGGGCTCCTCGTCTCACACGCCCTAGGCCGCGCGGGCGGGCTGGTGGCCGATCGCCTGCGGAGCGTCGAGGACGGCGTGGCGCGAAAACAGGTCGGCCAGGTCGCGGCGGAGCCCGGGCGCGCACGGCGCCTCCGGGCCGGCCCCGAGGCGGTCGTGCACCGAGGCGACGAAGCGCGACCAGTCGGTCACCGCGACGCCGGGCCGCAGAGGTACGGCCTCGCGTCCCGGGTCGAAGCGCAGGGCGAGCCACCCGGCGTGCAGCGCGACCTCGTCGTCCCAGCCGTTCGATGGCGCCGCACCGTCGAGGCCGAGGGCAAACCACAGCCGCACCTGCAACTCGTGCCGTCGAATCGCTGCGGCAAGCTCGGGGAGGAGGTGGGCGTGCTGGAGGCGGAGCCCGCCGCTCGTTTCGATCACCGAGGCGCCCCGAATCCGGATCTCCTGGAGCGTCTGCGCGAGCGTCCAGGGCGCTTCGCCCTGGGGGCGGGGCACGGCGTAGGGCTCGGCCGCCTCGGTGTCGAAGCGGAACGAGTAGTCAGCGAGGTGCGCACGCGTGCGCGAGGCCGGAGCCGCCGCGTGGGCGACGAGGGCGGCCTGGAGAGCGGACGGCGGGCGGGCTGCGATCGCGAGCATCGCGAGGCGGGGAGGGTGTGCCCCAGCCTACGCGAGGCAGGTGTCACCCGCGTGTCACAGGATAGAAGCTGTAGGCTCCAGGCCCGATGTCCTCCGTAGCTGCCTTCATTCCTCAGATCGACCCGAAGGGCGCGCTGGAGCCCCCTTCGGGTAGGTACGAAGTACCAGGTACGTGGTACGGCTCCCCCTGTCGCTTCGCGTACGTACCCCGTACCGAGTACCCGGTACCTACCGGAGATTTGCTCTAGTCCCCGAGGCGGGCGAGCGTGGCGTCGGCCTCGGCGGCCATGCCGGCGCGGCGGAGCGAGCGGGCATAGGCGCGGACCTCGTCCTCGCTGGCCGACGCGAAGGCCTCGTTGCGAGCGGTCGTCGCCTCGGGGCTGCGGCCGAGGCGGTCGAGGAGGGCGGCCTGCGTCATCCGGTGCGCAAACGCCGGGTCCATGCCCACAGCGCGCTCGGCCCACCCCAGCGCCGCCTCGGTGTGGACGCCGTTCATCAGGGCGTAGGTCGCGATCTGGTGCCACCCGTCGGCGAAGAAGCCGGCCACGCCGCGCAGCTCCTCTTGCATCGAGGCGATCACGACCTCGGGCGTGTCGACGGTGATCTCCACCGGAACCTCCAGCTCGTCCCACGCCAGGATGAGGGTTGCCCCGTCGTCCGAGGGGTCGTCGAAGCGATAGACGAGCCGCTCCGTCATCGGGCCCGGCCGCGGCGTGACGGTCACCCGAAGGGCGTCCTCCGAGGGATCGTAGGAGTACGAGCCCCAGGCATGGTCGACTGTCGAGAAGATGATCGTCCAGTCGCCATCGGTTGGCACCATGTGGAGGCCGTAGCTGCCGGCGGGCAGCGCCTCGCCCTCGATCTCGACGTCGGTCGACACCTCGAAGACGGTGTTCTCGTTCGCGCCGGCTCGCCAGACCTCCCCGTACGGCTCGAGGTCGCCCCAGACCGTCCGCCCGTTGACGGCCGGGCGGTGGTAGTCCACGGACAAGGTCGTCAGGCCGACCGTCTGCGCGACACGCGCGTGCGGGCTGGTGCGGGGCGTCGTGAGCTGGCGCTGGGCCAGGGCCGGCGCGGCCGCGAGGAGAACGGCGAGAGGCAGAGCGATGCGCATAGGGGAGACGAGGATGACGGGCAGAGTTTACCGCTCTTGCTCCAGGAACCGGAGGCCCTTCGTCCCAGGCGCGGGGTTGCCGTCCCCGAGGCGGTTCGGCTTACCCCGCCAGCTTCTCGGCCATCGCAACCACGCGGCGCGCTTGATGACGGATGGCCGCGCGGTCCGGGTCGGTCACCTCGCCCGCCATCACGCTGGCGCCGTACGGGTTGCCGCCGGCCTCGAACACGGACGGGTCGGTGTATCCCGGGGGGACGAGCACGGCGCCCCAGTGCATCGCCGTGATGTAGAGCGTCTGGAGCGTCGTCTCCTGCCCTCCGTTGGGGTTGCCTGCGCTGGTCATGGCGCTGAACACCTTGTCGGCGAGCGTGCCGTTCTGCCAGAGCGGCCCGAGCGTGTCGATGAACGCGCGCATCTGGCTCGCGGCCCCGCCGTAGCGCGTCGGCGTCGAAAACAGGTAGGCGTTGGCCCATTCCATGTCGCCGGTCTCCGCCTCGGGGACGTCGGACATCGCCTCCTGCTGCGTCGCCCACGCCTCCTGGCCCTGGATGATCTCCTGGGGAACGGTCTCGCGCACCTTCCGGAGGCGGACCTCCGCGCCGGCTTCCTGTGCGGCCTCGGCGGCGACCTGCGCCATCTCGTAGTTGGTCCCGTAGGTGCTGTAGTAGATGACGGCGAGGCGGACGGGCATGAGCCGGGGACGGGATGGGAGAGAGGCGCCTCTGGCGCCGAGGCGGGTTTCGACACGGAGGCCTGTCGCGTCGAATCAGGAAACGCCGGGGGCTTCCGAGGCAGCGCGTGGGGCCAGGGGCTGCTCCACGTGGCCGTCGAGGCGGGCGAGGTGCCTGCCGAACCGGTGCATCACGAACAGGTGCGCCACGGCCTGTGTCAGGCGGTAGAGACCCCACGGCAGGCGCGGCGAGAAGTCGTGGATGGCCGCCACCAGCCACTCGCGGTTGAGCACCGACCGGAACTCCAGCCGCCCGCGCCCTCCGTCCTCGGTCCGCGCAAGCAGGCCGCCGGTCACGTAGAACAGCGCGCGGTCGGGATCGCTGCGATCGGGCGCGTACGCGAGTTCGAGCACGGGGCGGGGCAGGGGGCGGACGTGGAAACGCGCCTCGAACCGACCGTCCGCCTCGGTGACGCGGACGCGGATGATGGGGCCGACAAAGTTGTTCAGCCAGCGCATGTACTCGCGCCCGGCCCACTCGGCCGTCCGTCCGCTGGGCAGCTCGAAGCGCTGGACGGAGCGGACCAGCCGGGCCTCTCGGATGGTGGCGTCGTCGGTCCGCCGGTGCGACTGGCGAGGGTCGGGAAGGAGAGCGCCGTCGTCGTCGAGGGACGCTTGCAGCGCCGCCTCGAAGCCCAGCGCGTCGGGCTCAATGGCCTTCTGGAGGGGGTTGCTCGTCGCCACCATGTCGTGGCGGAGGCTCGCCACGAGCGGTCCGGCGAGCGCCTGCGACGAGCCCGAGACGAGGCTCACCCACAGCGTCGACAGGCGGGGCGTGATGAACGGGACGCCGTACATCGGCCGCTCCAGGTTCATCACGTCGGCCGTCCGCTCCATCATCTCGCGGTAGTTCATCACGTCGGGCCCGGCCACGTCGAACGTGCCGTCGTACGCCTCGGGGTGGCCGAGCACGAGGCGGATCGTCCGGATCACGTCGCGCAGCGCGATCGGCTGGGTGTCCGACTCGGTCCACTTCGGCAGCACCATCGCCGGCAGCCGCCGCACGAGGTTGACCAGGATGCGGAGCGACGAGCCGCCCGGCCCGACCACGAGCCCCGTCCGTAGCGTCGTCACGGGCACGCCGTGCGCGGCGAGCGTCTTCTCGACCTCGTACCGGCTCCGGAGGTGGTGCGAGAGGTCGTCGGTGTCGTCCGGGAGGAGGCCCGAGAGATAGACGATCTGCCGGACTCCCGCCGTCGCCGCGCCTCGCGCGAAGTTGTCGGCCAGGATGAGGTCGAGGTCGGCGAACGTCCCTTGCGTCAGCCGCGACGACGGGAGCATCGAGTGGACGAGGTACACGGCGAGGTCGACCCCATCGAGGGCCCGCTCGATCTCGAGGAGCGAGAACAGGTCGCAGTGGCGCCACTCGGTCGGGTCCTCCGGGTCGTTCCGGGCGGCGCGCGCCGGAGACCGCGTCAGCCCGACGACGTTGTGGTCGGCGGAGAGAGAGGCGCGCAGGGCGGTCCCGACGAACCCGCTGGCGCCGGCGATCGCGACGGTCGGCATGGCAGCAGGCCGCCTCGGGGACCGGCCCCGAGGCGGCGTGGGTCAGCGGCGGGTGCCGAGGAAGGCGCCGCCGAGGAAGGCGAGGCCCACGAGCAGCCACGTCTGCTGGCGGCTGTCGAGGACGTCGTTGAGGGGGTTCGGGACCTCGACGTTGTCGAGCCCGAGGGCGTCGAGGAGCCGGCCGGACTCGGCGCTCGGCCCGACCGTCGCCACCGTCCGGTCGCCCACGACCACGTCCACGTCGATGCCCAGGGCGTCGAGCGTGTCGGTGATCGAGCGCACGAGGTGGCGGCCAGGGCGGTTGGCCTGGAACAGGCGCCACGCCGTCCGGGGCTCGTCGACGATGACGCGCACCCGGTCGCCCGCACCGCGCACGGCGATGGCGTGGCCGTCCACGGTCAGGTCGAGGTCTGCCTCGACGGCGAGCCGCCCGGCGCGGCGCTGGAGGCCAGGGACGCGCTCCACGGCTAGCTCTTGTCCGCCGAGCCGCCGTGTTCGTCGTCGCGCGTCCGGATGCGGATGGTGCCCGACATCTGCCAGTTGGCGTGGCTGGCATTGGCGCCGGTGCCGCTGGGCACCGAGAGGTGGAAGTCGTCGAACTCGTAGACGATCTCGGCGCCGCGGCCGGTGAGCTTGTCGTAGAGGCCGATCGCCAGCTCGGGCCAGGTCTGGGTCTGCTGCGGGGTGTCTGCCATGGGAGTTGGGGAGAGATGGGCTGTAGTCAATCCCCCCGGGCCGGACAGGTTTCCTGCAGTCCCGGGCTAGGGGAATCCCCGGGGGCGGCGGCTTACGTCTCAGCGGCGTAGACGGCCTTGGCGCACTCGGGACAAATCCCGTGCGTCGTTTCGGGCGATTCGCCCCTCGGGTTCAGCCCCCACCGGCCGTAAGTGTGGCGGGTGCGGCCGCACCACGCGCACACCACGCGCACGATGCGGCGACGGGGACGATCCCCGGGAGACCCAGGACGAGCAGACGTGAGAGAGGAGAAGAGCGACATGGGCGGTGGGGTCGGTCGTCCTGTTAACTCTGTTCGCCCCGCCGCAGATGCTCAGGTTTTCTCCCTGATCGCGTCACCGGGAGTTCCCGGGGACGGATACAGGTCGGAACAGCAGATCCAACACGGCCCCGAGGCTCTGCCCGGCGTGCTTGCCGCGGAGGCGAATCGCCCAGCGTTCCGGTCGTCTGCGGAGCACCAAGGATGGGGGAAGAGGCTGCCGTCACTCCCCGAAGCGGTCGGCTCCCCGGCATGCTCCGCCTCGGGGAATCCCCGGTCCAGCTCTCACATGGTCTCACGTGCCATCTTCAAAACACTCTACCGGAGGAAGAAATCAGCATTCGTTCAGAACCATGATGATCCCTATCCGTCGCTTTCGAGGACGACCGACCGGGGGCCAAACATCCTCCCGAGCCCCTTCATCAGCTCCGGCGTCAGGTCCACGACCGCGGTGCGCGCGTGGAGCCGCATCGGCCGGGGCATCTGGTGGGTCGAGACCTCGAAGTAGAGCTTCGTCGCGCCCGGGTGCGCCCGGCACAGGTCGGCGAGGGCCGCCACGTCCGCCTCGGTGGCGTCGTCGGCGTCGATGCGGAGGACGACCGCCTTGACGAGCTGCTCGCGGACGCGCCACATCGGCAGCACCTCCTTGGCGACCAGCTTGAGGTCGC
>JBCCQJ010000039.1:0-21176 GCA_039024395.1 Bacteroidota bacterium | reverse complement strand
GCCCACAGCCCACAGCCCACAGCCCACAGCCCACAGCCCACAGCCCACAGCCCACAGCCCACAGCCCACAGCCCACGGCCTCAGCGTCACGTCGGCGTGACGAAACCGGCCGGCCCCGAGGCGGTGAATCCCCGGAGGCCCGGTCGTCGTTGAGGCGATGCCGTCCACCGAACCGCGCGCTCGCCCGTGTCCGACGCTTCTTCTGTGCCCGCCTCCGAGGCCCCGCCGGCAGCCCCGCCCGCCCCCGAGGCGGACGCCCTCGTCGACGCGTGGCCGAACGCCCGGCCGTTCCGCCTCGACGGGTGGCTCGAGCGCAACGGGTTCCGGCCGATCTGGACGGCCCTCCTCGTCCTCATCTCAGGCTTCGTCGCTTTCAACGTTGTCGGTGGCGTCTTTCAGGCCTTCGCCATTATCCCGGATCTGCTCGCAGCCAGCGAGGGTGCAGACATCGCGCAGGACGACATCATGGCTGCGATGGCCGACAACATCGATGCCGTCCTCATTGGAAATACGGTCGGGCAGTTCGTCGGTTTGGCGCTGTTCACATGGCTGGTGGTTCGACTTCACACCCGTCAAAGGGCTCCCTATCTCCGGCTCCGTGTCCCCGACGGTCCGGCGCTGGCGCTCTCCGCTGTGGGTTGGGTGGTCATGGTTCCCGCGATCCAGTGGCTCGGTACTCTCAATCAGAAGATCCCGCTGCCAGAGAGACTGAAGCGCTTTGAGGAGGTACAGATTGATTTCATCAATGGCGCTCTGTTGGGCGGCGACATAAGCACACTCGCACTCTTTTTCGGTCTTGCAATCACGCCCTCTCTCTGCGAAGAGCTTTTCTTTCGTGGATACATCCAGCGTCAGGTCGAGCGAAAGTGGGGGGCGCTCGCCTCCATCCTGATCGTGGGGATTGTGTTCGGGCTTTACCACTTTCGGCTGAGTCAGGCGATTCCGCTCTCGCTGCTCGGCATCTACATGGGGTACGTCGTGTGGGCAACCGGGAGCCTGTGGAGCGGTTTCCTCGTCCACCTGCTCAACAACGGCTTCGCCGTCGTCGTCGCCGGCTGGGCGCGGTCCACCCCCGACGTCGACCTCGAGGCCATCGAGGCGGCAGGCGTGCCGTGGTACTATGGGGTTCTCGGCCTCCTCCTCGCAGCCGGTGTCAGCGTGCTCCTCCACAAGCGCCGCCTCGCGGTCGTCGGCGAGCGTCCCGATGCCCAGCCCGTCGCAGCGGCCGCGCCTCTCTCTCCGACTCCTCTCCCAACTCCATGAAAGAGCCCTCTGGCACGCCCGACGGTGGCGGGCGCAAGGCCCGCACCTACGAAGGCTGGATCTCGGTCTTCGAGTGCTCGACCGACTTCGAGGCCGACCTCGTCCGCGACCGCCTCGATGAGGCCGGCGTCGCGGCCGTTGTGCTCACCCAGCGCGACCACAGCTTCAACCTCAACGTGGGCGACCTCGCGCCGGTCTACGTGATGGTGAAGCCCGAGCAGGAGGCCGAGGCGCGCGGTGTCCTGGCCGACACGTCATTCACCGACGAGGAACTGGAGGCGGCCGCGATGGCTGCCGACGTGATGGCGCCCGACGCCCACGACCCGACCTCCGAGGCACGCCTCGACTCGAGCATCGACGAGATCAACCTGGACGTGCCGGACGACGAGGAGGAGGTCTAAGTGGCTCGTCAATTGGATTCTGACGGGGGCCCCTGGCCTGGTCGCGTGTTGCCTGGCGGGTCCCAGGGGCTACGCAACACGAAACGCGCGACCGTGCACGACTGGGCGGAGACGGCGTGACGCAGCACTAGCCTCCGGTGTCCAACCTCGCTCAGCGCATTCTGACGGGACTCGTCGGTGCCGTCGTCGTGGTCGGCGCCGTGTGGGTCGGGGACTGGCCGTTCGCGGCCCTGATGACGCTCGTCGCGCTCGGTGCGCAGTACGAGCTGTACGGCCTGCTGCGCGCCGGCGGCGTGAAGCCTCTCGTCGGCCTCGGGCTCTTCCTCGGGGCCGTTGCCGTCGTGGCGCCCCTCACCGAGGCGGCCGCCTCGCTGCTCACCGTCGGCGCCCTCGCGGTGCTGGCCGGCGTGCTCTTCGTCCGCCGCGAGACCGCGCTGCTCGACGCCGCCGGCACGCTCTTCGGCGTCGTCTACCCGTCGGCCCTGGTCGGCCTCGTGATCGCACTCCGCCTCGGGGAGGCCGACTGGATGGTCGGCACCGACGCCTTCTGGCTGACGACGACGCTCCTGTTCTGCGTCTGGGGATCGGACTCGTTCGCCTACTTCGCCGGCCGGGCGTTCGGGCGCCGCAAGCTGTTCGAGCGCGTCTCGCCGAACAAGACCTGGGAGGGAGCCATTGGTGGCGCTGTCGGAGCGGTCGCTCTCGCCTCGGTGGCGAAGGTGGTCGTGCTGGACGCCGTCCTGACGTGGCCCGACGTCGCGTTCATCGGGTTCGCGTGCGGGGTTGCGAGCCAGATCGGCGACCTGGCCGAGAGCCACTTCAAGCGGTCGGTCGGGGTGAAGGACTCGGCAACGTGGCTGCCCGGCCACGGCGGCCTGCTCGACCGGATCGACGCGGCCGTCGTGTCGATTCCGCTGGTCGTGATCTACCTCGACTTGGTCAAGGGGCTGGGGTAGAGCGCCCTTCGGGTTGGTCCTCGGTGCGAGGTACGGTCCGAAGCGACCTCGACGCTCATGTACCCGGTACCGCGTACCATCCAGCAGTCCGCCCTGGAGCGTGCCAACCGCCGGTTGCTGTGAGGGAGACGTGAAAGAGGGGAAAGAGATGCCGCATTGCGGAAACCTGTATTGACGCACTGCGTCATAGCGGCCGAACTTCTCCGTCATGATGACCCGCCTGATCAAACGCTACGGCAGCCGCAAGCTGTACGACACGACCGAGAGCCGCTACGTGAGCCTCGACGAGGTCGCCACCTTCGTTCGCGCAGGCGAGCAGGTGCAGGTCGTCGAGAACAAGACCGGCGCTGACGTCACGACGGCCATCCTCACGCAGATCATCTCCGAGGAGGGGCGCAACGGACGCGGGCTCCTGTCGACGGCCTTCCTTCACGACCTCCTGCGGATGGGCGAGCGCACGCTCCGCGCCGGCGAGGAGGCCGTCGAGGCGGGCATCACCCAGGCCCGCCGCGGCGTGGACGACCTCACCCGCAAGGCGGTCGACAAGATTCGTCCGGGCGGCCCGATCGGGGAGGTTCGCGACGAGATGGACCGCCTCCGCGCCCGCCTCGAAGGGCTCGAACAGACGCTCGACCGCCTCGACGCAGACGAAGAGACCTGACCGACCCGGACGCCGCCTCGGGGGCGTCCGTTCACACCCAGACAACCGACACAACACCGACATGGCCACCACGACCAAAGAACTCACCAAGGAGCTGAAGAAAACCGCCACCGACGCGATCGACAGCGCCAAGACGACCGTCGACACGGTCCAGTCCGACCTCTCCGACGCCGCCGCCGACGTGCGCGAGTCCGTCCAGAAGGTCTTCCTCGCGGGCCTCGGCGCGCTCGTCGTCGCCGAGGAGGAGGGCTCGAAGATGTTCAAGACGCTCGTCAAGAAGGGCGAGAAGATCGAGCTGCCTGGCATCGGCACCGACCGCGTGACCGCGATCCGCGAGCAGCTCGGCGGCGCCACCGACAAGGCCACCGACGCCGTCAAGGGCCGCGTCAAGGACGCCCAGTACATCGCCGGCGAGACGGCCGACAAGGCCGAGGACCGCATCCAGGATGCCGTCGCGACGGTCATGAAGCGCCTCGGCGTGCCGACGCGCGAGGAGATCTCGGAGCTGACGGCCAGCGTCGAGCGCCTCACGGCCCACATCGAGACGCTCAAGGAGCAGCGCACCGCCTCGACGGAGCCTACCATGGAGGCCGTCGGCGGGGGCTGGTACGAGATCCGCCTCGGCGACGTCGTCGTCGAGAAGGTCCAGGGCAAGGACGACGCCGAGGCGGCGCTCCTCCGCGTCCAGGAGCAGCGGGCCTAACCCGCCGGCGGGCCGGCCTCGCCCAGGAACGGTCCCGCCTCGGGGTGGCCCCGTAAGGCCGCTCCGGCACCCTCGGGCGAGCGCGGCACGGCTGCGCTCGCCCGACGTGCGTTTGGCCGACGGGTGTGTCCCCACCAGGCACTTCCCCGAGGCGGCCGCCGTTATACTCTCTCGAAAGCGCTTTCATCATGCAGATCGCCGACCCCCACCGGACCGGATCGCTCGGGCTCGCCCTCGCCGGCGGCGGCCCCGAGGGGGCCATCTACGAGATCGGCGTGCTGCGCGCGCTCGACGACGCCATCGGCGGCCTCGACCTCAACGACGTGCCAGTCACGGTCGGCGTGTCTGCAGGGGCGTTCGTGGGCGCGTCGCTGGCGAACGGCATCACGACGGCCCAGCTCGTGCGGTCGGTCGTGGGCGAGGAGCCGGGCGACCAGCCCTTCCGCCCCGAGCTGTTCCTGTCGCCCGCCTTCGGCGAGTACGTGCAGCGCGGCCTCCGCGTCCCGCTCCTGATCGCCGACGCTGTCCGGTCGGCGATCCTCCACCCGAAGGAGTCGAGCGGCATCGTCTCGACGCTCATCGACCGCCTCGGGCGGGCGATCCCCGTCGGGGTGTTCGACAACAAGCCGCTGCGCGACTACCTCGAGGCGCTCTTCGCCGTCGCCGGGCGCTCGAACGACTTCCGGACGCTCCGGAACGAGTTGTTCGTCGTCACGACCGACCTCGATTCGAGCCGGTCGGTGGTGTTCGGGCCGGGGCAGCGCGAGGAGGTCCCGATCTCGCTCGCCGTCCAGGCCTCGACGGCACTGCCGGGCCTCTACCCGCCGGTCCAGATCGAGGGGCGGCACTACGTCGACGGTGTGCTCAACAAGACGGTCCACGCCTCGGTGGCGTTCGACCGCGGCGCGGGCCTCGTGCTGTGCGTCAACCCCATCGTGCCCGTCGACACGGCCGACGCGGTCGCCTCAGGGGCGATGCGCCGCGGGCGGCTGACCGACCGCGGCCTGCCGGGTGTGATGAGCCAGACCTTCCGCACGCTCATCCACAGCCGGATGGGGACGGGCATGAAGGCCTACCAGGACCGCTACGACACGGCCGACCTGATCCTCTTCGAGCCGCCCAAGGAGGACTACCGGATGTTCTTCACCAACGTGTTCTCGTTCTCGTCGCGCAAGGAGGTCGTCGAGCACGCCTACGCCTCGACGCTCCGCCAGCTCCGCGACCGGGCCGACGAGATCGGGCCCGTGCTCGAGCGCCACGGCCTCTCGCTGCGGGACGACGTGCTCGCGCGGCCTCGTTTCGATCTCTGGGCCAGCGTCGGGCTGGGCGCCGACCGGGCAGTTTTTCCCTCGACCGTTCCGACGCGCGACCTCCGCGATGCCCTGGAGGACCTGGGCGACCTCCTCGGGGCCTGAGACCTGCGCCTGAGAGGGCGGGCTAGACCGCCTCGATGATGGGCGGCGAGACCTCCACGCGGAGGTGGTCGACGATCCGCCGCACGCCGGGCTGCGCCGAGGCGACGCCGAGGAGAGCCTCACGCGTGGCCTCGTCGGGGACGGTGCCGTAGAGCGAGATCGCGCCGTCGTGCACGTAGACCGACAGCCCCGAGGCGGAGAGACCCGCCCGGCGAACGCCCTCCCGGAGGCGGCGTGCGCTCGACTTGTCGACGGTCGTCTTCGCGCGGCGCTGCTGGTGGCGCTCGAGGAGCGACCGGAGCGACGAGGGGAGGGCGTTGCCCAGGGGACGGGTACTCGCGGACACAGACGGACGGGAGGGACGACCCGCAACGCGCAAGGAGCGTGCCACCCCAGCCTCGATCCGATCCCGGACACCGCCTCGGCGCCGGGCATGCCCACCCCGGAGAGCGATCAGAGCGGCAGCGACCGGACCACGGACCGCGGCACGTCGAGGCGGAGGAAATCGCGCAGGTAGCCGCTCTTGACGTAGAGCGACACCGAGAACCCGCGCACCGGCCCGATCGGGCGCCAGTCGATCGCCATCTCCCAGCAGTGCAGGTCGCGCCGGAGCCCGAGGCGGGTCACGGTCGGCTTCACCTCGACGAGGTCGAGGCCGGTGCTCCCGGTCACCGACCAGTTCGGCGTCAGGCGCGTGTTGAACTGGTTGATCCCGAGCGTGGCCGTCGTCTGGTCGTCGACGCCCTCGCGGAAGCTCGGCCGGTAGTTCAGCGACACGTCCATCGAGAACGACCACGGGGCCGAGTAGTCGACGTAGCCCACGATGGCGCTCCGTGCCCCGAATGCGGAGGGGTCGTAGAGGTCGCCTGGCAGCGGCGCCTCGACGACCGGACGAACGTCGGGCGCGCGCGAGCCGCCGCGCGACCGGAACGACCGCCCGAGGCGGAACCCGACCTGTGTGAGCCGCAGCGGCCGGCCCGTCTCTCCGAGGTAGGTCTCGTTCGTCACCACGCCCAGCGAGTCGACGGCGTAGAACGAGTACGTCGCGTTCCCCGAGGCGTTGACCCCGTACGCCTGGCTCGCGAAGCGAACCCCCAGGTCGCGGAACGGGCGCTCCTCGGCGGTGAAGTTGTAGCCGCCGGTGATGCCAAGGGAGAGGATCTGGGACGTTGTTCGCTGCACCTCGCCGGTCGAATCCTCCCGGGCCGTCCGCGCGACGAAGGCGTTCTCGATCCCGAACGACAGCGCCTGCGTCGGGTCGACGGGGAGCCCCGCCGCGATCGCGTAGCGGATGGTCTCGGTGCTCGCCGTGTCGCGACGCACCTCGCGGATGAACCCGAGCGCCCCGTAGTCGGGCTCGAACGAGAGGGTCGCCCGCGGACGGACGGTGTGGCGGATCCCGTCGAGGCTCCCGATGCGGATCGGGAACGTCCCGTAGAACTCCGTCGCCGCCGCCACCGAGGCGACGAAGCGGCGGACGGCCGTGAAGCCGGGCTCCGAGGTGGTCACGACCCGGTTCTCGGCCTCGTCGAGGGTGCGGAGCTGCGACGAGCCCGTCCAGGTCTCGGTGTACGTCAGCGACGGCGTCAGCGTGAGGTTGTAGCGGGGGACGGCGAACGCCGCCTGGATGGGGACCGTCTGCACCACGTCGTAGTCGAACGGCTGGTCCTGGCCCGACCCCTCGCGGAAGGCGGACGGACTGAAGAGGGCGTCGATGGCCGAGATCCCGGTCGAGTCCGACAGCGGCTGATACGCGAAGGCGTTGCTTGCCCGGTTCGAGTAGCTCACGCTGATCTTCTCGTACCACCGGTCGTCGCGACCCCGCCGGAACGGGAACCGCCGCTGCTGCGAGAACGAGAGGTTGGGGAGGGTCGCCGTCGTGCGGTTGTTGGCGAAGTCCTGGTACGCCTGCACCGAGAGGTTGAGCGACCGCCCGGCGCCGGGCCACGTCTGGGTGTACGACACCGACGAGTTGGTCGACTGGCTGATCTGGCTGCTCACCGCCTCCTCGGTGAGGCGCTGGCTGACCGACTGCAGGTTGACGCTGGCCGAGATGCGCTGGCCGGCCGGGAGCGTCTGGTTGTGGCTCCACCGCAGTCCGATGGGGGTCCGGGGTGCGAAGTCGGGGTCGGTCGGCTCGCCCGATCGGATCCGTCCGACGTCGAGGCTGACGTTTCCGGTGTAGGCATACTGCCGGGCGTAGCGCGCCGTGCCGCGGAGCTGGAACGACCCCCGCGTGCCGATGCGCGCGGCGACCTGGGCATCGAGGTAGTCGCTGATCGCCCAGTACCAGCCCAGGTTGTCGAGGAAGAGCCCGAAGTTGGTCTCCTGCCCGTACTCCACCGCGAGCGGCCCGCTCCGCCGGCCCTCCGCCGCGGGGAAGTACCCGAACGGCAGAATGATCGGCATCGGAATGCCGAGGAGCTTCAGTTGGACGGGGCCGGAGAACACCCGCTCGCCGTCGACCACCTTCAGGCGTCCCGCCTCGAGTTCGTAGTGGGGATGGTCGAGGTCGCAGGTCGTGTAGGCCGCGTCCTGCGCGAACACGACGCGCTCGTTCTGCTGCTTGAGCACGCCCCCGAGGAGGAAGCCGTCGTCGATTTGGGTTCGCGCCCCCACGACCCGGCCTCGCTGAGATGTCAGGTTGTAGTCGAACTCCTGCCCTGTAAACGTCTCTTGCCCATCCGAAAACTGGGGCCTGCCCACCGCCTCGGAGAGCGGCCGGGCCTGCACGACCTCCGAGGCGGACAGGTAGCGGAGGACGCCGGCTGTGATCGTGGCCTGCTCGTAGGTGGCCGTCGCGTCGCCGTAGAGCGAGACCACGTCGCCGGCCGCCTCGGTGGTGTCGGCCGCCTCGGAGGCGCGGTTGCCGAAGACGATCCGGAGCGAGTCGCGGGCCGAGAGCTGGACCGGCTGGTCGAGGCCGCCCTCGGCAGCGGGCGCGACGGGGACTCCCAGGTCCAGGGACGGCACGCGACGCGTGGGTGCGGTCGTGTCGGGCTCGGCTCCCACCTCCGGGGCGAGCAGGGCATCGATGCCGCTTGCCTCGGCGGTGTCGGGCGGTACGTCCTGCGCCCGAGCGAGTCCGGCCCCGAGGAGGAGGGCGAGGATCGGGAGGAGGCGCGTCACGGTCGTGGGCGGGGGCTCAGGGCGAACGGCGCGCGCGGGGCATTCGTGCGCTAGGCTTGGTCGTCGAGGTGCTCGAACACGAGACGCGCCGCCCCGAGGAGGGCCACGTCGTTGCCCGTCGTCTCGCGCACGATCTCGACGCCCTCCGACATCGACGGGATCACGAACCGCTTGAGCGTCTCGCGCGCAGGCCGGAGGATGTAGGCGTCGGCCTGCGAGACGCCGCCGCCGACGACGATCTTCCGGATGTCGAGGAGGTTGACGACCGAGCCGAGCACGACGCCGAGCTTGTGGCCGGCCCACGCCAGCACCTCGATCGCCGCCGGATCGCCGGCGACGGCCGCCTCGTGGAGCTGGCGCGGCGTGATGTCCTCGAGGTCGTGCCCGACCGTGTTGTGGAGCTGCGTGTCGCGCGCGAGGAGCTGGAACCGGGCGTGGTGCGAGAGGAACCGCTGCCCCAGGTACGCCTCGATGGCGCCCGAGACGCCGGCCCGGTCGTACGGCCCTTCGTAGTCGATCGACATGTGCCCGATCTCGCCGGCCGCGCCCGTCGACCCGCGGAACAGCCGGTTGTCGACGATGATCGCGCCGCCGACGCCGGTCCCAAGCGTCACCATCACGAACGAGTCGTACGGCCGGCCCGCCCCGTAGAACGCCGAGCCCAGCCCGGCCACGTTGGCGTCGTTCTCGACGATCGTCGGGCCGTCGACGTCGATCCCCATCTTCCCGAGTCGGCGGGCGAGCTGGTTGGGCAGGTGGACCTCGTCCCAGCCGGGGAAGTTGGGCGGCTTGGTGACCGTCGTGCGGTCGAGCGAGACGGCGCCCGGCGCTCCGATGCCGATGCCGCCCAGTGCGGGCCAGCCCTCGGCCGCAGACAGGACGCGCTGGACGCCCTCCGCGATGCGGTCGAGCACGCGCACCGGCCCGCTCCCCGCCTCGGAGTCGAGCGACGCCTTGCGGAGAATGCCCGCCTCGCGCTCCACTAAGGCCACCTTGATGGTCGTCCCCCCGAGGTCGATGCCGATGGCGTGATCGCGAGAGTCGGCCATCTAGAGCCCCCTTCGGGCAGGTACGAGGTACCGGGTACAAGGTACGGTTCTCGTCCAGCGTCTCACCTTCCGTACCCAGTACCCCGTACCCTGTACCATCCTGAAGTGTGTTCTAGTCCGCCTCGGGGTGTTCGACGCGGTAGACCCGGTCGCCGGGCCGCCGCATCCCGTACTGCTCCCGCGCCACCTTCTCGACCGTCTCGGCGTCGAGGCCTCGGCGGATCTGGTCCGAGATGGCCTCGTTGTCGGCGGCGAGCACCGCGTTCTCCTCCGTCAGCCGGTTCAGCTCCTGGGCGTACGTCGCGCGGCGGAGAAGGCTGTGGCTGTCGAAGAAGGCGACCCACACCAAGACGGCGAGAGCGCCGGCGAGCAGAAGCCGGCGGCGGAGGCGCGAAGACATGGCGAGAGGGGGGGACGTCGCGAGTCCCAAGCTACGGTCCAGAGCCCCCTTCGGGTTGGTACGAGGTACCAGGTACGGATCTCTCCTGCCGCTTCGCGTCCGTACCGAGTACCCTGTACCTACTGGAGATTTGCTCTAGAACCGGAACGCCTCCATGCCGGGGTAGATCGCCCCGTCGCCCAGCAGCTCCTCGATGCGGAGGAGCTGGTTGTACTTGGCGAGCCGGTCGCTGCGCGAGGCCGAGCCCGTCTTGATCTGGCCGCACCCCGTCGCGACGGCGATGTCGGCGATGGTCGTGTCCTCGGTCTCGCCCGAGCGGTGGCTCAGCACCGAGGCGTAGCCGTAGCGGTGGGCCAGCTCGACCGCCTCGAGGGTCTCGGTGAGCGTCCCGATCTGGTTGGGCTTGATGAGGATGGCGTTCGCCACGTCCTCGTCGATGCCGCGCTGGAGGCGCGTCGTGTTGGTCACGAACAGGTCGTCGCCCACGATCTGGATCGTCTCGCCCACGCGCTCGGTGAGCGCCGCCCAGCCGCTCCAGTCGTTCTCGTCCATCGCGTCCTCGATCGAGATGATGGGGTACTTGTCGACCCACTCGGCCCAGTACTCGACCATCTCCTCGCTCGTCAGCTTCTGATCGGGGTCCGACTTGTAGAAGACGTATTTCCCATCGTCGTACATCTCCGAGGCGGCGGGGTCGAGCGCGATGTGGAGGTCCTCGCCGGCCGTGTAGCCGGCTGCCTCAATGGCCTCGAGGATGACCTCGATGGCCTCCTCGTTGCTCTTCAGGTCGGGCGCGAAGCCGCCCTCGTCGCCCACGGCCGTCGAGTAGCCCTTGCCCTTGAGGACGGCCTTGAGGTGGTGGAACGTCTCGACGCCCATCCGGAGGCCCTCCGAGAACGTGGCCGCGCCGTCGGGCATGACCATGAACTCCTGGAGGTCGACCGAGTTGTCGGCGTGCTGGCCGCCGTTGATGATGTTCATCATTGGCACGGGCAGGCGTCGGGCGTTGGCGCCGCCGAGGTAGGCGTAGAGCGGGAGGCCGGCCGAGATGGCCGCCGCGCGGGCGGTCGCGAGCGAGACGCCGAGCGTGGCGTTGGCACCGAGCCTGGACTTGTTGTTGGTCCCGTCGAGGTCGACGAGCGTCTGGTCGAGCAGCGCCTGGTCGAGTGCGTCGAGGCCGACCACCTCGGGGGCGATCTCCTCGTTCACGTTCTCGACGGCTTGCAGGACGCCCTTGCCCAGGTAGACCTCCTCGTCGCCGTCGCGCAGCTCGGCCGCCTCGTACTCGCCCGTCGAGGCGCCGGACGGGACGGCGGCGCGGCCCACGGCTCCGTCGTCGGTGATCACATCGACCTCGACGGTGGGGTTGCCCCGGCTGTCGAGGATCTGGCGGGCGCGGACGGAGGCGATGAACGACATGGCGGCAGAGGAGCGAGGGGCCTCGAAGATACCGGCCGCCTCGGCGTGGGGTACGCAAAAGCGCCGCCCCGAGGCGGGGCGAGAGACCGCCGACGGCCGACCGCCGCCTCGGGGTCAGCGCACGCGCGTGGTGCAGCGGCCGTAGCGGCCGAGCGAGGCCGTGACGGTGTCGCCAGGCCGAGCGTCCATCTCCAGGAAGACCTCCTCGAGAGACGGCGCGGCACGCTCGAACTGGCCAGCCGTCTGGCGCGCTGCGTCGGCGATCCGGACATCGCCAGTTGCAGCCGCCGCGCGGAAGCGGTCGGCGAGACACCAGTAGGCCACCCGGTCCCGCACCGAGGCGGGCTGACCCACCTCGGTGGCGATGTCAGACGCACGCAGGAACAGCGAAGGGCCGTGGGCCGGGCTCCTGCGGAGCGCCGCGTCGACGTCGGCGTCGCGGTCGCGGTAGCCCTCGCGGGCGCGACCGTAGTGGTAGTCGGCCCGTCTCCCGTTCGAGTCGGCGCGGTCGAGGGCGCGGTCGAACAGGTCGTCGCCTCGGGGCGCGTCGCCGGCAGCGTAGGCGCGCATCGCGAGGGCGTAGAGCACGTCCGGGTCGGTCACGTTCTCGGTCACCTCCGGTCGCGTGACGAGGCGGTCGCGGATCGCCTCGGGGTCGCCGCCGCCGGCGCGGACGCGGTCCG
Source organism: Bacteroidota bacterium (assembly GCA_039024395.1). Lineage (GTDB taxonomy): Bacteria > Bacteroidota > Rhodothermia > Rhodothermales > Rubricoccaceae > Rubrivirga. The sequence goes on along the minus strand of JBCCQJ010000039.1, from coordinate 9,097 downwards.
GGTCCCGAGCCGCGAGGGCGAACAGGACGAGCACGTCGTCGCCGGCGAGCGTTCCGTCGGCGAACGCCGCGAGGAGCCGGTCGACCGCCGCGTCCGAGACGCCCGCCTCGGGGTCGAAGAGAAGGTTGTCGCGGATCGCCTCGGCGTAGGCCCGCGCGTCGGCGTCGTCGATGAACGGCGCGACGCGCCCGATGAACGCCGCGCGCTCGGTTGCCTCAGGGAAAGGCGTGGCGGAGAGCGCAACGAGGCGACCGAGGTACCAGTCGTCGAGCGAATCGGGCTGCGCCTCGAAGGCGCGGAGGGTCGCGTCGAACTCCAGCACGTCCGCCTCAGCCCCGAGGCGGTCGCGGTGGCGGAACGCGAACTGCGCTTCGGCAAGATCGCGAGGCACCGGATCGTATTCGATGCTGGCTGCTCTCAGCGCCTCAGTGCCGGCCCGCCTCGTGGTGAGGGCCGAGTCGAGGTAGGCGCGCGCCTCGGCCGAGTCCGCGTGCGTGGCGAAGGCCTCGTAGATCCGCGCCATCCGCAGGTAGTTCCGGTCATCGGGGTCGGTGCCGGTGAACAGCGGCTCGTTGTCGAGCATCCACCGCAGGTACGGGTAGGCCGCGCAGTCGTCGCCGTTGCGGACGTACTCCGAGCCGAGGCTGAAGTTGGTCCGCGGGGAGTCCGAGACGATGACGTACGTGTCGGTGCAATGGTCGCCGGGACCAAATGCGGCCGCCTCGGGGACGGGCGGCGGCGGCGGGGGAGCGGGCGCTGCGGGCGGCGGAGGCGCGCAGGCGCCGAGGGCCGCCGCGAGGGCGACACCGAGGATGCGTCGGGGCATGGTCGTGAGCCGTGTGTGCGCTCACGAGACACGGACCCCGCCTCGGAGTTGCTCGACACGCCCCGAGGCGGTCGGGCTCGAATCCCAAACCGCCCATCGGCCACGCACCCCCGGGAGGATCGAGAGCGGCAGAGTGCACCCATAAAACGCCGGCCGACCCCGAGGCGGGACCGGCCGGCGAATCAGAGCCGACGGCAGAAAGCCGGCAGCCGAGAGCCTACACCCTACCGGACCCGCGTCGAGCAGCGGCCGTACGCTCCGAGGCTGGCGCTGACCGTCTGGCCCGGCTGGAAGCCTGCGAGGAAGTACTGCTCGCGCGACGGTCCGGAGCGCTCGTAGCGTGCCGCAGCGGTCCGGGCAGTTCGGGCAATCCGGCTGTCGGTTGTCCGTGCAGCGACATTTCGGAATTCGTCGGCCACGCACCAGTAGGCGAACCGGCCTCTGAGCGTCGTCGGCCGGCCGATGGCGTTGCCGATGTTGACGGCGCGCTGGTAGAGGCTCGGGCCGTGCGACGGGAACACGCGGAGGGCGTTGTTGATGTCGCCCGACTGCCTGCGGGAGTAGTAGAAGTCGGCCCGCTGGGCGTTCGATTCCGCGTTCTCGATGGCGCGGTCGAAGAGGCCGTTGCCGCGCGCCGTGTCACCCTCGCGGTAGGCCTGGAAGGCAAGAGCGGCAAGCGTGTTCGGGTCTTCGACGCGACTGGTCACCGCCTCGAGGCGGAGGACGTCGGTGCGGAGCGCGGCGACGTCCTCGCCGAGCGCTTCGAGGCGGTCGGGCTGCTGGAGGATGACCGCGAGCAGGACGAGCGCGTCGTCGTCCGAGATGGTGCCGCCTCGGAGGTCGGAGATCAGCGCCTCGACGGCGGCGTCGGAGCCGGTGAAGCCGGCGCTGGCCGGGTTCTCGATGGCGTCGGCGAAGGTCGTGTAGAACTCCTGCGACTCGTCGTTGTCGACGTACGTGGCGAGGGTGCGGACGAACGCGGCGCGCTCGGGGTTGGCCGCGCCGTCCTCGACCGGGAACGCCGAGGCGGACGTGTTGAACAGCTCCCCGAGGTACCAGTCTTCGAGCGAGTCGGGCTGGGCCTCGAACGCCCGCTGGAAGGCCGCGAACTGCTGGCTCTCGGCATCCTCGTAGAAGGCGCGGTTCTGGAAGAAGAAGAAGCCCTCCTGGAGGTCGCGCAGGTAGCGGTCGTAGGTCACGCCGGCCGCGTCCATCGCCGCGATGCCGTCGCGCCGGGACATCAGCGCCGAGTCGAGGTAGGCCTTCTGCTCGTCGCGGTTGGTCGAGTCGACCTGCGCGGCGAAGTCCTCGTAGATGCGGGCCATCCGCAGGAAGTTGCGGTCGTCGGGGTCCTCGCCGGTGAAGAGCGGCTCGTTGTCGAGCATCCACCGCATGTAGGGGTAGGCGGCGCAGAAGTCGTCGTTGCGGATGTACTCCGAGCCCAGGCTGAAGTTGGACCGCACCGTCGGCTGGATGAGCACGATCGTGTCGGCGCAGTAGTCACCGGGACCGTATTCGGGGCCGTCCTCGGGAGGCAGGACGGGCTGGTTCGCGATGCCGCCTGTGTCGACGGGGCCGGTCGCTGGCGGGGCGGCACAGGCGGCGAGGACAACGCTGCCGGCGGCGACGAACAGGGCGAGGTGGGACAGGCGCATGGAGGGCGAGAAAGCGTGTGTGTGCTAGTTGAACCGGCGCCGGACGAACCAGCGCTCTCCGAAGTTGAGGGTGAACGTCCCCCGCACAAAGGTATCGCGGACGAGAACGTCCTCGGCGGACCCTCGGGTCCCCACCTCGAAGCCGAGGTCGAAGCGGGCGCCGGTGAAGCGGTTGGGCACCGAGACGCCGCCGGTGAGGGCGAGCGTCGACACCGACTGGCCGGCCGGGGCGTAGAGGCCGCGCTCGGCGTAGGCCCCGATCCGGTACGACGCCCGGCGCAGGGCGCTGGCCCGGCGGTCGCGCCCGGCGGGCGTCACCTCGACGCCGCCCCCGAGGCGGAGGCGGTCCTGAAGGTCGTTGTCGGCCGCCTCGGGGTCGAAGCCGCCGACTGGGAGCGTGCTGTCGAAGCGGGTCCAGGGCTCGTAGAGCGCGTCGGCGGTCGCCACCCAGCGCGAGCCGCTCCGGTAGGCGAGCCCGCCTCGGAGCACGAGCGGGAGCGTCGCGTCGCCGTCCACCGAGGCGGCCAGCGTGTCGCGGTCGAGGCTCTCGCCGAGCGTGACCGTGCGGGCGGCCGAGAGCGACGTCGGCAGCGTGAACGCCAGCCCGACCGTGAGCGCGTCGTCGTCGGTGGCGAGGCTGCGCGCCGTCGCCGCGGCGCCCAGGGTGGCCGTGACGCCGCGCAGGCGCGTCGCCTCGGACTGCCGCGTCTCGACGAAGCCGGCGTCGTCGAAGTCGGTCCGCTGGAGCGTCTCCTCGGTCCCGAAGATCACGTCTCCGCTCGCGCCGACCTGCAGGACCGACCCGATCCGCACGCCCAGCCCGGCGCGGAACTGCTGGAGGCCGCCTGCGCCCTCGAGGTTGAGCGTGTACGGCGTCATGTCGCCGCCGACGAGCAGCGAGTCGCGCACCGCCGAGCGGTAGTTGACGCGGCTGTACGGACCGACCGCGAACGTCATGCCGAGGCGGGCGGGGTAGATCGGGATCCCGAGGTGGAGGCCGGCCAGCTCGCCCGACGTGCCCACGCTCGCGTCGTCGCTCAGCGCGTCCTCGCCGCGGACCGTCGTCAGGCTGGCGCCGGCCGAGAACGTGGTCACGCCCAGGTCCGACCACAGGGCCGGGTTGCTGAACGCGGTGTAGCTCCCCGAGCGCAGCGCGGCGCCCGAGCGGCCCAGCATGGCCGCCTGCGACGTCTCGAGGTCGAGCCGCTCGCCGACGCCGTAGAGCGAGTAGATCGAGCCGTAGTTGTTCTGGCCCTGCGCGAACGCGGCGGACGAGGCGAGGGCGAGGACGGCGAGGGCGAGGCGGCGCATGGACAGCCGGGGGCGAGACACAGACACGGAAGAGGCGAAGCCGTTGCTCGTCACGTCGACGGTTGGCCGATGACGGTGAGCGTGAAGCGCGGACCCGCCTCGGGGTCGGTGGGGTTGAGCACCGGCAGGATGTCGAGCGACACCGGGATGAGGGGCGCCAGCCCCGAGACCGCCGGCACGATCTCGAAGCGCTCGTAGGACTCGTCGCCGAGGAGGATCTGCTGGATCGTCGGCGTCAGCCCCGAGGTGTTGATCGTGCGCGCGTCGCCGCTCGTGTCGACGATCACCTCGCCGAGGAACGCCCGCAGGCTGTCGGCCTCCCGCACGCCGAACAGCCCCGAGCGCGTCGCGATCGGGCGCACGAACGCGCCCTCCTCGGCGACCGAGCGGTCGAGCGGAAGCGACAGCGAGCCCTGGGCCACCGGCAGCGGCCCGACCGGCCCGAAGTCCACCTCGAAGCGGATCCCGCCGTTCGCGTAGGCGCGCGCCGACAAGAGCGAGGGCGGCGTCGCGACGGGGTCCTCGCGCTGCATCGAGGTGAACACCTCCTGCAGGGCGTACCCCAGCGTGTCCTCGGCGGTCGCGATGCGCAGCAACGAGCCGCGGGTGGCGAGCGTCGAGAACCCGAACACGGCGCCGGGCGCGGGAGCGCCGTCGGCCACCTCCAGGGCGAACCCCTCGAAGGCCGTCGAGAAGTCGTCGCCGACGAGCGTGGCTGCGTTGGCCGTCACCCACGCCTCGGGGAGGTCGAACCGCACGACCGTGTCCGCCGGGGCCACCGACAGGGTCGAGGTGGCGAGGACGTCGCCGGTTGCGAACGTGGTGTCGGCCGGGTAGCTCGGCGACGCCGACCACGACGGGGTGGGGTTCACCTGGCGCAGGGCCACCGGAAGGACCGTTGTGGTGTCGCCGTAGACGTAGTCGCGCCGCAGCTCGAGCCACACCTGCCGGACGTCGCCCGCCTCGGCGTCGACCGAGGCCGGCTGGACGACGTCGACGTACGCGATGGCCTCGACGTCGCCGAAGACCGGGTCGGTCACGTCGCCGATGAGGAAGCGCGGCTGGTGCGGCGTGTCGTTCGGGTTGGCGAACCCGATGGGCGTCGCCGTTGCACGGATGGTGTCGAGCGACGACACGAAGACCGCGCGGGTCGAGGGATCCGCGCCCTCTTCGTCGATCAGGCCGAGGCCGACCCCGGCGGGGTCTTGGCAGGCGGAGAGGGCGGACGCCGCGACGACGAGGGCGGCGAAACGGAGGCGACTCACAGGCGGGGACGAGGCAGGTCGGGGGGAATGGCTCCCCAACGAGGCGGGTGCCGGTTTCGCGTGGAGGGCGGTCAATTCGGGACACCCCGCACGCAGGCCGCAGGCTAGCCGCGTCGCTGCCGCCCGACTTGGGCGTTCGTGCAAAAACGATCTGGGCGCTGCCGATGAGCCGCGCCGGTCCCGCTCAGGCGGCGATGGCCTGATCGAGCGAGCCGTAGAGGGTTGCCGCGGCGTCGGCTCCGGCCTCGGCCTCGGTGGGCAGGACCGGGCCGTCGGGCTCGCCCGCACCGGCCCCGTCGCCCTCGGCGTAGGCGACGGCATGGGCCGTCTCGAGGCCGACCGAGCGGAGCGTGCGCCCGCCCCACGCCTCGGGGAGGCCGAGCGCGCTCGCCTCCTCGGCCGAGAGGACCGGCTCGTAGCCCTCGACCTGGGCTGGCGTGTAGACCGACCGCGCGCTCGAGAACAGCTCGTCGTCGCCGAACTCGGTCGCGAGCACGTGCGGCACGAACGCCGAGATCCAACCGGCGGCGTGGACGACGTCCGGGTTCCAGCCGAGCTTCTGGGCCGTCGACAGGGCGGCGCGGGCGTAGAAGAGCGCGCGGGCCGGGTTGTCCTCGAACACCTCCTCGGTCTTGCGGTCGCGGTAGAGCCCCTTCCGCTTGAAGAAGGCGACCGAGTCCATGAAGTAGACCTGGAGCCGAATGCCGGGGATCGAGGCCACCTTCACCTTGAGGGTGTCCGACGCCTCGCCGGCCGCGATCTCGGCGCCCGAGAGGCGGATGACCTCGTGCAGCCGGTTGCGACGCTCCGAGACCACCCCGTAGCGGGGCATCATGATGCGAGGCTCGACATCCTTGTGTTCCTCCAGCGCCTCCGGGAGGGCACGCATGAGGCGTGCGGTCTCGGTGGTCTCGGAGAAAGGGGCGACCTCGCCAGCGACAAACAGAACGCGCATCGAAAAGACGGGGGGATGACCTCGTTTGACCTCGTGAAAACTAACTCCGAGGCGGGGGGGCGTGCCACCATCCGACGGGCGCGGCTCGTATCATGGACGCCCGCCAGGATTCCGACCCGTGACCAAAGCCCAGATCGTCGACCGCATTGCCGAAGCCACCGGCCTGACCAAGCTCGAGACCGAGGCCGTCGTCGACGGGTTTATGCACACCGTGCTCGACGCGGTGGCCGAGGGGGACCGGGTCGAGCTGCGGGGCTTCGGCACGTTCCGCGCGGTCGAGCGGGCGCCGCGCACGGCCCGGAACCCGCGCACCGACCAGCCGGTGCCAGTGCCGCGCCGCATGGCGCCCGTGTTCAAGCCCGCGCAGGAGTTCCGCCGCCGCGTCGAAGAGGAAGGCGCCGACCGCCTCGTGGGCGCGAAGTAGCCTCGGTTCTCGCGAAACACCCCCCGGTTCTCAGGACCCATGTCGACAGCTGCGTGCGCCTCGTGCGGCGCCTCGCTCACCCCAGGCGCCGACGCCTGTGACCTTTGCGGAACGCCCCTGCCGGACGCCTACCCCGTCCGCCAGGGCACCGCGGTGGCCTGTCTCCGCTGCGGCAACGTGCCGCCGCCGCGGTCGGGCTTCTGCAACCGGTGCGGCGCGCCGATGCCGTCCCCCGACGCCGTGCCGGCGCCGGCGGTCGCCTCGGGGGAGAGCCCGGCCTCGGGCGAGCGCCCGGCGTCGGACGTCGGCAAGCGGGCGTTCGCCGTCGCCGCAGTCGGCCTCGCCGCGGTGCTCGGCCTCTACGCCCTCACGGCGCTGAGCGGCCCGCCGGCCCCGGAGCCTGCGACGGCCCCCGAGGTGGCCGACGTCGGACCGGCCGCCGCCATCCCCGCGGGCGCCCCGCCGCTCCCCGACACCCTCCAGGCGGCCGCCGACCGCTTCGCCGCCGAGGGCACCGCCTCGGGGTGGTACGAGTCGGGCCGCTACTACCTCACGGCCGCGTTCAACGCGAGCACGACCGACCCCACGTCGAGCGTCCGCTGGGCGCGGCGCGCGATCGAGGAGTTCGAGCAGAGCCTCGCGATCGACGACGACCCGGACGTCCGCTTCGCCCTCGCCGAGGCGGCCACGTTCGACCCCTCCAACCCGATGCGGCCGGTCGAGGAGCTGCAGTCGATCCTGGCCGCCGAGCCCGACCACATCGGCGCGACGCTGATGCTCGGCGAGCGGCGGCTGATGATCGGCCGCCTCGACAGCGCCCGCGTGGCGCTCGAGCGCGTCGTCGCGCTCACGGCCCCCGGCGACCCGGCGCGCACGCGGGCCGAAGAGGGGCTGGCCCGCGTCGCCCAGGCGGGCGGGTGATCCGCCGGCGGGTGATCCCCGCGCTCCTCCTCGCCCTGGCCGTCGCAGGCTCGGCGTGCGGCGGGGCAGAGGGCGACGTGCGGGTGTTCGCGGCCGCCTCGGCGGGCGACGTGGTCCGCGACCTCGCCCCCGAGGCGGTGTCGCTGAGCGTCGCCGCCTCGTCGACGCTCGCCCGGCAGATCCGGCAGGGGGCGCCGGCCGACGTGTTCGTCTCCGCCGACGCGCGCTGGGCCGACTGGCTGGAGGCCGAGGGCGTCGAGGTCATCGACCGGAAGACCGTCGCGCGCGGCCGCCTCGTGTGGGTCGAGCCCGCCGGCACGCCGTCCCGCCCGACGGTCGCCGAGGCGGTCGGCGCGGCCGAGCGAGTCGCGCTTGGCGATCCGGGCCACGTCCCAGCCGGCGCCTACGCGCGCGACGCCCTGACCGATCTGGACCTGTGGGAGAGCGTCGAGGCCCGCGTGATCCCGCAGGCCGACGTGCGTGCAGCCCTCGTGGCCGTCGAGACGGGCGCGGCGGACGCCGCCGTCGTCTACGCCTCCGACGCCCGCGTCTCGGACCGGGTCGTCGTCACGGCCGACCTGCCCGCTGCGCGACCCGTCGCCTACGTCGCCCTGCTGCTCTCGCCTCGGGGGCGGGCGGTGTTCGGGGCGCTCAGCCCCGAGGCGGACGCCTGGGCCGAGCGGGGCTTTCTCGCTCCATGACGCCCGCCGATTGGTCCGCCATCGCGCTGTCGGTCCGCGTCGCCGTCGCCGCGACCGCGCTCGCGCTGGTGCCGGCGCTCGTCGTCGCCCGGTGGCTGGCCCAGGCGCGGAGTCCGCTCGCCGCGGCCGTCGAGGTGGCCGTGATGCTGCCGCTCGCCGTGCCGCCGGTCGTGACGGGGTTCGCGCTGCTGCTCGTGCTGCCGCGGACGCTCGCGTTCACCTACGGGGCGGCGGTCCTGGCGGCGGCGGTCGTGGGCTTCCCGCTCCTCGTCCAGACGGCGCGGGCCGGCTTCGAGGCGGTCGACCCCACACTCGTCGACCTGGCGCGGACCGACGGGGCGACGCGGTGGCAGGCGTTCTGGCGGGTCGTGCTGCCGCTCGCGGCGCCGGCCGTCGCGGCGGGCGCGGCGCTGCACTTCGCCCGCGGCCTCGGCGAGTTCGGCGCCACGATCGTCGTCGCCGGCAACATCCCGGGCCGCACGCAGACGGTCCCGCTCGCGCTCTACGCCCGTCTGAACGAGGTTGGCGGCGAGGCCGCCTCGGTGCGGCTCGCGCTCGCGGCGGTCGCGCTGACGGCGCTGAGCCTGGTCGTGCACCGGTGGCTGCTGTCGCGTCTGTCGAGGCCGGGCCGACGAGAGGTGTAGCTTCGCATCCACTGCCTTCGTCTGTGTGACCTCGCCCTCCGCCTCGGTGCATCGCCTGATCGTTCTCGGCTTGTCCGTTGTCGTCGCGGCGTGCGGCACGTCGCGGCCGCCGGCGCCGCCCCCCGAGGCGGAGGTGGCCCCGCCCGTGATGCCGGTGCCGGAGCCCGAGCCGTTGCCGGAGCCGCCCCCGCCGCCGCCTGAGCCGGAGCCCCCGCCGCCACCGCCCGAGGCGCCGAAGGGCAGCATCGAGGCGCGGTCGCTCTACCCGCAGGTTGGCCTCGCCGACTGGACGCTCGCCAACGGCCTCCGCGTCGTGTTCAAGCAGCTCGATGCTCCGTCGTTCGTCGTGCGAGCGCTCGATCTCGAATCGGACTCGATCCTCGTTCAAGGGGAGG
>JBCCQJ010000038.1:0-21433 GCA_039024395.1 Bacteroidota bacterium | reverse complement strand
TCTGAAGGAATGCGAGTGGCGGTTCAACTACGGGCCGCCGTCGGAGCAACTGAGAACCCTCCGCCGCTGGACGCTTAGCTAGGCCAGCCCCTAAGGCAATCTATTCCAGGTTTGGAAGCGCGACCGAAAACACTGTATCGCTATCGCCCGTCCGAAACTCCATCTGATCGCCCACTACTTCGATGTCGACCGCCGCGTTCATCATAGCAGATCGAAGTCCCTCCCCAGGTAGCTCGACGTACCAAGCACGCTCGGGCTCGAACGGATAGAAGAGAAGCGCTCCCTGTTCATGGGAAATGACGACGATACCCGCCTCGGGGTCTTCGTACAGGGGTGCGAAGATCGGATCGGAGACTCTCCCCGAGGCGGGATCGAGGTACCACGTGAGGAAGCAACTCGTCCCACAGCCGGTCGTAGCCGCTTCCCATTCTCCTCGGAGTTCCAGCGCTGCGCCTCTTGTTCCAAGATCATCTACGACGTGTACCCTCCCAGTAAAGTCGACGACCGTGAGCAGGTACGTCACCAGTTCGTCGTCAGACGAGGACTCGTATTGCCGGAAACGGGCCGGAGGAGTGAAGACGCTAGGCGCTTCGTACACAGTATCCGTCACAGGCACGAACTCCTGGCACCGGGCCTCTAACCCGATGGCGAGCACCACCGTCGCGACAATGACGCGAAGTCCTCGTGCATCCACCGATCAGTGCGCGTCGAGCCAGTTGTCGGCCACGCCGACGTCGACCACGATCGGCACGCCGTCGAGCGGGAGCGCCCGGCCCATCTCCTCGCGGACCAGCGCCGAGACCGCGTCGACCTCCGCCTCGGGGACCTCGAACACCAGCTCGTCGTGGACCTGGAGGATCATCCGGGTCGCCAGCCCCTCGGCCCCGAGGCGGGCGTGGATGGCGATCATGGCCTTCTTGATCATGTCCGCCTGCGTGCCCTGGATGGGCATGTTGACGGCGATCCGTTCGGCGTAGGCGCGGTCGTTCGGGTTGCGGGAGGTGATCTGAGGGACGTAGCGGCGCCGGCCGAGGAGCGTCTCGACGTAGCCACGGTCGCGGGCCTCCTCGATGAGGCCGTCGAGGAACTCGATCACCCGCGGGTAGCTGGCCCGGTACTGGTCGATCAGCTCCTGCGCCTCGCTGTTGCCGATGCGGAGCCGCTGCGCGAGCCCGAACGCCGAGATGCCGTATGGGATGCCGTAGTTGACCTGCTTTACGCGGTCGCGCTGGCCGCGCACCACGTCGTCGTAGTCGACGCCGAACACGCGCGCCGCCGTCGCGGTGTGGATGTCCTTGCCCTCGGCGAACGCCTGCGTGAGGTCCGCGTCGCCCGACATCGAGGCGATGATGCGCAGCTCGATCTGGGCGTAGTCGGCCGCCAGGAGCTTGTGGCCCGCCTCGGCGACGAACGCGCGGCGGATCTCACGGCCCAGGTCGGTCCGGATGGGGATGTTCTGAAGGTTGGGGTTCGACGACGAGAGCCGACCCGTCGCAGTCACCGCCTGGTTGAAGTCGGTGTGGACGCGGCCCGTCTCGGGGTGGATCAGCTCGGGCAGCCGGTCGACGTACGTCGACTTCAGCTTCGACACCTTGCGCCAGTCGAGGACGAGCGCCGGCAGGGCGTGCTCCTGCGCCAGCTCGGCGAGCACCTTCTCGTCCGTCCTCGGCTTGCCGGTCTTGGTCTTGCCGAGCGGCTGGAGCCCGATCCCGAACGTAGGCGCCTCCTCGGCGAGCTGCTTCTTCGTCTTGGGCTTCGCCTCGGGGTCGCCGGCCACCTCGCCCGCCTCGGTGTCGCGCACGTCCTGCGCCCACTGCTCGGCCGCGGCGCGCTCCTCGTCGGTCGGCGGGTCGTTGAAGAGGACCTCGCCGAGCTGCTTCGTCGAGCCGATTCCGAACTCTCGCCCGGCCAGCTTGTAGATCTCCGCCTCCTGCTCGGCGATCTGGGCGTCGAGCCCCTCGCGGATGTCGGCCAGGACCGCCTCGGAGACCTTGACGCCCGCCATCTCCATGTCGGCCAGGACCGGGACGAGCGGGAACTCGATCTCCTCGGCGATCTGGAGCAGCCGCCCCTCGCCCCCGTCGACCTGCCGGAGGGCGTCCGTGAGCACATCCACGAGGCGGAGCGCGATGTCGGCGTCCTCGCAGGCGTACGGCCCGACGTCCTCGACCGGCACCTGGTCCATCGTGAGCGCGTTCTTGCCCGTCCCGATGAGGTCGGTGATCGGCTGCGGCCGGTAGTTGAGGTGGAAGCTCGAGACGTCGTCGAGCTTGTGGCTCGCCTCGGGGTCGAGGAGGTAGTGGGCGACCATGGTGTCGAAGAGCGGCCCGCGCACGTCGACGCCGTGGCGCTTCATGACCACGAGGTCGTACTTCACGTTGTGCCCAATCTTCAGCAGCGCATCGTCTTGCAGCGCAGGGACGACGGGTGCGAGCGCCTTCGCTTCGGGCGTGCCGTCGGGCAGCGGCGTCGGGACGTAGACGGCTTTCTTCACCTCCTTCGCGAGCGAGACGCCCACGAGGCGGGCGGCCATCGGGTCGGTCGACGTCGTCTCGGTGTCGAACGAGAGGCGCTCCGCCCCCGAGGCGGCCGCCTCGGCGAGGCCGAGGTCGTCGGCGTCGTAAACCGTCTTGTAGTCGACGGCGTCCTCATCGATAGCCGAGACCGGCTCGTAGGGGCCGAAGTCGAAGCTCAGCGAGGGGTCGTCCTCGGGGAGCGTCGTGAACGCGCGGCCGGGCTTGCCGTCGGCGCGCGAGCGCGAGCGGCCCTCGGCGTAGTCGCGGACCCGGTTGCGGAGGCGCGCCCCGAACCCGACCTCGTCGAAGAGCGCCTCGATCTCGTCCACCTCGGGGTCGGTCCGGCGGAGCGTGTGCCAGTCGAGGTCGAGGTCGACGTCGGTGCGAATGGTGACGAGCTTTTTGCTGAGGCGGGCGTCGTCGGCGTGGTTCGTCATCCCCTCGCGGGCGCGCTTGCCCGTGAGGTCGGCCGCGTGCTCGATGAGCGTCTCGACATCGCCGTACTCGTCGATCAGCTTCACGGCCGTCTTCTCGCCGATGCCGGGCACGCCGGGCACGTTGTCCGACGAGTCGCCGATGAGGGCGAGGAGGTCGATGAACTGGCGAGGCTCGAGGCCGCCGTACTTCGCGCGGAAGGTCTCCGGCGTCTCGCGGTCGAACGTCTCGCCCATGTAGGGCGGCCGGAGCATCGAGACGCGGTCCGAGAGGAGCTGCCGGAAGTCCTTGTCGGCCGAGAAGATGACCGCGTCGACGCCCTCGTCTTCGGCGCGCTTGGCGAGCGTCCCGATCACGTCGTCCGCCTCGACGCCCTCGACTTCGAGGACGGGGATGTCGAACGCCTCGGCGAGGCGGCGCAGGAGCGGGATGTTCGACTTGATCTCGTCCGGCATCGGCGGCCGGTGGGCCTTGTAGTCGGCGTAGAGCTGGTCGCGGAAGGTGGGCGCGCCGCCGATCTTGTCGAAGACGACCGCGATGTGCTCGGGCTGGTGCTCCTCGAGGAGCTTGAGGAGCGCGCTCGTAAACCCGTAGAGCGTGCGCGTGTCGGTGCCGTCAGGCGCCGTCAGCGTGGCGTTCTTCATCGAGAAGAAGGCGCGGTAGGCGAGCGCCATCGCGTCGGCCAGGAACAGCGTCTCGCGGGCCTCGCCCGACTCGATGGCCGCGAAGTCGGCGTCGTAGTAGTCGTCGGGCAGGCTCACGGCCACCGAGGCGGCGGGCGGGGCGTCTGCGGGCGGGGTCTCCGCCTCGGGGCGGGCGGGAGCGTCCGCCTCGGAGGCGGCGTCGAACAGGGTCGGCTGGTCGGCCATCGTCGGTCGTTCAGAGGGAGGGGGCAGGGTAACGCCGGCCGGTGCCGACAGGTTGTCGCACCGAGGCGGGCGTGTGGCGCGGGCTTTGCCGAGCGCGAGCCTATCCTCCCCCCGCACCACACGTCGTCATGCCCGCCCCCGTCTGGACGCTCTCCGGCTTCGAGTCCACGCGACGAGGCGGCACCTCGCGCGCGCAGGCGCTCCTGAATGGCGAGCCGCTGTGGTTCGAGTCGGACACGCACGACCTCGAGCCGCTCCCCGAGGCGTTCGCGGCGGGCCTCGTGATCCCTGCGCTGCACGCTGGGGCCACGATCCGCATCGAGGGCGAGATCGACGAGCGGTGGCTGGAGAACGTGGGCCGGATCGCCGACCTCTACGCCAGCTGGTGGGGGCTCCGGGCCTACACCCCGCTCTCCGCCTCGGGGCTCGTCGTGCGGCCGCCCGTGGTGTCGGGCGCTCGGGCGCAGTGCTTCACCGGCGGCGTCGACTCGTTCTACACGCTCACCCAGGAGCCCGAGCACGGCACGACCCACCTGTTCTTCGCCGAGAGCTACGAGCGCGCGCTCGCCTCGGAGGCCCACGAGGCGGCCGTGCACGAGCTGTTGGAGGACGTCGCCTCGACGTTCGACGTCGGGCTCCTCAACCTGCGGTCGAACCTGCGGTCGTTCCCCCACCTCGACGGGCTCCAGTTCGGGACCCACACGCAGGGCGGCGCCATCGCGGCCGGCGGACTGCTCTACTCGTCGGCCATCGACACCCTCGTCATTCCATCGAGCTACGCGTACGTCTACGACACGCCGTGGGGCACGCACTGGGACCTCGACCCGCTGTGGTCGCTGCCGGGGCGGATCGACTTCGTCCACGGCGACGCGCCGGTCCGCAGCGCCAAGGTGGCCGCCATCGTCGATCACCCCGCCGTCCAGGCGCACCTCCGGGTGTGCTGGATGTGGGACGCCCCGCCGGGCGGCAACTGCTCGCGTTGCGAGAAGTGCGTCCGCACCATGATGTCGCTCGCCAACTCGGGGGATCTCAGCCGGTTCGACCGGTTCGACACGTCCGTTCCGCTCGCCGGGCGCGTGCGCCAGCTCGACGAGATCAGCCCGTCGCTCTACGGCATCTGGGCCGACCTGGGGCGCGGCAACTCCGAGGCGGCGGTTCGGCGTGCGGTACGGGGGCTCCTGCTGCGGAGCCGGCTGCGGGCGCGGACGGCGCCGGCGCGGCGGGGCCTCGGCCGGCTCCGGTTCGCGCTCGGCCTCGGGGCGAAGGCGCGCGCGATCCGACGCGTGCTCCAGCGGTAGACCTACGTCATCGGGCGGCGCCCGACGATGAGCTGAAGCTCCCACGCCATCTCCACCCCGTCCGCCTCGGTGACGCCGAGCCACCGGTCGATGCCGGCGCGGACCGCCTCAGGGGTGGCCTCGTCGAGGCCGAAGACCAGCGTGCAGCCGTCGACCATCGCCTCGGGCGAGTCGAAGATCCAGGGGTAGGCGGCCGTCTCGTCGCGCTCGATCTCGAACCCGGCGCCTCGCATCGCGTCGCGGAAGCGGTCGTCGACGAACGCGCCCTCGTGGCCCATCGAGTTGTGGGCGTTCACGAACGAGTCGAGAAAGCCCTCGACCGGCGAGCCGGCGCGGACGTCGGCGGCGACGAAGCGGCCGCCCGGGCGGAGGATCCGGACCACCTCGGCGAACACGCCGGCCCGGTCGTCGACGTGGTGGAGGCCGGCCAGGCTCACGACGACGTCGACCGACGCCTCGGGGAGGCCGGTCTCCGAGAGCGGGCCGAGGCGGCGCTGGAGGCCGGGCCGCTCGCGGCACTGGTCGTAGAACGCCTGCGTCGTCTCGACGGCGATGACCTCGACGTCCGGCGTGTCGATGCGGTCGCGGAGGTACCCGCCGCCCGAGGGCATGTCGACGACCGTGTCGCCGGGCTGGAGCTGGGCGGCGTCGAGAACGAGGGCGAACTCGTGGCGCCGCGCCTCGGGGTAGCGCAGCATCCCCTCGTGGTAGGCGGCGCCGCGCTGGTTGAAGATGTCCTGGTACGAGTCGAACACGGGAATCCGAAGGGCGTGGGTGCGGAAGGTCGAGACGCGCAGGTGTCGTACCCGACCCGATCCGCACTCTTCGGCGGGCGATTTGGTCCCGGGATGTGCCCCGTCCGGACACGTACCGTGTGGCATGGGCGTCCTCCCCCCGAGGCGGACGTCTGCAGCCGCTCGGCACCATCACGGCGTCACCGAGGCGGTCCTCGACAGAAGCCTCGGCTCCCCGCTGCATCTCCCGTCGCGGTGGCAGAGCTGCCCCGTAGGTTTGTCGAAACCGGACTCGCTCCGCGGCGTGCCGCATCTCCCTCCTCTTTTCTCCGATGCCTGACCTTTCTGTGGATGTCCGCTGGGTGTACTCGTTCGCCGACGCTCCGGCGGGTGACAAAGACTTGCTGGGGGGCAAGGGCGCCGGGCTGGCGGCGATGACGGCGGCCGGGCTCCCCGTCCCTCCTGGCTTCACGATCACGACCGAGGCTTGCACCGCCTACCAGCGGGCCGACCACCACGTCCCGGACGGTCTTTGGGAGCAGACCCACGCCGCGCTCGCCGAGGTCGAGCGCGCGACCGGCCGGCAGTTCGGCGACGACGCCGACCCGCTGCTGCTGTCGGTCCGCTCCGGGGCCGCGGTCTCGATGCCGGGCATGATGGACACCGTCCTCAACCTCGGTCTCAACGACGCGACCGCCGAGGGCCTCGCCCGGCAGACCGGCGACGCGCGCTTCGTCTACGACGCCTACCGCCGCTTCGTCGCCATGTTCGGCGAGGTCGTGATGGGCGTTCCCGGCGAGCGCTTCGCGGCCCTCGTCGAGCGCGCCAAGGCCCAGACCGACGGCGGGCGCGACACCGACCTCTCGGTCGACCAGCTTCGCGAGATCGTCGAGGCGTCGAGGCGGATGATCGCCGGGCGGACACGCCAATCCCTCCCCGACGACCCCCACGAGCAGCTCCGGATGGCCGTCGCGGCGGTGTTCGACAGTTGGAACAACGACCGTGCGGTGCGCTACCGCCGCGTGCACCGGATCCCCGACGACATCGGGACCGGCGTGACGGTCCAGGCGATGGTGTTCGGAAACCGAGGGTGGGACTGCGGCACCGGCGTCGCTTTCACCAGGGACCCGTCGACCGGCGAGAAGACCCTCTACGGCGAGTACCTGCTCAACGCGCAGGGCGAGGACGTCGTCGCCGGCATCCGCACGCCGCGGCCCATCGCCGAGCTGGCCGACGACCTGCCCGAAACGGCCGACGAGCTGCAGCGCCTCGCCCGCACCCTCGAGGCGACCTACGGCGACGTGCAGGACATCGAGTTCACGATCGAGCAGGGGACGCTGTGGCTGCTCCAGGCGCGGACGGCCAAGCGCTCCGGCGCCGCGGCGGTGCGCGTCGCCGTCGACATGGTCGCCGAGGGCGTCATCGACCGCGAGACGGCGCTGCTCCGGGTCGACCCGGCCGCGCTCGACCAGCTCCTCCACCCGACCGTCGACGCCTCGGCCGAGGTCGAGGTGCTGGCCACCGGCCTGCCCGCCAGCCCTGGCGCCGCGACCGGGCGCGTCGTGTTCTCGGCCGACGACGCCGAGGCGGAGGCCGCCGAGGGCGAGCCGGTCGTGCTGGTGCGCGTCGAGACGTCGCCCGAGGACTTCCACGGGATGGTGGCCGCCGACGCCGTCGTGACGGCCCGCGGCGGGATGACGAGCCACGCCGCCGTCGTCGCGCGCGGCATGGGCACGCCGTGCGTGGCCGGCGCTGACGCCCTGCGCATCGACGCGGCGCAGGGCCGCCTCGTGGCCGGCGACCGGACCGTCGTCGCAGGCGACTGGGTCACCGTCGACGGCGCCTCGGGGCGCGTCCTGCTGGGGCAGGTGCCGACCCAGGACCCCGACCTCGGCGACGACTTCCAGACGCTTATGGGCTGGGCCGACGAGCGCCGGCGCCTCCGCGTGCGCACCAACGCCGACACGGCCGAGGACGCGCATACCGCCCGGCAGTTCGGCGCCGAGGGCATCGGGCTGTGCCGAACCGAGCACATGTTCTTCGGCGACGAGCGGCTGGCGCCCATGCGCGAGATGATCCTCGCCGACGGGGCGGGCGAGCGCGAGGCTGCTCTCCGAAAGCTGCTCTCCCTCCAGCGGGCCGACTTCGACGCGCTCTTCCGCGCGATGGACGGGCTGCCGGTGACGGTCCGCCTCCTCGACCCGCCGCTCCACGAGTTCTTGCCGGACCTCCTGGACCTCCACGGCCGGATCGGCGAGATCAAGCTGGCCCTCCGCCACGCCGGCTCGCTCGACGCGATGGACGGCCTGCTCGACGACGCCGACGACGCGCGGCGCCTGCTGCGGCGGGTAGAGAAACTGCACGAGCAGAACCCGATGCTCGGCCTCCGCGGCTGCCGCCTCGGAATCCTGTTCCCCGAGATCACGCGCATGCAGGTCCGCGCCCTCTTCGAGGCGGCGGCCGACTGCCTCGCCGACGGCGTCGAGGTGATCCCCGAGGTGATGGTGCCGCTCGTGTCGGCCGCGCCCGAGCTGGCCGACCAGGCCGCGATCGTCCGGGAGACCGCCGACGCCGTGCTCGCCGAGCGAGGGCTCTCGCTGGACTACCTCGTCGGGACGATGATCGAGCTGCCCCGCGCTGCCCTCACGGCCGACGCCATTGCCGAGCACGCCGAGTTCTTCTCGTTCGGCACCAACGACCTCACCCAGACCACGTTCGGGCTGAGCCGCGACGACGCCGGCCGGTTCCTCTCGGCCTACGTCGAGCGCGGCGTGCTCCCCGACGACCCCTTCCAGACGCTCGACACGACGGGCGTGGGGCAGCTCGTCCGCCTCGGGACCGAGCGTGGGCGGTCGGCGCGCGCGAACCTCAAGGTGGGCATCTGCGGCGAGCACGGCGGCGACCCCGCCTCGGTGGCGTTCTTCGAGGCGGCCGGCCTCGACTACGTCAGCTGCTCGCCGTACCGGGTGCCTGTCGCCCGGCTGGCGGCCGCCCAGGCCACTCTCGGCACCAAGCCGGCACGTGACGTCGCGTCGCGATAGCGACCGTCCCTCCATTCCTCCGCGCGCGGAGCGCGCCCTCCACTCCTCCGAGCGGCCCGAAGGGCGCTCTCGCCTCTCTCCCGCCATGTCCTCCGTCCTCCTCTTCGACATCGACGGCACGCTCCTCCAGTCGCACGGCGTCGGCCGGCGCTCCATCGAGGCGGCGCTCGCCGAGATCCTCGGAGAACCGTTCGACACGTCGGCCATTCCGTTCTCGGGCAAGACCGATCCCCAGATCTTCCGCGAGATCCTCGACGCCGCCACCGAGGCGGGCTTCGACGTCGGCGAGGTCGAGGTGACGGCGGCCCGGTTTGGGGCGCTCTACCACGAGCGGATGGAGCGCAACCTGCCTGCCGCGCACGTCGAGGCGCTGCCGGGCGCGGTCGACCTCGTGCACCGCCTCGGGGCCGAGGGCGTGGCGCTGGGCCTGCTGACGGGCAACCTGCAGCCGCTGGGCTACGCCAAGATCGCCCGCCTCGGGCTGGGGCCGGCCGAGTTTCCGTTCGGCTCGTTCGGCAGCGACGCGTCGAACCGGAACGACCTCCCGGCGATTGCCGCCGAGCGCGCGTCGGTCTACCTCGGGCGCAGCGTGGCAGGCGAGGACCTGGTCGTGATCGGCGACACGCCGCGCGACATCGCGTGCGCCCGCGCGGCCGGCGCGACCGCCGTCGCCGTGGCGACGGGCCACTACGGCGTCGACGACCTCACCGAGGCGGACGTGGTGCTGGAGACGCT
Source organism: Bacteroidota bacterium (assembly GCA_039024395.1). Classification (GTDB taxonomy): domain Bacteria; phylum Bacteroidota; class Rhodothermia; order Rhodothermales; family Rubricoccaceae; genus Rubrivirga. The sequence continues at coordinate 11,805 of JBCCQJ010000038.1, read as the reverse complement.
GGAGGCGTTCGACCTCGAGGCGCTGCCGGTCGCCCGGTGAGGCCCGCCGTCGCCGCCTCGGTGCTGTGGACGGTCGGGCTCGCCCTCGCGCTGGCCCTTCCGGCCCGGTTCGTCGCGGGGTGGGTCTGGGGGTCCGACACGGTCCTCCACGGAATTGTGTTCGCGGTCTCGGCTGCGCTGTGGGCGGCCGCCTTCCCGCGTCGCCGGCGTGTCGTCGGCGCCGCCCTCGTGGGGCTGGCCGTTGTGTCTGAGGTCGGGCAGGGCACGCTCCTCCCAGGCCGCGGGGCCGAGTGGACCGACCTGGCGGCCAACCTCGTCGGGATCGCTGCCGGGCTGGCCTTTGCCACCGGTGCACGCCACGTTCTTCAGCCTCCGAACCGCCGGAGCGTCGCCTCGACCGGCCGGCGGTAGCCCGACCCGTGTGTGAGGTGGTTGATGAGGTGGAACAGGTTGTAGACCTCCCGCCGCTCCTCATACCCCGCCTCGAGGGGCCAGGCCGCGCGGTACCCCTGGTAGAACGCCGAGTCGAATCCGCCGAACAGTTCCGTCATCGCCTGATCCGCCTCGCGGTGGCCGATGTACGTGGCCGGGTCGATCAGCGCAAACCGTCCGTCGGCCGTCGGCAGCGCGTTTCCGGCCCACAGGTCGCCGTGGAGCACCGAGGCGGGCGGCGCCTCGGGCAGGATCTCCCCGAGGCGACCCCCGAGGCGGTCGAGCATCGGGTCCCACGCCGCGTCCCACGCGCCGCGCTGGCGGACCGTCTCGGCCTGCGCCCGCAACCTCATCTCCCCGAAGAATGCCGGCCACGAGGTGGCCCACCCGTTCCGCTGCGGCTTGCTGCCGATCCAGTTGTCCGCCGCCCACCCGTAGCACCCGTCGCCCGGCGCAGGTGCGCGGTGGAGATCCGCGAGGGCACCGCCAAACCGGGTCCAGTCCGCCTCGGTGGGGCGCCCCGGCTCGATCCAGTCGAGAAGCAGGACGCCCGGTGTGCCCGCCTCGGCGGCGCGGGCGAGGAGCGGCGTGGGCACGACGAGGTCCGGCCCCGAGGCAGCGGCGAGGACGGCCAAGCCTTCCGCCTCGGCGACATACGTCCGGCCGGCGTCCCCTGCCCCCCATTTCACAAAGAACCGGCCGTGCGCGGCATCGAGGCGGACCGCCCGCGACACGTCGCCGCCGCCGACCGCCTCGGCGCGCGCGATGGCGCCGGTGACGGGCTCGACGGCGGCCCGGACCGCCTCGGGGAGCGCCGCCTCGGGGAGTGGCGTCATCCGCGCATCCGCTCGCGGAGGACCATCATGATGAGCGCGAGGACGAGCATCTCCTCGTGCTCCATCATCAGGTCGCCGGTCCGGTCGAGTTCAAACTGACCCTCGAACCACGCCGGCTGCTTGGCGAGCGTCATCACCGGCGCGCCCTCGCGCTCGGGCGTCTCGGGGTCGTCGGCCTCGACGCTGTAACTGGGGTTGATGTAGTAGCCGATCAGGCTGCCGAGGATGCTGAGCTGGCTCAGGATGCCGTCGACGACCTTCTTCCACGCCTCGTCTTCGTGGATGCGGAAGACCGAGCGGCCCTCGGGGTCGAGCACGTCGTAGCGGGCGCGCCAGATCGAGCGCCGGCCGCGGCGGGCGAGCGCGAAGACCTCCCGGCCGAGGCCGTCCTTGATCCGGTAGACCGCGTTGAAGTCGATCACCCGGTCGGCCCCGATCGTGTAGAGCGCCGTCTGCTTGGTGTCGTCGCGGTAGACCGTGACGGCCTCCTTCAGCTTGAACGCCTTCTGGTGGACGTAGAAGACGGACTTCCCGGTCGCATCGGTGACGCGGATCTGCGGCGCGATGGCGACGATCTTGAACGAGAGGGTGAGCGGGTACTGCACAGATCTACAAGTCGTGAGCGGAACTGAGGCGGTCGAGGATAGCATCCGTCGTCCGGTCGACGATGGCGTAGACCCGCTCGAAGCCGTCGGCGCCGCCGTAGTAGGGGTCGGGCACCTGGTAGTCGCCCGGCTCGGGGTCGAACTCGCGGAAGAGGCGGACGCGCGTGCCGTGGTCGCCGTCGGGGTCGAGGGCGAGCGTGTCGTGGAGGTTCGACTTGTCCATCACGAACACGTGGTCGAAGTCGTCGAGGTCGGCCCGTTCGAGCTGCCGCGCCTGGAGCCGGCTCAGGTCGACGCCGTGCCCCGAGGCGGTGGCCGTCATCCGGCGGTCCGGCGGCGCCCCGACGTGCCACCCGCCGGTGCCGGCCGAGTCCACCTCGACGTCGCCGGCGAGACCCGCCTCGGAGACCTTTTTCTGGAAGAGGCCCTCGGCGAGCGGGCTGCGGCAGATGTTGCCGAGGCAGACGAAGAGGACGCGGACGGGGCGGTCGGGCATGGAGGTGCGGAGGTGCGGAGGTGCGGAGGTGCGGAGGTGCGGAAAGGTGACGCCGCCTCGGGGGCGGTGCCAACGAGAGCGCGGGAAATCGCGGAGCGGGGAGCGGGGAGCGGGGAGCGGGGAGCGCAAGGTGCCGTCGTCTCGGGGCCTGCACAAGGACGTGACCGGGGCACCCGTAGAGACGCCTCGCCGAGGCGTCTCGGGCCGAGAGTGCCGGCGACCGAGCCGACGGCTCGTGATGTCAGGCTTTTCCCGAGGCACAGCCACAGAATCCGCCTTTTCGTAGTCACCGAGGTGGTGAACGCTGTTTCAGGTTCGTCTGAAACTCGCGTCGACCCGCCCAAGTCCGAGCGCTGCCTTCCTACCTTCGGCTGTTCCCCCTCGCCCCGTCTATGCCGCAGGACGCCCCGCTTCACACCCCCGGCCCGCTCCTCGCCCGCATCGAGAGCCCGGCCGACGTCCGCGCCCTGCCCGTTGACACGCTGCCGCAGCTCTGCACCGAACTGCGCGACTACATCGTCGACATCGTGTCGGTCCACGGCGGCCACTTCGGCGCCAGCCTCGGCGTCGTCGAGCTGACGGTGGCCCTCCACTGGGCCTACGACACGCCCGACGACCAGCTCGTGTGGGACGTGGGGCACCAGGCGTACGGGCACAAGATCCTCACCGGCCGACGCGACGCGTTCCCGACGAACCGCAAGTACGGCGGGCTCAGCGGCTTCCCGAAGCGGAGCGAGAGCGGCTACGACACGTTCGGCGTGGGCCACGCGAGCACGTCGATCTCGGCCGCGCTCGGCATGGCGAAGGCGCGCGACCTCCAGGCGAGCGACCGCCGCGTGGTCGCCGTGATCGGCGACGGCTCGATGACGGGCGGGCTCGCCTTCGAGGGCCTCAACAACGCAGGCGCCGCGGGCTCCGACCTGCTCGTGGTGCTCAACGACAACCGGATCTCGATCGACCCCAACGTCGGCGCCCTCCACGAGTACCTCGCCGGCCTCTCCGCCTCGGGGGGCTGGAACGCGCTCAAGGACGAGGTCTGGGAGGCGCTCGACAAGCTCAAAGGCATGGGCGGGGGCACCCTCCAGCGACTCGCCTCGCGGCTCGAGGACGGCGTCAAGGCGGTCCTCACGCCCGGGATGCTGTTCGAGGCGTTCGGCTTCCGCTACATCGGCCCGACCGACGGCCACGACGTGGTGACGCTCGCCAAGCGGCTCCGGGAGATCCGCGAGCTGCCCGGCCCGATCCTGCTCCACACGCTCACCGTCAAGGGCAAGGGGTTCGCGCCCGCCGAGGCGGACCAGGTCAAGTGGCACGCACAGTCGAGCCCGTTCGACAAGCTGACCGGCAAGAGCCTCGCCACGCCGACCGCCTCGGGGACGAAGCCGCCCAAGTGGCAGGACGTGTTCGGCGAGGCCATCATCGAGCTGGCCGAAGAGGACGAGCGCGTCGTCGGCGTGACCGCCGCCATGCCGTCCGGCACGAGCCTCGGCAAGATGATGAACGCGATGCCCGAGCGGGCGTTCGACGTCGGCATCGCCGAGATGCACGCGGTCGTGTTCGCGGCCGGGCTCGCGACGCAGGGGATGCGGCCGTTCGCGGCCATCTACTCGACGTTCCTGCAGCGTGCCTACGACGGCGTCGTGCACGACGTGGCGCTCCAGAACCTGCCGGTCGTCTTCTGCATGGACCGCGCCGGCGTGGCCGGCGCCGACGGCCCGACGCACCACGGCGCCCTCGACATCGCCTACATGCGGGCCGTCCAGGGGCTCGTGTGCGCGGCGCCGCTCGACGAGCAGGACCTCCGCGACCTCCTCTACACGTCGCTCCAGCACGACGGCCCGTTCGCCATCCGCTACCCCCGCGGCCAGGCCACCGGCATGGCGCTGCGCGAGGGCTTCGAGGCCATCCCGGTCGGCAAGGGCCGCCGGATCGCCGACGGCGACGACCTCGCGTTCGTGAGCTACGGCGCCATCGGCAGCTACGTCACCGAGGCGCGCGACCGCCTCGGGGCGCGCGGCATCGCGGCGGCGCACTACGACCTCCGGTTCGTCAAGCCCATCGACGGGGCGCTCCTGACCGAGGTGTTCGGCCGGCACCGGCGCGTCATCACCGTCGAGGACGGCGTCCGCACCGGTGGCGCAGGCTCGGCGGTGCTCGAGTGGGCGGCCGACGCGGGCATGCTCTCGGGCACCGAGGTGGTCCGGCTGGGGCTGCCCGACCGCTACCTCGAGCACGGAACGCAGCGGCAGCTCCACGACGAGGTGGGCATCGGGCCGGAGGGCATCGAGCAGGCCGCCCTCGCGCTCCTCGGCACCGAGGCGGAGGCGGCCTAGCCCCGCTCGCGCAGCAGGTCTAGGACCGCCGCCTCGGGGGGCCGGAGCCCCGCCGGCGTGTTGCCCGCGTTGCGGCGCCGGACCCGGTCGGCGAGGTCGCCCGCCTCGAACGCGTCGAGCACGCCCGGGTGGACGTAGTAGCGCCGGCACACGGCCGGCGTGTTGCCCAGCACCGAGGCGGTGTCCTTGACCGCCTGCACCACGGCCGCGGCACGCTCCGCCTCGGGGACGTCGCGCGCGGCCAGGCGCTCGGCCACCGTGACCGTCCCGCCCCACGTGCGGAAGTCCTTGGCCGTGAACGCCTCGCCGGTCGTCTCCTGGAGGTAGCCGTTGACGTGCCCGCTCTCGACGTCCTGTCGCACGCCCGCCTCGTCGTAGAACTGGAACAGGTCGTAGCCCGGGATGTCGCGGCAGGCCTTGACGAGCCGCGCGAGGCGCCGGTCGTCGACGGTCAGCTCGCGCTCGACGCCGCTCTTGCCGCGGTAGGTGAACGTCACGCGGTCACTCTCGAAGGCGACGTGCTTGTCGCGGAGCGTCGTCAGGCCGTACGACCCGTTGTGGCTGGCGTAGCCCTCGTTGCCGACCCGGATCAGGGTCTCGTCGAGGAGGCGGACGCACAGCGCGAGGACCTTCTCGCGGCCAAGTGATCGCTTCCGGAGATCCGCCTCGGCCCGGGCGCGGATGCTGGGGAGCGCCTCCCCGAACGGCACCATCCGGTCGTACTTGAGGCGGCTGCGGTGGGCCTCCCACTCGGGGTGGTAGCGGTACTGCTTGCGGCCCTTGGCGTCGCGGCCGGTCGCCTGGAGGTGGCCGTTCAGCGCTGGGCAAATCCAGACGTCGTCCCAGGCCGGTGGGATGGCGAGCGCCTCGATGCGCGCGCGGACCTCGTCGGCCACCCGCTCGCCGTCGGGGCGGTGGTACGAGAACCCCCGTCCCCGGCGGACCCGAGAGAGGCCGGGGCGGGTGTCGTCGACGTAGCGGAGGCCGGGCGGCGTGTCGGGCATGGGTGCGAGCAGGGCCGGTTCAAGGCCCCGAGGCGGACGGCGGTTTCCCGCCTCGGGGCTCGTCGGGCGCGTCCCCGAGGCGGCGCGCCTGGTGCGATCCGACTACGGCGCGCCCGACAGGCGGATCAGGGACGGCGCCGCCTCGGTGCGGACGTTGGCTCTCTCTCCACCGGCTCCGCGCCACACACGCATGCGCTCCGTCCTCTCCGTGCTCGCTCTCACCTTCGGACTCTCGCTGACTGCTCAGGCTCAAACCCCCAACCGCATCGGGCCGCGACACCAGAACGGGCCCCGCATCGGCATCACGTACCTGGCGCCTGGCGTGGTGGAGCGGATCAACGACGCGACGAGCGACGGCGGCGTGGGCGACCGGATCGACCCGGCGTTCCCGTTCGTGACGCAGTTCGGGTGGCAGTTCGAGTTCCAGACGTTCCAGACGCCGAACGGCACCACCGGGCTCGCCGAGATCGTGCCCCTCCTGAGCGGCCTCGACCGCGGGCTCATCGCCCCGTCGCTGACCGTCATCACGGGGCTCCGTACACCGTCGGGCTTCGAGCTGGGCGCCGGCCCGAACCTCTCCCTCAGCCCGCGAGAGGGCGAGCCCGTGCACAGCGACGACCTGGCCCCGCTCGACGCGGACGTCCGCATCGGGCTGGCGCTCGTCGCCGGCGTCAACGGCCGGCTCGACGGCGTGAGCGTGCCCGTCAACACGGCCGTGGTGCTCGGCACCGGCGGCGCGCGCGTGAGCCTGCTGTTCGGCCTCAACGTGTCCGACTCCCGCTACTGACGGGCGCAGAGGGGCGCGGTAGCTTTCGGGGTCCCCTCGCCCGCTCCATGTCCGAAACGCCTGCCCTCCGCCTCACGAACACGCTCCGCCGCGAGGTCGAGACGATCGAGCCGGCCGCCTCGGGGCCGGACGGCCGGCCGCTGCTCCGGTTCTACTCGTGCGGGCCGACGGTCTACAGCTACGCCCACATCGGCAACTTCCGGACGTTCCTGACCGCCGACCTCGTCGTGCGCACGGCCCGCGCGCTCGGGTGGGACGTCCGCTACGTGTCCAACGTCACCGACGTGGGCCACCTGACCGAGGACGACGTGGCCGACGGCGGCGGCGAGGACAAGATGGCCAAGGCGCTCGCCTCGAAGGAGGGCGAGCGGTTCGAGAACGTCTGGGACCTCGCGCGCCACTACACCGAGGCGCTCCTGGCCGACTGGCGCGCCCTCGGCATGATCGAGCCCGACGTGCGGCCGCGCGCCACCGAGCACGTCCGCGAGCAGATCCAGGCCGTCCAGGACCTCATCGAGGCGGACCACGCCTACGAGACGGCCGACGGCGTCTACTTCCACGTCCCCTCCTTCCCCGACTACGGCAAGCTCTCGGGCAACCGCGACGCCGAGGGGCTGGTCGAGGGCGCCGCCTCGGCGTCGCGCGAGGTGGTGCGCGACACCGGCAAGCGCGACCCGCGCGACTTCGCGCTCTGGAAAAAGGACGCCAGCCACCTGATGCAGTGGCACTCGCCCTTTGCCGAGGGCGAGGCCGGCGGCTGGGGCTTCCCCGGGTGGCACCTCGAGTGCTCGGTGATGGCCCAGAAGTACCTCGGCGAGACGATCGACCTGCACGGCGGCGGCGAGGACCTGCGGTTTCCGCACCACGAGTGCGAGATCGCGCAGGCCGAGGCGCTCACCGGCCAGCCGTTCTCGCGCTACTGGATGCACACGCGCTTCCTCCAGGTCGAGGGCGAGAAGATGTCCAAGTCGAAGGGCAACTTCCTCACCGTGCGCGACCTCACCGCCTCGGTGGCCGACGGCGGGCGCGAGGACTGGGGCGCGCCGGTCGACCCGCTGGCGCTCCGCACGGTCCTCATCTCGGGCCAGTACGCCAAGCCGTTCAACTTCACCCGCAAGGCCCTCGACGACGCGCGCAAGAACCGGCGGCGCTACGTCGAGGCGCTCGCCGCCGTCGCCGAGGCGGAGACGGCCCCTCGCGACGGCGCCGACCGCCTCGGGGACGACCTCGCCGCTGCCGTCGCGGATGCCCTCGCGGCCCTGGCCGACGACCTCAACACGCCGGTCGCGCTCGCGGCCGGTTTGCGCGGCGCAAACGCCATTCTGAAGGCCCACCGCGACACGTCCCTCTCCACCTCCGAGGCCGCGGCGGCCCGCCGGTTCCTCGAACGCATCGACGCCCTCCTCGGGATCGTCGGCACCGAGGCGGAGGCGCCTCCCGAGGCGGCGGACGACGGCCTGGCGGAGCAGGTCGAGGCGCTGATCGTCGAGCGCGCCGACGCGCGGGCCGCCAAAGACTGGCCCCGCGCCGACGAGATCCGCGACGAACTGGACGCCCTCGGCGTCGAGGTGATGGACACCGCCTCGGGGACCGAGTGGCGCCGCAAACCCTGACCCTGATGCGCACGCTCCTCTTCGCTCTCGCCCTCGTGGCCGCCCCGGCAGCGGCTCAAAACGCTACGCCCGACGTGAGCCATCTCATCGGGCGTCCGTACGCCGGCCTCCCCGGCGGCTGGGGCGGCGTCGGCGGGTCGGTCCTCGAGGCGTCGCCCGATGGCGAGATGTACATCCTCTCTCGGTTCGAGAGCGTCCGCGACCGCGGGCACCTGTTCGTCTACTCCCGCGTGGACCAGATGATCGACGACCGCTACCCGGTCTCGACGATCCTCGCCGCGCTCGCGGTGCCGGACGTGGCCGAGGGCGAGATCGCCTCGTCGTACGCCTGCTCGGTGGGTCCGGACGAGCCCACCGTCGTGGTGGTCGGCGAGCAGACGCTCGACGAGGCGGACGGGGTGTTCCGGTACGGCCCCGTCCGCCTCGCGTGGGCGCTCGACCGGGAGGCCGAGCAGTTCGTGCCCGTCGACGCCGATCGCGTGACGTGCATCGAGGAGGGAATCCCCTAGAGCGGATCTCCGGTTGGTACAGGGTACTCAGGTACAGGACGCGAGGCGCCAGGCGGGAGCCGTACCGAGTACCTGGTCCCTCGTACCCACGCGAAGGATGCTCTGGCGTGACGTGCGCTGAGGTGCAGGACATGCATCTCGCCAGAACCGGTCCCTGCGTTCAGGACAAGGCATCTCCGACCCACTGGCGCACTGAATCACGGTTCCACGGACACTTAGCTCTCCTCCGAGCGGAGCGTCAGGTCGGCCCAGACGCCGGCGTGGTCGCTCGGCCAGAGGCCGGACGCCGTCTTGTCGGCCGGCTCGTCGAGGATCGTGTCGAACGCGGTGGCGGTGCCGTTGCGCGAGAAGATCAGGTCGATGCGCGTCGTGTGCTCCGAGGCGTCGTTGCGGATCTCGGCGTCCTGGCAGCACGTCGGGGTGCCCGCGCCCGGGCCGGCCGCGTCGACGAGGCCCGTGCTGGGGTCGGTGAGGATCCCGTAGGTCGCTGTGGTCGTCCCGCCCGCGTCCGAGTTGAAGTCGCCGACCAGCACAAGCGGGCCGCTGGTGCCGGCGACCTCGATGGCCAGCTCCGAGCCCTGGGCCTGCTGGAAGATCGTCGCCTGCCCGCCGACCTCGAGGTGGGCGTTGATGAACGTGAACGTGAGCCCGTCGAGGGTCACGTCGACCGACTGGTAGGCGCGCTCGAACGTCTGCTCGACCCCGCCAATCTCGACCGCGAGGAGCGAGCCGAACGTGGTCTCCTGCGGGTTGGACGTCGTGAGGCCCTCCCGGGCCAGGATCACATCGGCGTCCTGGTAGCGGACGTCGAAGAAGGTCACGCCGTCGGCCGTGGCGGGGAACTCGACGTCGGAGTTGTCGCTCCGCGAGACGACCGTGTAGTTGGCTCCCTCGGCGTCGAGGGCATCGAGCAGAAGCTCGAGGAAGTCGAACGTTTTGTCCGTCGCGGCAGTCGCTGCGCCGCCAGGGAGGTTGTCCGCGGGCGACTGCGTGAAGTAGGTCGAGATCTCCTGGAGGCCGACCAGGTCGGGCTCGATGCTGGCGATCTCGGCGGCGATGGCGGCCATCCGCTCGGCCGGGTTCGAGGCCTGGATGGTCCCGTAGAGCTGGGCCACGCGCACGGGCACGAGCTGCGGGTCGGTCTCGGCAACGACCGTGAACAGGTCGCCACCGAGGTAGACGTTCTGGCTCATCACGCGGACGGAGGCCTCAGCGGGCGGCTCGTTGTCGCTGTCGCATCCGGCGACGAGGAGAGACGCGCTGACGAGCGCAAGGAAGAAAAGACGCTTCATGTCGAGAGGGGGGGGACGTACGGGGAAACGAGGCTCCTAGAATCGGGCCTCGCGGCGATGCGTCCATAGTGCAACCGACACAGGCGAAACGCAAACCCCTGGGACAGGTCTCGGCGTAACCTCATCTCCCCTCTTGCCATCCCGATGCCTCTCGACGCCTCCGACTACTCCGCCCTCGACGGGGGCCTCGTCCGCATGCTGGACCGCCTCCAGGCCGAGGGCACGGCCACCAAAGACCCCGAGGTGGACCAGTACCTCCGCGACGAGCCCAACGCGGTCCTGCTGGGTCTCCTCTACGACCAGCGGGTGCTCGCCGAGACCGCCTTCGCCGGCCCGTACAAGCTGCGCCAGCGCCTCGGCCACCTCGACATGGCCCGCCTCGGGGCGATGGACCGCGACGCCTTCGCCGAGGTGTTCACGCAGTCGCCGGCCGTCCACCGGTTCACCAACAAGATGGTCGACACGACGCAGGCCGTCGCCCGCGCCCTCGCCGAGGACTACGACGGGAGCGCCGCCAACCTGTGGGCCGAGGGCGACAACGCGGCCGTCGAGAAACGCGTCAAGGCCCTGCCCGGCTTCGGGCCGCAGAAGGCGGCCAAGCTCAAGTACTGCCTCTACTACTTCGGCCACCGCGACCTCTCCGAGGACTGACCCCGAGGTGGCATCCCCGAGGCGGCATCCTCGAGGCGGCGCTACTCGGCGTCAATGCGGAACAGGTGGGAGATCCGGCCCGCCTGCGTCGAGATGTGGAACCCGCCGCCCGGCCGCGGCCCGGCCGAGAGGTCGGTCGTGATCGACGTGCGCCCCGCCTCGGGGGAGGGTACCGTCGTGATCGTGCGCGTCAGCCCCGGCGCGTTGGGGTCGTAGACCTGGAGGGTGGCATCGAGCGGACCGCTCCGCTCGATTCCAAACCCGACCACCTGGTGGAGCGCGAACGGATCGGGCGCGTCGCCAACCAAGCCGAGCAGCACCGGACGGCCGGACGCGAGCGCCGCCTCGATGCGGTCCAGCTCGCGCACGAGGTCGGCGGCGAGCGGCGCGTGGGGGACATTGCCGGGCACGAACCGAACGCGCAGCCAGTAGCGAGCAAACGTGCCGAGCGAGGCGTCGAGCGTCATCCGTTGCCGGCGCCGCAGCAGCGCGCGGATCGGCCCCGGCTGGAGGTCGAACGTGGCCACGCGCCCCCGCTTCGGCCAGCGCTCGATCGCGGTGAGGGCCATCCCGCCGCACAGCCCAAACGCCGACCAGCGGCGAGCGATGGCGCGAACCAACCCGTCCCCAACCCCGGCACGCCCGAGCCCGACGCCCGCGACAAGCCCGGCGAGGGCGCCCCGCCGTCCCCCGAGGCGGCCGGCCATCAGGCCCGCCCCCGCGGCCGGCACGGCGACGAGGGGTCGCAGGGCTTCGGAGAGGTACGCCAGGTCGCCTTCGGTCCACGTGAAGCGGTTGACGAAGTGGAAGCCGTCGCGGGCCGGGTCGAAGTCGAGCACGACGCGGCGCGACGGGGCAGAGACGGCGGGTGCAGCAGGCGGCATCGGGAATCGGAATGCGTCGTTTCGCGTCGGTGACGCCCTTCGGACATCGAACGGCGTCGGCCTCGCAAGGTCGCACGTCGGGGGCGGCTCCGGGTCCTCGTTTCCGCTTCGGGCACTTTCCGGGTGCTCCATCCGTCCAACCCTCCGTCTCCGAGGCGATGACGCGACGAACGGCGAGGGTGTTCTCGTACGTTTGGCTCTCCGCGCCCGTTCTGCCTCGGTCCAGCCCCTCCCGCGTGCGTCTCTCCGCCCATCCGCTCGTCACCGTCGCCCTGGCCGCCCTCGTGGGCTGGGGCTTCCTGAGTGACTGGTTCGGGGAGGCCGAGGCGCCGGTCGAGCCGCCGTCCCCGGAGGCCGTCGCCG
>JBCCQJ010000037.1:0-21748 GCA_039024395.1 Bacteroidota bacterium | reverse complement strand
ATCCATACGCCCTCTCCACCTTGCCCAGACGTCGCATGGATCCCGGATCGGAGTCCGGGATGACTCGGTGGAAGAGAGGGGAACAGCCGACGGCCGATTCCGCTCTGTTTTGGGCGGTCCAGTTCATGACAAGCTCTAGACTTTGCTCGCATGCGCTCCTGCGTCCTCGTTCTCCTTCTCCTCCTGACCGCCTCGGGGTGCGGCGGGCCGCCCGGCGACCAGGGCCTCGTCCACCGGATCTCGTCGCGCGTCGAGTCCGGGGCGGTTGTGGACCTGGCCGACCTCGCGCCGTTCGTGTGGCCGCGCGTCCACGTCTTCGAGCCGTACACGACCGAGGCGGACGCCGAGCAGCAGATGGGCGTGGCGTGGCCGGACGAGTGGCCGTGGAGTGCGGTCGAGACCCTCGACGACCGGACGTTCCTCGTGTTCGTCCGCGACAGCGCGATCGTCTCGGCGTTCGACTACCTCCGGGTCGACGGCGACTTCGCCTCGGAGCCTCTCGACGCGCCGGACGGGCTGAGCCCCGAGGCGGCCCGGTTCGACGTCCTCTTCAAGGGGGACGGGAGCGCCGCGCTCGTCCCCGAGGCGGTGACGCCATCGGAGAGCGAGGAGTAGCTTGGCCGCTCCCCTCGGCCGATGCTCTTCCTCCTCCTCGTGGCCGGCGCCGTCGGCGGGTTCGTCGCCGGGCTGGTGGGCGTCGGAGGCGGCATCATCTTCGGGCCGGTCCTGTTTTTTACGTACCAGGCGGCCGGCGTCGAGGACCCCGTGCTGACGCCGCTGACGCTGGGCACGAGCCTGCTGTGCACGTTCGCCGCGTCCGCCTCGGGGGCGGTGGCGCAGCGCAAGGCCGGCGCCATCGACGGGCGGACGGCGCTCGTGGTGGGCGCGTTCGCGGCGGTCGCGGTCGTTCTGACCGGGCGCTTCGTGGCGACGCAGCCGTGGTACGACAAGGAGGTGTTCCAGATCGTCCTGGGCGTGGTGCTGATCGCGGTCGTCGCGCGGATGCTGCTCAAGAAGGACCGGCCGGACACGCTCTCGACCGAGGGCGCGCGGCGCGGGATCGGCCGGATCGCCGCGACCGGAGGCGCGGCCGGCACGATCGCGTCGCTCGCGGGCGTTGGCGGCGGCGTGGTGCTGGTGCCGGCGCTGAACGGGCTCGTGCGGCTCCCGCTGAAGGTGGCCGCCGGGACGTCGACGACGGCCATCGCGATCATCACCGCGACCGGCGTGGCGACCTACGCCGCGCTGGGCCTCGGGGCGCCGACGCCCGACGGCACGCTCGGCTACGTCGATTGGCGCGGCGGCGCGGCCCTCGCCCTGCCGGCCATCGCGACGGCCCGCCTCGGGGTGTGGACGGCCCACCGCGTCGACGTGCGGACGGTCCGCCTCAGCTTCGCCGCCTTCGCGGCCGTCGTGGCGGTGCGGCTGCTGTGGAACGCGCTGGCGTAGCGGGCGTCACGGCTCCTCTCCCACGCCGCGTGTCATGCGAATGCTCCTCTTCGCCCTCGCCGCCTCGGGGCTCGTCGCTTGCGGCGACGCCTCCGAGGGACCCACGCTCGAGGGCACCGCCCCCGAGGTGGACGGCGACCTCGCCCCCGAGGCGACCCTCCAGCCCAGCGACGGCCTCGCCCCCGAGGCGGGCACGGCGCCCGCGGCGACGCTCGAACCCGAGGCGACGCTCCAACCGGACTCCGCCGAGACAGACGCGCCCCGGCAGCCGTAGCCGCCGGGGCGCGGGAAGCCAGGGGCGGGTGGACCTCAACTCATCTCGTCGCGGCTCTTGACTATGAACGTGACCTTGCAGTGGACGCGGAAACGGCCCGCGTGCTCCTCGCCCGGCTCGTAGATGAAGTCCTGCACGTACACACTTTGCACGCCCTGGATCGTCTGCGACACCTCGGTGTAGGCGGACTTGACGGCGTCGTCGAAGCTCGTTTCGGAGACGGCGGAGACCTCGATGATCTTTGCGATGGCCATGGAGACTGGATCGGTTGGTGAGGAGGGGGCGGCTCCAACGTCGGCGCAAGCCGGCGGGGTCCGCCGTGGGCTCCGGGCGCGGCTGTTCGCCTGGATGCTGGCCAGCGCGGGCGCGTCGCATCACCGCCACCTCGCCGACCGGAAGCGGGCGCTGTTCGACCGCCTCGGGGAGGCCGGGACCGCGCCCGTCGTGGTCGAGATCGGCGCCGGGGCCGGGCCCAACGCCCCGCTCTTGCCACCGGGCACGCGGTGGATCGCCGTCGAGCCGAACGTCCACTTCCACCCGCACCTGCGGGCGCAGGCCGAGGCGCACGGCCTCGACCTCGAGATCCGCGACGGCACCGCCGAGGCGCTGCCCGTGGGCGACGCCGAGGCGGACGCGGTCGTGAGCACGCTCGTCCTGTGCTCGGTGGCCTCCCCCGAGGCGTCCCTCGCCGAGGTGCAGCGTGTGCTTCGACCGGGCGGGCGGTTCGTGTTCGTCGAGCACGTGGCCGCACCTCGCGGCTCGGGGCTGCGGTGGGCGCAGCGGGTCGTCCGGGGGCCGTGGCGCCTCGTCGGCGACGGCTGCCGCCTCGACCGCGAGACGGGTGCGCTCATCGAGGCGGCGGGCTTCGCCGAGGTGGAGATCGAGCGGTTCCGCGCGCCGCTCGGGCTCGTGTCTCCGCACATCGCGGGCGTGGCGATGGTCTGATTCGGCGGCAGGAGCGTGGTTCGTGGGGCGTAGGACGAAACGCTCCGGTCAGCGCACACCGCATCGCACAGGACCCACGTTCAACGGCCTACGTCCCAGATGGGGACGGACGACCTACCCCTCGCTCTATCCCGCGATCATCGGGGTGCGATCCGCGAACGGGGCGTCCGCCTCGATGGCGTCGAGCATGAACGCGGCCACGTCGGCGCGGGCGATGCGCGAGAGCAGGCCGTAGCGCTCGACCCGGCGCGCGCGGCCGGTCGGTAATCCGTTCGTGAGCGTCGTCGGGCGGACGGCCATCCAGTCGAGGTCGCTCGCGGCGAGCGTGGCCTCCATCCGCTCCAGGTCGCGGTACGCCACGCCGACGTTGCTGGACGCGATGACGCCCCGCATGAGGGCGTTCGTTCGACCTCGACTCTCCCCCACGCCGCCCGCGCTGATGGCGACGACGCGCCGGACGCCGTGCCGAGGCAGGACCTCGACCATCTGACGGGCCACGCGCTCGGTCAGGTCCGGCGGCGAGACCACGCGCGCCCACGGGATCACCGACGCCCGCTGGATGCCGAGCGCCGAAAGCACGGCGTCCTGCCCCGAGGCGGCGCCGTCGAGCACGCCGGGCTCCAGCACCTCGGCGCGGACCACATCGGTGCCGGCCGGTGGGTCGAACGGGGTGCTGGGCCGGACGACAGCGCGGACGGCGTGGCCGCGCTCGCGGGCGAGACGGCAGATCCAGCGCCCGCAGCCGCCGGAGGCCCCGAGAATGAGCACGTGCATAACGTAGGTAGAGCGTCCCAGAGCCCAGGCTACACCCATCCGATGCCCCGCACGCGCATCAAGATCTGCTGCATCGCCGACCGTGCTGAGGCCGCCCTCGCCATCGCGGCGGGCGCCGATGCCCTCGGCCTCGTCTCGGCCATGCCGAGTGGCCCCGGCGTCATCCCGGACGGGGTCGCCGCCGCCGTGGCCGCCTCAGTGCCGCTGTCGGTCGCGAGCATCCTCCTGACCAGCGAGACCACGGCGCCGGCCATCGCGCGCCAGCACCAGGCCATCCGCCCGAGCGCGCTCCAGTTCGTCGACCACGTGCGCGCGGGCGACCACCGCCGCCTCGACGTGGCGCTACCCGGCGTGCGCCGCCTCCAGGTGATCCACGTCACCGGCCCCGAGGCGGTGGATCAGGCGCTCGCTGCGGCCGGGACCGCCCATGCCCTTTTGCTCGACTCGGGCGATCCGTCCGCCTCGGTGAAGGTGCTGGGTGGGACCGGCCGCGTCCACGACTGGGACGTGTCGGCCGAGATCGTGCGGCAGTCGCCGGTCCCCGTGTTTCTGGCCGGGGGCTTGAGCGCGGCAAACGTCGCCGAGGCGATCCGGGCGGTCCGCCCGTTCGGCGTCGACGTGTGCTCGGGCGTGCGCACGGGCGGCCGCCTCGATGCCGGCCGGCTCGGGGCGTTCACCGAGGCGGTGCGGAGGGCGGACGCAGATTAGAGAGTGACGCGGTGCTGACTGCCGCCACCCTCGGCGAACGACCACCAGACCCAGACGTCGTCGTCTCCCTCGTCGTAGCCGGCGATGCGCTCGTATGGGAGGCGGAGCGTTTCACCAGCGGGCACCCTCGGCCACCTCGTCACATTGCTGAAGTCGATGTCCATAGCTGCCGCCTCGTTGTTCTCGATGGCGAGATAGAAAATCGTCTGCCCCGAGGTGTTGTCGAGGACGAGGGTGGGTGGATCTGCATTCACCTCCAGGCCGCCGCTGTCGAACAGCGAACAGCCCGAAAGAACGAGAATGGTCAGTGGGAGAGCGTAACGCATGACGTGAGGATCAGCCCCGAGGCAGTCGACGAGCAAGCCGCTACGGGGTGCCCTCGGGGACCGGGAAGCCGCGGTCGCGCATGAGCGGCGCGATGTCGGCGTCGCGGCCGCGGAAGGCGCGGTAGGCCTCGGCCGGATCGACGGCGTTGCGCGGCGCGAAGAGGTGCTCGACGAGGCGGGCGGCCAGGTCGCGGTCGTAGAAGCCGCCCGGCGCCTCGGCGAAGGCCTCCGCGGCGTCGGCCGTCAGCACGTCGGCCCAGAGGTAGCCGTAGTAGCCCATCGCGTAGCCCTCGCCCGAGAAGACGTGCCCGAAGTGGGGCGTCCGGTGCCGCATTACCAGCTCGCCGGGCATCCCGAGGCGGGTGAGCGTCTCGCGCTCGAAGGCCCCCGGGTCGACGCCCGTGGGGTCGTCAAGGGAGTGCAGCTCCAGGTCGATGAG
The DNA here is from genome assembly GCA_039024395.1 of Bacteroidota bacterium. Lineage (GTDB taxonomy): Bacteria > Bacteroidota > Rhodothermia > Rhodothermales > Rubricoccaceae > Rubrivirga. Next base: position 16,833 of record JBCCQJ010000037.1, on the reverse strand, counting down.
CGCGCACGCGAGGTACTCGGTCGTGGCGAAGCCCTGGTTGAACGTCGCGGCACGGCGGATCTTCTCGACGAGAGCGTCCGGCATCGGCTCGTCCGTCTCGGCGTGGACGAGGAAGCGGTCGATCACCGCGTCGGTCAGAAGCCACCGCTCGAGGAGCTGCGACTGGAACTCGATGAAGTCGCGCACGCCGCCGCCGAGCGTCGGATAGGCGACCTCCGAGGCGAGGTAGTGGAGGGCGTGGCCGAACTCGTGGAAGAGCGTCTCGGCCTCGTCCCAGGACACCAGCACCGGCTCGCCAGGCGCGGGCGCGACGAAGTTCGAGTTGTTGGACGCGAGGACGGTCTCCTTGCCGTCGAACGTCGTGTGGCTGCGGTAGGTGGTGGCCCAGGCGCCGGAGCGCTTGCCCGTCCGGGCGAAGGGGTCGAGGTACCACAGCCCGACGTGCGCGCCGGTCCCGCGGTGGGTCACCTCGTAGACCGTCACGTCCTCGTGAAAGACGGGCACCACACCCTCGGGGACCGCCTCGAAGTCGACCCCGAACACCTCGCCGGCGACGTAGAACATGGCGTCCCGGAGCCGGTCGAGCTGGAGGTGCTGCCTCACCTCGTCCGAGTCGAGGTCGTAGCGCGCCTGGCGCACCTTCTCGGCGTAGTAGCGGTAGTCCCAGGGCTGGATCGTCATCGCCTCGGTGCCGGCGACGTCCGCCTCGGCGTTGGCGACGGCCTGCATGTCGGCCACCTCCTCGCGGACCCGGGCGACGGCGGCGGGCCAGACGGCCTCCAGCAGCTCGCGGGCGCGCTCCGGCGTCTTCGCCATGCGGTCTTCGAGGCGCCATGCCGCGTAGGTGTCGTAGCCGAGGAGTCCGACGCGCTCGCCGCGCAGCTCGAGGATCTCGGTGACGAGCGCGTTGTTGTCGTGCCCGTCGCCGTTGTCGCCGCGGCGGGTGTACGTCCGCCAGACCTGCTCGCGGAGGTCGCGCTCGTCGGAGTATGTGAGGAAGGGGTCCATCGAGGACCGCGTGTTGAGGACGGCGTAGGCGCCGGCACGCCCGCGCGCCTCGGCCTCCGCGGCGGCCGCGGCCACGAACGAGGCGGGCAGGCCCGAGAGCTGGTCCTCGGTGAGATACGTGACGTATCCCTCCTCGTCGGCCAAGACGTTGTTGGCGAATCGCGTGTGCAGCTCCGCGAGGCGGGCGTTGATGGCGGCGTAGCGTTCGTTGGCCCCGCCGGTGAGCGTGGCGCCGTTGCGGGCGAACCCGTCGTAGATCAGCTCCACGAGGCGGACCTCGTCGGGCCGCAGGCCGAGGGTCTCGCGCGCGGCGTGGACCGCCTCGATGCGGCGGAAGAGCGCGTCGTTCTGTGTGATCTGCGAGCTGTACGCTGAGATCCGGGGCGCCATCCGCTGCTGGATCTCGCGGAACGCCGGCGTCGAGAGGTTCGACGACCAGACGCCGTAGGTCGTGAACGCCCGCCCGAGCGGCTTGCCGGCCCGCTCGTAGGCGACGATCGTGTTCTCGAAGGTCGGCGCCTCGGGATCTTGCGCGATGGCGTCGATCTCGGCGAGGTGGGCCGCCATGCCCGCCTCAAGGGCCGGCTCGAGGTCGGCGAGGTCCATCCGGTCGAAGGCCGGGACGCCGCCGTACGGGCCGGTCCATTCGGCCAGGAGTGGATTGGTGGCGAGGGCCGCCTCGGGGTCGGTTTCGGTCATGGAGTCGGGGGCGTCGGCGTCGCGGGCCGAAAGCTACGGGGCGACTGCGCCGGCTTCGGCCGCCTCGGGGACGGCGCCCTCGCGACCAGGACACCGAGGCGCTCGATGCGGCGCCTCTTCACGGCCTACCTGCTGGGAAGAGGACAGGGACAGGGTGAGGTGCCCCGACTCGGGTGGCCGACGCCGCGGACGAGTCCTCGCCCCCCTCCCAACCTCCCCCCGCTGGGGGCAGGGCCGTTAAGTGCTGCCGCCAATCCCCACATTCAGTCATTCCCGCGCAGGCGGGAATCCCTACGGCGCCCATTCTGGCCACCGTGGCATGGATCCCCGCGTTCGCGGGGATGACTCTGTAGGTGGAGCAGAGCCGCAGGATGAGAACGTAACGGCCCTGCCGCTGGGGAGGAGACTCGCGCTCGCCGAGGCGGCCGGCCCCGAGGCGGTGTGGTCTGAACCGAGCGCTCAGGCGGCGGTCCGCGGTTGGCCGTCGGCGGTCTGCGAAGCCGTCGTCCGCGGTCCGGCCTCGCCCCGAGGTGGGAAACACGCGAGGGGTGCGCCCGCAGTGGACGCGCCCCTCGCCAGGTCAGACCCCGAGGCGGGGCTAGTCGCGCGGGAACCAGACGTAGGCGCCCTCGGTGTCGATGTAGCCGAGCTGCTCGCCTGCGATCACGGCCGCCAGGCCGCCCGAGAAGTCCTCGACCTCGTCGAACTCGGCGTCGCGGATCTGCGTGCCGTCGGGGCGGATGAACGTCCAGAAGTCGCCGATCTGGACGGCCGCGCGGCCCTCGCGGAACGGCCGGGCCTCGTCGAACAGCGGCTCGACGCGCCGCGCGCCGCTCTCGTCGATGTACTCCCACTTGTTCTCGGTGCGGACGGGCGCGAGGCCCTCGGCGTAGTCGCCGGCCGAGATGAAGGTGGTGCTCCCGAGCGGGCGGTTGTCGCTCGTGTCGATGTAGAACCAGCGCTGGCCCTGGCGGACCGCCGCGCGGCCCCCCGAGAACTCGCGGGCCTCGTCGTAGACCGCCTCGATGACGCGGGCGCCGGTGGCGTCGATGTACCCGTAGGACTCGTCGTCCTCGAAGAGGGCGCGCCCGGCGCGCATGTCCCCGAGGTCGTCGAACTCGCCCTCGACCACGATCGCGCCGGTCCGGTCCATGAGCCCGTAGCCCCAGTCGGGCGTGCGGACGCGAGAGAAGCCCTCCGAGAAGTCGCGGGCGCCGTTGAGGTACGGGTTGATGAGGAAGCGGCCCTCGGTGTCGACGAACGTCCACTTGTTGTCGAGCTTCACGCGGATGAGGCCCTCGCTCGGGGCGTAGGCGTCGTCGGCGCGGATCGAGAAGGCGACCTCGCCCTGGGCGTCGTAGTAGTCCCAGTTCTGGCCGTTGTCCCAGAAGCGCGCGGGGGTGAGGCCCTCGGCGCCCTCGCGGGTGCCGTTGTAGCCGTCGAGGTCGACGACCACCCGGCCGGTCTTGTCGATCAGCACGCGGTCGCCGCCCTGGACGGCCGGGTAGAGGCGCTCGCTGGTGTCGATGGGCGCGTCGGGGGTGTCGTCGCCGATGCCGACGACATCGCAGCCGACCGCCGCGAGCGGGAGGAGAAGCAGGAGAAGCGCCCGCACCGAGGCGGACCGGATCGAGTCGTGTCGCATGACGGTGGGGATTAGTTGGTGGGCTCCCAGACGTAGTCGCCGGTCATGTCGACGTAGCCCACGCGGGCGTCGTCGTCACTGCCGAGGGTGACCTGGGCGAGGCCGCCGCGGAACGGGCGGGCGGCCGAGAACGAGGGGCTGGTCACGATCAGGCCGTCCTCGCGGCCGATGTAGGTCCAGCGGCTGTTGAAGCGGACCGCGGCGAGGCCCTCCGAGAACGCGCCCGCCTCGGCCAGCTCCGGCCCGACGAGGAACGCGCCCTCGCGGTCGATGAAGGCCGTCCGGCTGCCGACGCGCACGGCGGCGTAGCCCTCGGTGAAGGGCGCGGCCGTCTCGTAGGTCGTGTTGAGGGCGATCTGCCCCGAGGCGTCGACGTACTTCCACACCTCGGCGCCCGCCTCGCGGATCGGCGCGAGGCCGACGTCGGAGAAGGGACGCGCCTCGTCGAACGTCCCGCCGAAGGCGATCTCGCCGTTCTGGCGGATGTACTGCCAGCCGTCGGCCGTCTGGACCGGCGCCAGCCCGTTCACGAACGGCCCGGCCGCCGCGAACTGCGGCTCGATGACGGCCGTCCCGTTCTCGTCGACGTAGCCCCACAGGATGCCGCTGCGGACGGCTGCACGGCCATCCGAAAACGGCTCGGCCGAGTCGTACCCCGAGGCGCCGACGGTGGCCCCCGTCGGGTCGACGAAGGCCCAGCCGTCGGTCGTCGTGCGGACCGGCGCGAGGCGCCCCGTGAACCGACCGGCGACCTGGAACTGCGGCTCGACGGCGATCGACCCGTCGGGGCGGGCGTAGCCCCAGAGCGTGCCCACGCGCACGGCCGAGAGGTCGCCGTAGACCTCGTCGGCGAAGTCGAACGTGGGCGGGACCGTCAGCCGGCCCTCGACGTCGATGAAGCCCCAAAGGCTGTCGATCTGGACCGGGAAGGCCGCCACATCCTGGCGGACAACGCTGCCGCCGTCGCCGCCGAGGCCGACGGCGTCGCACGCCGAGAGGGTGAGGAGCACGGCCAGCAGGCCGGCGGGAAGCAGAGAGCGTCGCATGGTGGTAAGGGGCGCGGCGGCCGCGCCCGCGGGTGAGAGCAGAGAGCTAGCGGACGACCGTGACGGTCACCGTCCGGGCGGCCCGGCCCGCCTCGAGGCGGACGAGGTAGACGCCCGCGGCGAGGCCGTCGGTGTCGAGCGCCGCGGCGTGGGCGCCCGCGGCGTAGGGCCCCTCGGCGATCCGCCGGACCTCGCGGCCCTGCATGTCGACGAGGCGGACCGACACCGAGGCGGGGGCGTCGAGCGCGAACGGCACCACGGCGCGGCCCGCGATCGGGTTGGGCGCCACCGGCCCGAGCGACAGCCCGGCCGCCTCGGGGGCGGCGTCGGAGCTGACCGAGATCGGGCTCGCCACGAGCCCGGCGAGCGGGCTGAAGCCGCCGCCCAGGACGGCGGCCGTGTCCTCCGGCGCGAGCCCGAACCACTCGGTGAGCACGCTCGCGTAGACGCGGCGGAAGTCGACCGAGGTGGGCAGCGAGTTCTGGTTGTTGGCGAGCGTCTCGAGCACCGGCCCCGGGCCGTCGCCGTAGAGCCCGCCGCCGACGCCGCCGCCGAAGACGAGCAGCGGCGAGGCCGTCGCGTGGTCGGTCCCGGCCGAGCCGTTCTGGCTGATCGTGCGGCCGAACTCCGAGAACGTCATCGTCAGCACGCGGCTGCCGTCGACGCCGAGGTCGGCGTAGAAGGCCGTGACCGCGTCGGCGATCTGGGCCAGAAGCTGCGGCTGTCGGTTGAGCTGGTTCGAGTGCGTGTCGAAGCCGCCGATCGAGACGGCGAACATCCGCGACGGCAGGCCGCCCTTGATGAGCCGCGCCACGCTCGAGAGCGACGACGCGAGGCCACCGCCGGGGTAGCCCGCCTCGGGGTCGTTCTCGCCGCTCTGCGAGGCGTTGAAGACGGCGTCGCGGTAGCGGAGGCCCGAGTTGTAGATCTCGCGCACGAAGCGCAGTTCCTCGCCGGCGAGCGTGTTCGGCACGTCGGCCTCGTCGTAGAACTGGCCCGTCTGCGCGAGGCGGTCGAACTGGCTCGCGTTCGAGAAGCTCATGCCCAGGCTGCCGCCCGAGCCGCGGACGAGCAGCGACGACGCCCCGCCGATCCGGATCGCGACCGGGTAGTCGAGCGGCTCGTTGACGTGGCCCGGGAACGCCCGGTCGACGTAGCGGCCCGTCCAGCCGTCCTGGCGCGTCTCGTTGGCGTTCGAGGCCGTCACCCAGATGTCGGTCGAGCGGAAGTGCGAGCGGCTGTGGTTGGGGTAGCCGGCCGAGTGGATGACGGCCATGTCGCCCTCGCCCCACATCGGCTCGAGCGACGACATGGCTCCGTGGAGGCCGTAGTCGCCGTCGAGCATCATCAGCGACGACTGCTGCTGCCCGATCGTCGGGCGGCGGCGGTAGTAGGCGTCGCTCGTGTACGGGACGACCATGTTGAGGCCGTCGTTGCCGCCGCCGAGCTGGATGATGACGAGGACGCGGTCGGTCTGCTGCTCGCCGAGCGCGCGCAGCAGCGGCGTGTGAGAGGCCGCGCGGACGGTCCGCGCGCTGGCGCCGGTGCCGAGCACGAAGGCGCCGGCTGCCGCCGCGGTCGCGCCGGTGAGGAAGTCGCGCCGGCTCCACGCGGCGTGGTCGCGGTCGTGGTCGCGGCCGAAGTCCAGGGAGATGGCCCGTCGCTTCGGCGTGGTGTGATGGTCGCACATGGCCTAGACGAGCTGGTATTCGGGGAGGTTGACGAGCGCCGAGATGAGGTTGCGCAGCCGCTCGGCGGCGACGGCCTCCTCGGTGAGCACGATCTCGGTCCAGAAGCCCTGGCGCTCGGCGCGGGTGTAGGACGTCGGCACGCTGTCGAGCACCGTCTGCTCGGCGAGCGCGTCGGAGACCGCCTCGGTGATGGGCACCGCCAGGAAGTGTTCGGCGAAGTCGCGCGCGATGCGGTAGGGGTCGAACTTGTCCGAGAGCTGCTCGACGAGCGGGATCGGGTCGTATTCGGCGAACACGCCGCTGCCGAAGACGGCGTCGTCGGCCATGCCGCGCCGCTCGGGGATCGTCCCGGTCGTGACCCAGGCCCGGTACTCGAGCGGGTCGTCGTAGCCCGGCCAGCCCTCGACCGACGGCGGGTTGAGCACCTCCTGCCCGATCGACTGGCTCGCCACGCGGAAGCGCTCGAGCGTCGCCTGCGAGGGCGTGATCGCCAGCTCGCGCGTCAGCCCGAGCAGCAGCTCCATCGGCGCCTTGATCCGCGCCCCCACCACGGCCGGGTCGTAGAAGTGCGCGCTCGTCAGCAGCGCCCGCAACGCGACCGACGTGTCGTAGTCGTTGGCCCGGAGCACGCTCGCGAGCGCCGTCACCACGCCCGCGTTCGGGACCGGGTGGACGAACCACGAGTAGAGCTTGCCCGCGATGAAGTGCGCGACGGCGTCGCCGCGCTGCGAGAAGATGAGGTCGACGACGTCGTCGCGGTCGCGGTCGACCGTCCAGGCGCCCGTCTGGCCGAGGATCGTCTTGACGCCCGTGTCGTGGCGGCTCGCGACGAAGTCGCCGCGGATGCGGTTCTCGTTGACGACCCACCCGGTGAGGGCGCGCGCGGTCTCGATGATGTCCTGCTGCGTGTAGTTGTCCTGGCCGTTGGGGCCCCGGATGCCCATCGAGAACAGCTCCAGGATTTCGCGGGCGTAGTTCTCGTTGATGTCGCCCACGCGGTTCGTGTCGTTGTCGAGGAACCGCAGCATGGCCGGCCGCTTGCCGATGCCCTCCAGCATGGGCCGCAGCGGCCCCATCGCGCGCTCGCGCAGGAACGTGAGGTAGTCGACGGCGAAGGCGGCGTGGTAGTAGACCGCGTGGCCGGTCGCGAAGTGGTCGTGCCAGAAGAGCAGCATCTTCTCGCGCAGCCCGCCGTCGATCATCTCGGCGTACCAGCCGCGCTGCCACTGGTAGACCCGCTCGATGTTGGTGCCGGCGTTCGAGGTTGTCGAGTCCGCCCACGACGGCTCGTCGGGGAGGGGCCGGCTCGTCGCCGCCGCGATCATGGCGTCGACCGCGGCCGCCGCGCTGCCGCGCGTCAGCGCCGAGACGACGTCGGCCCGCGACGCGCCAAAGTGCGTCCGGCGGACGAGGTGGGTGGCACGGTCCTGCGTCCACGCCCCCGTGACCGGCGAGAGGTCGGCCCGCGCCGTCGCGTGGGCGTGGACCACGGAGGCGCGAACCGCGGGGGCGGACGCCTCTGGGGCATGGGCCGCCGGCGCGTGAACCGCCGGCGCCTGGGCGACAGCGGTACGGAGGGCGGGGGTGGGAGGCGCGGCGGCACGGGCCGAGGGCGGCCGTGTCCGCCCCAGGAAGGCGCGTCGATCCATCGGAGAAGGGGGGTGGTCCGGCGCGGGCGGGGGGACGGGACCCACGGTCCGGGGACGGTGTCCCTATCGGCGGCCTCCGATTCCGATTAAGGGGCGCACTTCTCCGGCCCAGAGTGTCACCCCCGCGCGACCCCGAGGCGGTCGGTCGATTCCCGAAAACCAGTCGTCTGGCCGCCTCGGGGCCGAGAGCGGTCGGCCGTTCCTCACGTCCTCTGCCTCCGAGGCGGTCGGCGACAGCCCGAACACGCGGTTGACGTTCAACCCGAGGCGAGTGCCCCGGACGCCCGCTCGTCCTCGTCCAGAGCCTCTGACCGACTCTAGCGGACGCCCCCGAAGGCGGCGAACACGCTCGACTTGTGCAGCACGTCCACGCTCCGGAAGCCCACGCGTCGCAGCAGGTCGAGCTGGTAGACGAGCGACCGGGGCGTGTCCTCACGTGCGATGTAGGCGAACACGTGGTCGCGGTAGGCCTCGTCGCGGAGGTCGGCCAGGGTTGCGCCGTAGCGCTGCCACATCCGCGCCTGCACCGCCTCGATGTCGTGGGTGACGAGGTCGGAGACCCAGAACGAGCCGCCGGGGCGGAGGGCGCGGTGCACCGAGGCGAAGACGGCCTCCCACTCCGCCTCGGTGCGGAGGTGGTGGAGCGCGGCGCCGGTCACGACGAGGTCGTAGCGGCACTCGCCGAGGTCGAGGTCGCGGATGTCGGCCTGGATCGCCGTCGGGGCGTGCTGCGCGACGGCCCCGACGCGCTCGACGGCGCGGTCGAGCATGGGCCGGCTGAGGTCGACGAGGTCGGCGCGCAGACCGGGCAGCTCCTGGAGCAGGCGGAGCGTGTCGTTGCCCGCGCCGCAGCCGATGTCGAGCACGTCGCGGGCGTGGGGCGTCACCGCGGCGGTCGCCTCGGCGAGGAGGTCGAGCATCAGCCGCGCGTCGATGGCCGTCGCCTGGCCGGTGTCGAGGTTCGAGAACCGCTCGACGTCGGCGTCGAAGCGGGCGCGGATCTCGTCGACGGTCGATCTCTCAGTCATCCTCCCCGAGGCGGCACAGCGTGAAGCCTCCAACGTACACTCCGCCATGCGCCGCCCCGGCGTCGCCGCCGTGGACGCCCTCGACCGCCGGCGCGCGAGCGGCCCCTGACCCACGCCCAGGCCCTCCGCCTCGTGGACGAGCTGCGCCGAGAGGCCGTCGCCCTCGGCGTGGCCCGCGTGCTCAACCGCCTCGATGTTCGAAACGCTGCTCGCCAGAGTCAGTGGGGCCGTGGTTCAGTGCGCCAGAGATGCCCTTCTCTCGAACGCTGTGACGAGTTCCAGCGAGATGTGTGCACCGCACCTCAGCGCAATGTCCTCTAGACGGGCCCACGCGCTTGCCGAGGCCGACCTGCCGTAGATGGTCATCGGAGGGCAGCCCCGCGCTCCTCTGCGGCGGGCGCGACGGTCAGGGCTGGAGGACTACGGCGACCGGCGGAACAGGACGACGGCCTCGCCTCCGGCCCCGAGGCGAAGGGCTGGGACCACCACGCCGGGTTCGGCCTCGAACGCGGGGTCGAGGTCCATCTCTGCGACCCTGTCGAACAGCGACGCCAGAAGGGCGTCGGTCTCGGCGTCCCCGGTCTCTCCCGAGAGGGCGCCCGACCCGCGTGCGTTCCGCATCAGCAGGTACGGACCGGCGACGACGAACGTCCCCTCGGGCTCGCCCCAGCCGTTCTCGAACGTGCCGTCGGCGTGGAACCGGAACCCGAGCTCGGCCGGCACGCCGGCGGCGTCGGGCTCGGACAGGCCCACCCAGAACCCGAGCAGGGCGGGCGGGACGCGCAGGGGCTCGCTCTGGACGAATCGCTGGCGGATCGTCTCGCCGCGCTCGAGTCTAACCTCGACGGTGAGCGTGTCTTCCCGGACGATAGCGGTCCCCCTCACCGGCGCGACCGGCGGGGCGTAGTCGACCGTGACCGAGTCGCCGGAGACGCGGTAGGCAAGCGTGGCCTGCCGGCCCGTGTACGGCGTGGCGCCGAGCCCGTGCGAGCCCGAGGAGACGATCGTCTCGGTCCACGTCGAGTCCGAGATCGACAGGTGAACGAAGAGGGTCTGCGACTCGATGACCTCGCCGTCGCCGACCTCGAACGTCTGGCTCAGCGTGTCGACGCTCGCCCACTCGCCGAGGATCGACCCCGCCTCGGTGGGGCCGGGAACCGGCTCTGCCTCGGGGAGGGATCTCGGCCCCGAAGCGGTACAGCCGGCCAGCCCCGAGGCGGCGAAGACCACGGCTCCGGCGAGAACCACCAGTGCTCCGTGCGCATGTCGGAGACGAGCCCCAGGCATCAGCGGCGGTAGAGGATGAGCGGCCCCTCGTCGCCGTCCGCCTCGTAGAGGCGCAAGGCGGAGGTCGTCACACCGGGCTCGACCTCGACGGCGGGGTCCAGCTCCATCCTCGCGATGTTGGTCGAATAGCGGGCCTGGAGAAGCAGGTACGGCCCGGCGACGACGAACGCGCCCTCGGTCTCGCCCCAGCCGTTCTCGAGCGTCCCGTCGGCGTGGAACCGAAAGGCGATCCCGGCCGGGACGCCTGCCGCGTCGGGCTTGGACACGCCCGTCCAGAAGCCGACGATCTCGGGCGGGATGCGCAGCGGCTCGCTCCGGACGAACCGCTGGCGGACGACCTCTCGGTAGTGAGTGACCTCACCCTGCGACACGTCGATCTCGACCGAGAGTGTGTCATCCTGGAGGGAGACGGTCCCGGCGGTCAGGTCATCGGGCGCGACGCCGAACACGAGCGAGTCGCCGGTCAGACGGTACCTGTAGGTCACGTGCCCGCCGTTGTAGCCCGTCGGTCGAGACCCGATGCCGTCCACGACGCGCGTCTCGGTCCACGTCGAGTCCGAGATCGAGAGGTGCATCAGGAGGGTCCGGACCCCGACGACGTCGCCGTCGCCCGTGGTGAACGTCTGCGCGGTCGTGTCGACGCTCGCCCACTCGCCCACAAGGGACGCCGAGGCGAGTGGTCCCGCCTCGGGGAGGGCGGGCGGCCCCGAGGCGGCGCATCCCGCCAGCCCCGAGGCGGCGAGGAGAACGGCCCCGAGGCGGAGCGGCCTCACGCGTAGTCCTCCATCGGCGGGCACGAGCAGACGAGGTTGCGGTCGCCGTAGGCGTTGTCGACGCGCCCGACGGTCGGCCAGAACTTCTGCTCGCGGCTCCACGGGGCCGGCCACGCCGCCTGCTCGCGCGTGTAGGCGTGCGGCCAGGCGTCGGCGGTGACCTCGGCGACGGTGTGGGGCGCGTTCTTGAGCACGTTGTCGTCGGCGTCGGCCGTGCCCAGCTCGACCTCCTGGATCTCGGTGCGGATCGCGATCATGGCGTCGCAGAAGCGGTCGAGCTCCTCCTTCGACTCCGACTCGGTGGGCTCGACCATGAGCGTGCCCGTCACCGGCCAGCTCATCGTGGGCGCGTGGAAGCCGTAGTCGATGAGGCGCTTGGCGATGTCCTCGGCCGAGATGCCGGCCGCCTGGAACGGCCGCACGTCGAGGATGAACTCGTGGGCGACGAGCCCGCCCGGCCCGCGGTAGAGCACGTCGTAGTGGCCCTCGAGCCGCTTGGCCATGTAGTTGGCGTTGAGGATCGAGATCTGGCTGGCGCGCTTGAGCCCGTCGGCGCCCATCATGGCGATGTAGGCCCACGAGATGAGCCCCACGAGCGTGCTGCCGTACGGCGCCGCCGCGACCGGCCCGATGGCGGCCTCGCCGCCCGTCGGCACGACGGGGTGGCCGGGCAGGAACGGCGCCAGCCGCTCGACGACCCCGATCGGCCCCATCCCCGGCCCGCCGCCGCCGTGGGGAATGGCGAACGTCTTGTGCAGGTTGAGGTGGCACACGTCCATCCCGTAGTCGCCCGGCCGGCAGAGCCCGACCTGCGCGTTCAGGTTGGCGCCGTCCATGTAGACGAGCCCGCCTGCCTGGTGAACGATGTCGGCCATCTCCTGGATGGTCGTCTCGAAGACGCCGTGCGTGCTCGGGTAGGTGATCATGAGCGCGGCCAGACGGTCGGCGTTCGCCTCGGCCTTGGCGCGGAGGTCGTCCAGGTCCACCTCGCCCGACTCGGTGACGGCCACCGCGACCACGTCCATGCCGGCCATCACCGCCGAGGCGGGGTTGGTGCCGTGGGCGGAGGTCGGGATGAGGCAGGCCGTCCGCTGCGTGTCGCCGCGCGAGAGGTGGTAGGCGCGGATCGTGAGCAGGCCCGTGTACTCGCCCATCGCCCCCGAGTTGGGCTGGAGCGAGACGGCGTCGAAGCCCGTGATCTCGGCCAGCCACTCCTCGAGCGTGTCGACGACCTCCTCGTAGCCCTCGGTCTGGTCGTCGGGCGCGAACGGGTGGACGTTCGCGAAGCCGGGGAACGTGATCGGCATCATCTCGGCCGTCGCGTTGAGCTTCATCGTGCAGCTCCCGAGCGGGATCATCGAGTGGACCAGCGAGAGGTCCTTGTTCTCGAGCCGCTTGAGGTAGCGCAGCATCTCGTGCTCGGAGCGGTAGCGCGAGAACGTGGGGTGCTCGAGGAAGCCGGTCGTGCGCGCGAGCGGGCCCACGTAGCCCGCGCCGTCCGCCTCGGGGAGGAGCGAGCCGCCGAAGGCCTCGACGAGGTCGGCGAGGTCGGCGTCGGTGACGGTCTCGTCGAGCGCGACGCCGACCGTCCCGTCGGCGTACGCCCGCAGGTTGATGCCGTACGCGTCGCGGGCCACCTCGGCCACGTCGCCGGCCTCCGCCCCGAGGCGGACCCGCAGCGTATCGAAAAAGGCGTCGTGCATCACCTCGTGGCCGGCCGTCGCGAGCGCGGCCCCGAGGCGGCGCGTCTGGCCGTGCACGAACTCGGCGATCTGGGTCAGGCCGTCCGGCCCGTGGTAGACCGCGTAGAAGCCGGCGATGTTGGCCAGCAGCACCTGCGCGGTGCAGATGTTGGAGGTCGCCTTCTCGCGGCGGATGTGCTGCTCGCGCGTCTGGAGCGCCATCCGCAGCGCCGTGTCGCCGTGGCGGTCCTGGCTGACGCCGATGATGCGGCCGGGGATCTTGCGCGCGTGCTTCTCGGTGGTCGCGAAGAAGGCCGCGTGCGGGCCGCCGAAGCCCATCGGCACGCCGAAGCGCTGGCTGGAGCCCAGCGCCACGTCGGCGCCCCACGTGCCGGGCGCCTCGATCAGGGTGAGGGCCAGGAGATCCGTCGCCGCCGCCACGTAGCCGCCCGCGGCGTGGACCGCCTCGGTGAAGGCGCCGTAGTCGACGATCTCGCCGTCGGTCGTCGGGTACTGGACGAGCGCGCCGATCGTGTCGTCGCCGGGCTCGAACGCGGGCGCGTCGCCCACGACCACCTCGATGCCGACCGGCTCGGCCCGCATCGTGACGACCGCGATCGTCTGCGGGTGGCACCGCGCGTCGACGAAGAACGTGGAGCGCTTGCCGCGGTGGGCGCCGGCGAAGAGCGACATCGCCTCGGCGGCGGCCGTGCCCTCGTCCAGGAGCGAGGCGTTGGCGACGGGCAGGCCCGTCAGGTCGGACACCACCGTCTGGAAGTTGAGCAGCGCCTCGAGGCGGCCCTGCGCGATCTCGGCCTGGTAGGGCGTGTACTGGGTGTACCAGCCGGGATTCTCGAGCACGTTGCGCTGGATCACCGGCGGCGTCAGCGTGCCGTGGTAGCCCATCCCGAGGTAGGACCGCGCCGGTGTGTTGAGCTCGGCCAGCTCCTGCAGCTCGGCCAGCAGCTCGTGCTCGCTGCGGGCGTCGGGCAGGTCGAGCGCGCGGCCGAGCTGGATGGCGGCCGGCACGGCGGCGTCGGACAGCGCGTCGAGCGCGTCGAACCCGAGGGCGTCCAGCATTTCAGCTTGCTCCGCGGCGGACGGCCCGAGGTGGCGGTCGGCGAAGCGGTCGGGGTGGGCGGCGAGGGCGGCCGGGACAGCGATCTCCATGGGAGCGGGTCAGGCGTGGGGGAGGAAAAAGCAACGCCGCAGGCGCGGCAGGCGGTTCACGGGCGGTCTCTCTTCGCAGGCGATTCGCCGCCTCGGGGCTGGCGTGACCCGGCCCCGAGGCGGGCGGGGATCTCGACGAGGGGGCTACAGCTCGCGGCCAAGGGTCTTCTCCGGCTCGGGGTCGTCGCTGTTGGCCGCGGCCTCGGCTTCGGCGCGCTCGCGCAGGACGGTCAGCGCCTGCTGGGCCGCCGACTGCTCGGCGCTCTTCTTGGAGCGGTCGCGGCCCTCGCCCAGGGCCACGCCGTCGACGACGGCGGCGACGGTGAAGCGGCGGTCGTGGCTCGGCCCCTCCTCGGCGAGCACGCGGTAGCTGGGCTGCTCCATCCCGAGGGCCTGGACGTGCTCCAGCAGAAGGCTCTTGTAGTTGCTCCGGTCGGCGGCCGCCTCGCGGAGGTCGACGCACTCGTCGAGGACGCGGTTGACGAACCGCCGCGCCGCCGCAAACCCGAGGTCGAGGTAGACCGCGCCCACGACCGCCTCGAAGGCGTCGGCCAGGATGGTCTGGTTCGAGCGGCCGTCGGAGCCCTCCATGTTGTCGCTCATCAGCACCAGCGGCGCCAGCCCGATCATCTCGGCGAAGCCGGCGAGCGCCTTGCCGTTGACCAGCAGCGCGCGCGTGCGCGTGAGCAGGCCTTCGGACCGGTCCGGGAACGCCCTGTACATGCGCTCGGCGACGACGGCGCCCAGCACGGCGTCGCCCAGGAACTCGAGCCGCTCGTTCGACTCGGTGCCGTCGGTCGGCAGGCCGCGGAAGAGCGACCGGTGGCGGAGGGCGTGCTCGTAGAGGTTGAGGTCGCCGACCGGCATCCCGACGAGGGCCTCGATGTCGCGCCGCGCGACGCCGCGCGCACTGACCTCGCCCATCTCGGCCTCGGTGCGGGCGACGGGGCCACGCCGCTCGGCCGGGCCTCGGAGCGCTCCAATCCACGACCGCACGAGGCGGGCGCTCCGACGCAGCGTACCAGACGAGGCCATACACGATGAGGGGGTCGCCGGAATCTCCCCAGAAGCGTTCCAGGAGGCAACCCGCACCGGGGGATTTTCACGGATCACTGAAAGCTGAAAAGAACGGGAGGCGTGGAGGGCGCGCTCCGCGCGCGGAGAAACGGAGGGACGAGCGCGGTCGACCTGCCCAGGCCAGGGGGCTTCCGTGCGTCAACCGGCTCTCCACGCGGACGCAGAGCCGCCTCGGTGAAGCCGAACTCTCCGCCCGCGGCCGTCGTCTCTGTCGCCCTCCGCCCCACTCGTCATGCCCGAGGCCACCACCGTCAACCCTGCGACCGGCGAGCCCATCGAGACGTACGCCCTCCTCGGAGGGGCCGCCATCGAGGCGGCGCTCGACCGCGCCGAGGCGGCCTTCGACCGGCACCGCCGCACGTCCTTCGCCCAGCGCGCCGAGACCATGCGCCGCCTCGGGGACCTGCTCGAGCGCGACGCCGAGACCCACGCCCGGCTCATGACGGGCGAGATGGGCAAGCCGCTCGCTCAGGCCGTCGCCGAGGCCGAGAAGTGCGCCCGGGTCTGCCGCTACTACGCCGACCACGCCGAGGCCTTCCTCGCCGACGCCCCGCGCGACACCGAGGCGGCGCGGTCGTTCGTGGCCTACGAGCCGCTGGGGCCGGTGCTGGCCGTCATGCCGTGGAACTTCCCCTACTGGCAGGTCTTCCGGTTCGCCGCGCCGACGGTCATGGCGGGCGGCGTGGGACTGCTCAAGCACGCCACCAACGTCCTCGGCTGCGGCGAGGCCATCGCGGGCCTCTTCGACGAGGCGGGCTTCGAGGCGGGCGTTTTGCAGCACCTCCCCATCGAGACGGACCGGGTGGAGAGCGTCATCCACGACCGCCGCGTGGCCGCCGTCACGCTGACGGGCAGCGAGGGCGCCGGGCGCGCCGTCGGCCGGGCCGCCGGCGAGGCGCTGAAGCCGTCGCTCCTGGAGCTGGGCGGGACCGACGCGTTCGTCGTCCTCGCCGACGCCGACCTCGACCGGGCCGTCGAGGTGGGCGTGCAGGCGCGCGTGCAGAACAACGGCCAGAGCTGCATCGCGGCCAAGCGATTCCTCCTCGAGGCGCCCATCGCCGAGGCCTTCACCGAGGCGTTCGTCGAGCGGATGCGCGGCCTCACCGTCGGCGACCCGACGACGGAGGTCGACCTCGGTCCGCTCGCGCGCGCCGACCTGCGCGCCGAGGTCCACGACCAGGTGGAGCGGTCCGTCGCCACTGGCGCCCGCCTCGAGGGGGGCGGCGAGATCCCGGGCGGAGTGGGCTTCTACTACCCGCCGACGGTCCTGACGGGCGTCGAGGCGGGATCGGTCGCCTTCGAGGAGGAGATCTTCGGCCCGGTCGCCGCGCTCACGGTCGCGGCCGACGCGGCCGAGGCGGTGCGGCTGGCGAACGCCACGCGCTTCGGCCTCGGCGGCAGCGTGTGGACGGCCGACGTCGAGCGCGGCGAGCGGATCGCGCGGCAGATCCGGTCCGGCGCCGTGTTCGTCAACGCGATGACGAAGAGCCACCCCCACCTCCCCTTCGGCGGCATCGGCGACTCGGGGTATGGCCGCGAGCTGGGCCGCGAGGGGATCCACGCGTTCGTGAACGCCAAGACGGTCTGGATCGATTGAGCGGGACCGACCGCCGCCTCGGGGCGAGGCGGGACCGCAGACCACGGACCGCGGACGACGGACCGCGGACCGCCGCCTGAGCGGCCGATCCGGCTGGCACCGCCTCGGGACTGGCCGCTTCAGTGACTCTCGTTCTCCTCCCCCCAGCGGGGTGAGGCTGGGAGGGGGGCGACGAATCGACCGCCACACCCGACCCCGAGGCGGTGGCCCCTCACCCTGTCCCCGGGGGAAAGGGGACCTCGCATCATCCGCCTTGGCGGGGGCAGGCTCCGGGAGGCGCTAAATCGGCCGCCGCGGCAGCCTCAGGATCGGCGGGCCCCCCCCCCCCCCCCCCCCGCGGGGGGCGGGCGGCGCGCCCCCCCCTTGCCCACCCCCCCCCCCGGGGGGGGGGGGGCGGGGGGGCGGGTGGGCGGATGGAAAAACAAAAAAAGGGGGCGCGCCCCAAGGACACGCGCGACCGACCCCGGCGGGGCCGGACAGT